>JBHEPH010000042.1:0-24731 GCA_046260395.1 Gemmatimonadales bacterium
GGCCCGGCCCAGTTCCTGGGCGCGGCTCGCCGTCGGATCCAGGAAGAGTGACTCGGCGCGGTACCAGATGGCGCCGGGGTGCTCCATACCCCCGAACTGGAATGCGGGCACTGCCAGGAAATCGAACTTGCCGAACGGGTAGGGGATTCCGGTGTACTCCTCCAACCACTCGAGGGCGACGGCGTGGAGGTCGAAGATCGCGTCCCGGTTGCGTGCCACACGGGTCGTGTCCGTCTCCCGGTGATACATCACGTAGGTCCGGCCGTTTCGTTCCGCGGTCTCGGTACGCAGCGCCCCGGCGGCGAAGGTGAAGAGGTAGGTGCTGATCGGCTCCGTCTCGGCGAAGCGGAGCCGATGGCGCGTGCCGGCGGTGCTGTCCCGCTCAAGCAGGGCCCCGTTGCTGAGCGCGCTCCACGCTGCCGGCACGGTCAGGGTCAGGGTGAAGCGCGCCTTGAGGTCCGGCTGCTCAAACACGGGGAAGGCGGTGGAGGCACGATCGGGCACAAACAGGGCGTAAAAGAAGTCGTCCTGCCGGTTCAGGGCATCATCGGAGCTGGCGAACTCGACCGTCACCGACTGGGCGCCCCGCCGCAGCCGCTCCCGTGGGATCAGGATATGGTCGGTGGCGAGCTCGTAGTCCACCGGCTCGCCGTTCAGGTGCACCGCTCGGACCTGCTCAGGGGGAGCCCGGAAGTCGAGCACCAGGGGTTGCTGCCTGCTCGAGAGATTGAAGTGGATGGTCACGGTGCCGGTGACCGGCTCTCCCCTGGATTCCGGGATCACCAGGTCGAGGGCGTAGCGAAGCTCCGAAATCGTTCCCGCACGGTATTCGGCCAGTTCCAGGGCCACGCCGGGGGAGATATCCACCGTGCCGGATCCACAGGCCACCAGGGTGGTGGCCGCAAGGCTCGCCGCGGCGCGGCTCAGGAGCAAGGGTGGTCGCCGGCTCATCATTCCCCCAGCGGCCGGATCGTGCCGGCGTAACGCGCCTCGGCAGACTTCCGGCTGGCCCCGTCGCCGAAGATCTTTTCGCCGTCGAACCGTCCATTCTCGATGAACACTTCCGAGATATTCCGGCCTGCCGTGACGCTCCCGGCCAGGAATACCCCCGGGACGTTCGTCTCCAGGGTGTCGGCGTCCAGGGTGGGCCGCTCGTCCTCCTCCGTGAGCTCCACGCCGATCGAGCGGAGCAGGCTGGCATCAGGATGGTAGCCGGTGAGCGCATAGATACGGTCCGCCGGGATCCGCCGGACGTCGCCGGCTGCGTCCCTGATCACCACCGCATCGACGGTGATCTCGAGCACTTCACTGCCGAGCTGGGCGGTGATCTCCCCGGCGGCAACGCGGTTCTCGAAGTCCGGGCGGAGCCAGAATTTCACGCTCGGCTTCAACTCCGGCCGGCGATAGACCAGCGTCACGCGCGCGCCGGCGCGGAAACAGAGCAGGGCGGTCTCGACGGCGGAATTCTTGCCACCGATCACCACCACATCGAGCCCGCTGGTCCGATGCGGTTCGTCGAAGTAGTGGGAGACATGCGGGAGGTCCTCCCCGGGGACACCGAGCCGGTTCGGCTGGTCGAAGTACCCGGTCGCGACCACCAGACGATTGGTGGTGACGGCCTCGGTCCCGCGCAGCGACTGCAGCTGACAGTGCACGATGCCGTCGCGCTGCTCTGCGGCCACCAGTTTCACGTAGGGACGCACCCGGAGTCCCTCCGCGCGAACCACGCCGCGGTAGTAATTGAGCGCCTCTTCACGGGTGGCCTTGGCGCCTGAACAGGTCAGCGGATGCCCGCCGATCTCCAGGCGTTCGGGTGTGGTGAAGAAGACCATGCCGATCGGGTAGTTGACGATCGAATTGGCGATCGCCCCGGCATCGATCACCAGGGCGTCAATGCCGCGGCGGCGGGCCGAGGTGGCACAGGCCAGGCCGATGGGACCGGCGCCGACGATGAGGGCAGGGACATGAGGGAGGGAAGTCATGGCTCAAAATATCACCCGATCGCCGGCGAGATGCTTGCGGGAGGGGCCCGCCGTTCCCTATCCTTCAGCAGCACCCATCACCACCCGCATCGTCTTCATGATCCGCCCCGCGGAAAATTCTGCCGCCGGGGACTGTCCCTGTCCGGAGCCTCCTGATGTCCCGCCATCGTTCGGTCGTCCACCACCTGCTGCTCATCGCCGTCATCCTCGTGCTTCCGGGCACGGCCAGCGTGTCGGCGCAGCCCACCCCCGCCGCAGCACTGACCGCCGGTCTGCCGTTCCGGACCATCGGACCGGCGCAGATGAGCGGCCGGTTCGTGGACGTGGCGGTCTACGAGGCCCAGCCGCACGTCTGGTACGCGGCGTCCTCCACCGGGGGGCTGTGGAAGACCACCAACAACGGGGTCACCTTCACCGCACAGTTCAACCGTGAGGGAACCCATTCCATCGGGGCCGTGGTCCTCCACCAGCGTGACACGTCCCTCGTCTGGCTGGGCAGCGGTGAACGGGCCAACCGCCAATCCACCTCCTGGGGTGACGGGGTCTACAAGTCTGCCGACGGAGGCGCCACCTGGACCAACATGGGTCTGGGGGAGTCGCATCACGTGGGACGGATCGTACTCCATCCCGACAACCCGGACCTGGTATATGTCGCGGCAATGGGGCATCTCTGGGGCCCCAATCCGGACCGCGGCCTCTACCGCAGTCAGGATGGTGGCCGGACGTGGGAACTGGTCCTGTTCGTGGATGAGGACACCGGGGTGGTGGATGTGGCCATGGACCCCCGTGATCCCCGGATCATGTACGCGGCCTCCTACCAGCGGCGGCGGACGCCGTTCGGGTTCAACGGCGGCGGTCCCGGCAGCGCGCTCTGGAAGTCCACCGATGGCGGCAGCACCTGGCGGAAACTCACCACGGGCCTGCCCGCGGGCGACTACGGCCGGATCGGCATCACCATCTATCGATCCGATCCCCGCATCGTCTACATCAGCCTGGAACAGGGGCTCCGCTACACCGCCTCGACCGCCTACGAGGAGCCGCTGGCCGGCGTGTATCGCTCGGAGGACCGGGGCGAGACCTGGCAGCACATGGGCACCTGGAACCCGCGGCCGATGTATGCGTCCCAGCCGATGGTGGACCCGAACGACGACTGCCGGCTCTACATGGTGAATTTCTGGTCCATGTCCGAGGACTGCGGCCGCACCTTCCGCCAGCTCCCCCAGTCCCTGCACGGCGACGATCGCGCCATCTGGATCAACCCCGCCAACTCCGACCACATCATCAAGGCCGACGATGGCGGGATGGGGATCAGCTACGACCGGGCCCGCACCTGGCTCTACATGACCCACCTCCCGGTGAGCCAGTTCTATCGCGTCAGCGTGGACATGCGGAAACCCTATTGGGTGTACGGCGGCCTCCAGGACAACGGCAGCTGGGCCGGTCCCTCGGCCACCTACCGGTCGGAAGGTGTCCTCAACATGGACTGGATCAAGACCGGCGGAGGGGACGGCTTCGTGAACCTGGTGGACACGACCGACCACCGCACCCTCTACACCGAGTCGCAGTACCTGGGCCTCTCGCGGATGGACCTCGTCACCGGCGAGCGGACGGCGATCCGCCCGGGCGATCCGGAGGGCGCGATCTCGGCCCGGCGTAACTGGGCCACCTGGGGCGACCCCTCCCTGCCCGAACAGCGGCTCGGCAACGCCATGGCACCCGCCAACTGGGACGGACCCTTCATTCTTTCGCGGCACGACCCGCGGACCCTCTACGCCGGGACCAACATCCTCTGGAAAAGCTCCGACCGCGGTGAGCACTGGACGGCGCTGGGTGACCGGACCACCGGGACGGATCGGCGCACCTTGCCGATCATGGGGGAGCGCCCGACAGAGCGCACCCTGTCGCTCGATGATGGCGTCCCGTACTGGCCCGGCCTGACCGTCATTGCGGAGTCCCCCTTCCGGCGCGGCGTGCTGTACGTCGGGACCGATGACGGCAACCTGCAACGCTCCACGGACGACGGCCGCTCCTGGACCGAGCTGAAGCGACGCGTCCCCGGGCTACCCGCCAACAGCTGGATCAACGGGATCGAGGCGTCAAGCCACGTGGACGCCAGGCTGTATCTCGTGGCCAACAACTACCGCAACGGGGATTTCGCGAACTACGTCTTCCGCTCGGAGGACGATGGCCAGACCTGGATGCCCATCGTTGCCGGCCTGCCCGCCAACCGGGTGGCCCGAACGCTCCGTGAGGATCTGCGGAACCCCGAGGTGCTGTACCTCGGCACCGAACTGGGGCTGTTCTGGTCGAACGACCGGGGTCGAACCTGGGCCGAACTCCGCGGCAACCTGCCGATGATGGCGTACAACGACCTGGCCATCCACCCACGCGAGAACGACCTGATCCTGGGGACCCATTCGCGCGGGATCTGGATCCTCGACCGGCTCAATGCGCTCCAGGAGCTGACCCCATCGGTTACCGCGAGCGCGGCCCACCTCTTTTCCATCGCACCGGCGGAACAGATTCGCTATCGCGCCGAGAAGGGTCACAACGGCGACATGCTCTTCCGGGGCGACAACCCGCCGGCGGGGGCCATCATCGATTTCTGGGTGCGCGTGGCCGGCGACATCCTGCTCAGCTACCACGACGCGGACGGGATGGAAGTGGCACGGCAGAGTCACCGGGCAACGGCGGGGCTGAACCGGGTGACCTGGAACCTCAGCCACACCGAGCCGGGCCAGCCCGTGGCACAGGCCCCGCGCGGGCCGCTGGTCGTACCGGGACTCTTCACGGTGCGTCTCACGGCCGGCGAGGTGACCGCGGAACAGCGGCTGGACGTGCGGGAGGATCCACGCATCGAGGTTGATCCCGCGGTCCGGCGGGCGTGGACCGCCACCCTGCTCGAGCTCGCCCGGCTTCGGCGCGACGCGCAGTCCCTGGCCACCCAGGCGGGCGCGGCGGAACAGGCCGCGCCAACGGCTGGCCGGTCCCTGGCCGCCGAGCTGGTTCGCGAAACCCGTGAACTGACCAGCCGCGCCTCGCGCCTCTACGGGGAGGTCAATGGCCGGGTGGGCCCCCTCACCGGCCAGCAGCGTGCCCAGCAGGGTTTCGTCGAGGAGATGCTGCGGACCTTGACGCGCGAACTCGCTGCGTTGGCAGGCCAAGGCCCCAGCCTGGACTGAGCCACGGCAGGAGTCCGAGTGCCTCCTGGCGGAGGCACCCGGGCCGATACGGCGTGTCCAGCCGTCGCTCCGGTACCCGAGGCTTGCACTGTCAGGTACCACGAGGAGTGGGGGCCGCTCCAGCCCCCTATATTTCCTGCATGCGAACCCCGTTGATGGTGATCCTCCTGACGTCAGCCCTCGGCTGCGGCGGCCCGGCCTCCCCCGCGGTTGGGGCGACCGGAGTCGTCGGGCCGATCGTGGTGAGTCACGCAGTGGCGTGGGGGCTCCCGGCCGCCGCGTCACTGACCGTCGGGCTGCACCTCACCCACGATGGAGCGGAGCCGGACACGCTCGAGGGTGGCAGGGTCGGGGATCAGGAATTCATGCTGCACGATGTTGTTGGCGGCCGTATGGTCATGCTCGACCTGCTGGAGGTGGCGCCCGGTGCGAAGGTGGTGCTGGGTACCGGCGGCGTCCACCTCATGGCCGAGGGTGTGCCACCGGCGGTCTGGGAAGCGGGTGAGGTGGAGGTGACGCTCAGGTTTCGGCGGGCCGGCGCCCTTGCGCTTCGGGTGCCGGTCGTCAACTACTCCGAAGCGATGCGAGAACTGCGGCGATGAGATTATCCCTGATGTTGCGTCCTGGCGCCCTGATGCTGGCTGCAGCCTGCGGATCTGAGCCGCCACCGGCCGCTCAGCCAGAGGCACCACCGGAGCCGCCGGCCCCGACGCTCGAAGCGACGGGGGCATTTCTGTTTGCCCCGATCACCGAGGTGCAGGCCGGCGGCTATTTCGTCATGCACAACCGGGGGGAGCTGCCCGACACGATCGTTGAGATCGCCGCGGAATGGGCGGAGCGCGGCATGATGCACGAAACCCGGGAGGAGGGTGGCCGGGTGCGGATGAGCCACTTGCCGCTGCTGGCCGTGCCCGCCCGCGACTCAGTGGTCCTTCGGCCCGGCGGGATCCATGTCATGCTGATGCGGCTGTCGCGGATGCCGGTGGCGGGCGATACAGTGGAATGGTCACTCCGGATGAGCAGCGGTGCCACTGTGCGCGTGGTAGCGCCAGTGGTGGCGTACGGGCAGGAGCCCTGAGGCAGCCCAGGCAGCGCCCTGCATGAGCCGCCTTCGCGCGGGTGACTCGCCCCTCTCCACCCTGGCCCAGTCCATCGGCCGCCTGCCACTCCTCCTGCGGCACATGGAGCCGACCTGGTTCATGGAGTCGCTCGCCGAGCTCGACACGGGCTTCGTGCAGCGGCATGCCATCAGCGGCTTGGTCTGGGACGTAGATGGCACGCTGACCGCCTATCACCATACCGAGTTGCTTCAGTCCGTCGTCGGTCCCTTCGAGTCGCTGCGCACGGTCGAAGGCCTCGGGCACGTTATCCTCTCGAATGCCCCCGAAGGGCGGTTCCAGGAGTTGTCCCGGATGTTCCCGGCGATCCCGGTTCTCCGGGGCTATTTGCTGGGCGGTGAGGTGCGGGGCCGTCGGCTGCTCGGGGGTGCCGATTCGTGGAGTCCGGGTGACCTTGCGGCCCACATGGCCGCCGACGCCATGGTGCTTCGCAAGCCCGACCCGCGCTTGGTGGACCTGGCGGTGGCCGAGCTTGGCGGGGATGCCGCTGGGGTCGTGATGGTGGGCGACCAGCACCTCACCGATGTGGCGGGAGCAAGCCTCGCGGGGGTGCGGAGCATCAAGTTGCGCAATCCCGCCCGGGGGAGCTTTCCGCTGTCGATTCGCTTCACCCAGCGGTTTGAAGCAGCGGCATACCGGCTGTTGCGGGGCCGGCGCAAGCGCTGATCAGGCCAGGGAACGCGCGAACCGCCGCGTGGCCATGGCCAGCGCCGCCGTGGCCATGGTGGCAAGGACCAGAAACTGCGGCCACAGGTCAGCCAGTCCCTCCCCCTTGAGGAAGATCCCGCGGACCACCTCCAGGAAGTGCCGCAGCGGATTGGCCAGCGTCAGCCACTGCAGGGGCTCCGGCATGCTGCTGACCGGGTACATGAATCCGGAGAGGATGATCGCCGGCAGCAGGAAGAGGAACATCACCATGAACGCCTCCTGCTGCGTCCGGGTGATGGTGCTGATCAGCAACCCGAACGACAGTCCCGCCAGGATGTACACGCTGGCCACCACGAGCAGTGCCAGTGGCGAGCCCCGGAAGGGAATCCCGAACCAGAGCAGCGCCACACTAGTCACCAGCGCCAGCTGCACCAGGGCAATCAGGGCCACGGGGATGGTCTTCCCCAGCATCAGCTCCACCGGCCGCAGCGGGCTGACCATCAGCTGCTCCAGGGTGCCCATCTCCCGCTCCCGCACCACTGCCAGGGAGGTGAGCAGCAGGGTCATCAGCAGCAGCAGCACGCCGATGATGCCGGGCACGTTGTAGACCCGGCTCTCGAGGGACGGGTTGAACCAGACCTGCGCCCGGAGTTCCACGCCCCCACGCCTCATCCCAGCGGGCACCAGCCTGGCGCCGTGCGCCTGGACGATACGCGCCGCATTGCCCTGGGCCGCCAGCCCGGTGTTCGAGTCCGATCCGTCCACCAGGAGCTGCACCCTGGCCTCGCCACGCGCCAGGTCCCGGGCAAAGCCGGCGGGAATCTGCAGGCCCACGACCGCCTGGCCGCGATCCAGCGCGCGGACCAGGTCGTCGGGATCATCGGAGCGGCCCGAAACCTCGAAGTAGCCGGAGGCCGCCAGCACCGCCACGAGCTCACGCGAGGCGGACGACTGGTCGTGGTCCACGACGAAGGTCGCCGTGTGGCGGACATCGGTGTTCACCGCATACCCGAACAGCACGAGCTGCAGGATCGGCGAGACGAACAGCAGCGGCTTGATCCTCGGATCCCGGAAGAGCTGGCGAAACTCCTTGATCACCAGCTGCTGCATGCGGCGAACACTGGCGGGCATCAGGCGATCTCCTTCCGGAACGCCCGCACCGCGAGGGCGATGCCGATGGTGGCGAAGAGAATCATCGCCAAGGCCTCGGGCCAGAGGTCCCCGATGCCTGCCCCCTTCAGGAAGATGGAGCGGGTGACCGAGACGTAATACCGCGCCGGCACCACCCAGGTGAACGCCTTGAGCACCGGGGGCATGTTGGCAATGGCGAACATGAACCCCGACAGCAGGAGGGCGGGGAGGTAGGTTGCCACCATCGCCACCTGGGTCGCCAACACTTGCGACTTCAGCGCGGCGGAGATGAAGGTGCCCAGGCCCAGGGCGCCGAGGAGGAAGAAGATCGTGAGGACGACGAGCAGGACAAGGTCGCCGCGGAAGGGAACACCAAGCAGCAGGACCCCCGTCAAGACCACCAGCGCGACATCGAACAGCCCGATGGCCAGGTAGGGAAGAATCTTGCCGATGACGACCTCGGTGCGGCGCACCGGGGTGGCGGCCAGCTGCTCCATGGTGCCGCGCTCCCACTCGCGCGCGATCGTCAGCGCGGTGAGCATCGCGGCGATGATGCTCATGATGACCGCCACCAGCCCCGGCACGATCATGTTCCGGCTGCGGAGGGTCTCGTTGTACCAGATCCGGGTGTCGAGGGTGATCGGTGGGCGCGCGGCAGCGGGCACCCCGAAGCCGGCGGCCACGACCTCCGCGTAGGTCAGGGCGACGGTGGCGGTGTTCGCATCACCGCCATCGAGGAGGAATTGCACCGGCGATGGCCCGCTGCCGTGCAGGGCGGCGGTGAACCCCGGCGGGATGACCAGCACGGCGCGGACCTCGCCGCGGACGAGCACCCGCTCCGCCTCCGGCACCCGGTCCAGGACGCGCTGGACCGAGAAGTATCCGCTGGCGCTGAACCGCTCCACCAGCGCACGACTCTCGGCGGTCCGCTCCTGATCCACCACGGCGAGCGGGATGTCATCGAGGTCCCAGGTGATCGCGTAGCTGAAGAAGAGCACCATGAGCACCGGCAGCACGAAGGCCAGGATCATGCTGCGCGGGTCGCGGCGCAGCTGGATCCATTCCTTGCGGGCCACCGCGATGAGACGGCCGGCGTTCATCCTGCCACCGCCCCGCCCTCACGGCGGACCAGGTCCACGAAGACGTCCTCGAGGGACGGGGCCACCTGTTCCAGGCCGTGAAGGGGGATGCCCGCGGCCTCGAGCGAGGCGCGGACCGCGGTGGCCGCGGGCCCGAACTCGGTGGTGACCGCATGCACCTTCCGGCCGTACATCGAGAGGTCATGGAGCATCGGCAGGTGCCGCAGCGCGGCCACGGTGCGCGGGGCGTCATCGGTGCTGATGCTGAGCAGCGGCTCAGTCATCGCCGCGCGCAATGCCGAGGGCCGGTCCAGCGCAATCAGCCGGCCCCGGTTCATCAGCGCCACGCGGTGGCAGTACTCCGCCTCCTCCAGGAAGTGCGTACTGACCATCACCGTGGTTCCTGACTCGGCCAGGGCGTTGATCAGCGCCCAGAACCGCCGGCGCGACAGCGGGTCCACCCCCGACGTCGGCTCGTCCAGGAAGAGGACCGCCGGCTCATGGAGCACCGCACACCCGAGCGCCAGGCGCTGCTTCCACCCCAGCGACAACTCCGCGGTCAGCCGGCCCTCCTGGCCGGCAAGCCCCGCCATCTCGACGATCCAGCGTTGACGCTCCGGCAGCCGGTCCGGCGCCACCCCATACAGGCCGGCAAAGAGGGCGATGTTCTCGGCGACGGTCAGGTCGGGGTAGAGCGAAAATTTCTGCGACATGTACCCGATCCGCTGGCGGACCTGGTTGGCCTGGGTGGCGATGTCCAGGCCGGCCACGGTGGCGGCTCCGGTGGTCGGTCGCAGGAGGCCGGTCAACATCTTGATCGTCGTGGTCTTGCCCGCGCCGTTGGGCCCGAGGAATCCGAAGATCTCGCCGGCCGGCACCGCGAAGCTGACGGCGTCGACGGCCACAAAATCGCCGAAGCTCCGGCTCAGCGCCTCGGCGACGATCACCTCAGGCATCGATTGGGGCCTCCGAGAGGAGGTCCAGGAACACATCCTCGAGTGACGGTTCCACCGGCTTCGCGCTGAGGACCGCGATGCCGGTGTTGGTGAGCGTGGCCTGAACGTCGGCCCACCGGCCACCCTCGATCAGGGTCACGTGGAGGGCCTCGCCGAAACGGGCGGCACGCCGCACGGCAGGATGCCCGAGGAGCAGCGACTCCGCGGCAGCCGGCCGGTCGGTGTGCACCGAGAGGATCTGGCCCGCGAGCTGTTGCTGGAGGGTGGCCGGCCGATCCAGGGCCGCCGCGCGACCGTGATGCAGCAGGACCACACGGTCACAACGCTCCGCCTCATCGAGATAGGCCGTGGAGACGACGACCGTCACGCCGCGCGCCACCGTTTCGTGCAGGATCAGCCACAGATCCCGCCGCGAGATGGGGTCCACCCCGAAGGTCGGCTCATCGAGGAGCAGGACCGACGGCTCGTGGATCAGCGCACAGGAGAGGGAAAGCTTCTGTTGCATGCCCCCCGAGAGCTTGCCAGCCAGGCGGTCCTCGAACGGCCCCAGCCCGGAGAACTGGTGGAGCCGCTCGATGCGCGCGGGCCGTTCCCCGCGAGGCACCTGATAGAGGTCCGCGTAGAAATCGAGATTCTCGCGGACCGTGAGATCGGTGTACAACCCGAACCGCTGGGACATGTAGGCGATCCGGTCCTTGACGCCCTCCGGATCGCTGGTGACACTCACGCCGTCTACCCAGGCCTCACCCGCCGAGGGCCGCAGCACACCCGCAAGCATGCGGAGCGTGGTCGTCTTGCCGGCGCCATCCGGGCCGACGATGCCGAAGAGCTCGCCCGGCGATACCGCGAGCGTCAAGCCGTCCACGGCGGTGATCGCTCCAAATCGCCGCGTGAGCCCCTCGGTCCGGACGGCGGGGGAAGCCTCGCTCACGCCGCTGGCGCCTCGAACACCACGTCGGCGGCCAATCCTGGCTTTACCTCCAGCGCGTCATCGCCGAGGACGCGCACCCGCACGGCGTGCACCAGCTTGACCCGCTCCTCCTGGGTCTGGACGTTGCGAGGCGTGAACTCCGCCTCGGTGGCAATGGACGTGACTTCACCCCGGAACGTCCGGTCGGGGAAGCCGTCGGTCACGAACGTCACCGGCTGCCCCACCTGGATCCGCCCCACGCGATCCTGCCGCACGTACACCCGGATCCAGCGCTCCGCCGGGTTGATGATCGTGAGGGTGGGCATGCCGGCGCCCACTACTTCGCCCGGCTCGCGATGGCGGATCGTCACCACGCCGTCAAATGGCGCCACCAACACCATCTGCGCCACGACGGCCTCCGCCTGGGCCACGGCGGCCTCTGCCTGCGCCACGACGGCCCGCTGGGCGGCCACGCGTTCCACGCGGCTTCCCGATTCAAGCATCCGCACCTGCTCGGCGAGCCGATCGCGCTCGGCACTCGCCACCGCGAGCGCCGTCTCCGACTGTTCCCGTCGCTCGCGACTGACCGCGCCACCCTCAGCCAGGCGGACGGTCCGCTCGGTTTCGCGCGTCTGCTCCTCGAACCGGCGGGTGGCGGCGGTCAGGGCCAGCCGCGCCTGCGCGACTTCCTCGGTGCGAAAGCCGGTCTCGAGTTCGCGCAACAGCGCGCGGGCCGCCGCCAGCTGGGCCATCGCGCCCTGGCGCCGGGCAGAGGCCTCCAGGGTATCGAGTGAACCGATGACCTGACCGAGGGTCACCCGGTCACCTTCCCGCGGAAGCAGTGCCACGATGCGGCCGGGATATTGGAAGGCCAGGTTGGCCTGGGTGGCCTCGACGGTGCCGGAGGCCTCGATCCGCGTCTCACTCCCATTGCCGGCGCACGCGCCAGCACCGAGAACCAGCGTGACAAGGAGGCCAGTGCGGGTTGTCATGGGGCAATCTCCACCAAGGTCATAAGTGTGGTCGGGGTCAGCCGCCCCGTCAGCCGGGCCAGCTCAACGCGCGCCGCCACTTCGGCGTGGCGGGCCTCGATCAGTGCGGACCGGGCGGCGAGGAGCGCCGCCTGCGCCGAGAGCCAGTCCGGCTGGGTTCCGGCACCCTCATCAAGGGCGAGTCGCTCGATCCGGGCGACTTCCTCGTACTGCCGCACAGCCGCCGCGAGCGCGGTGCTCCGCGCTTCCGCCGAACGCGCCATAGCCACGACCCGGTCAACAGCCTCGTCGAGCCGCAGCTCGATGGCGGCCACGTCAGCCTCCGCGGCGTGGCGCTCGCTGCCCGCCCGCGCGGAGGCCGCGCGACGGCTGCCGCCGGTGAACAAGGCGTACCCGGCTCGAACACCCGCCTGCCATTCGCCGCTCAGCCGCCCCTCACCGCTGGAATAGTCGGTGTAACCAGCCTGCAGGCGCAGTTCTGGCCACCAGCTGCTACCTGCGGCGGCTGTCATCGCCGCGGCGGCTTGTACCCGGGACTGGGCCCGGGCAAGGTCGGGGTTCCCGGCGCGGATCTGCGCCCGCAGTTCATCAACGGGAAGGATCGGCCCCGCCACCTGCGACGGAGCGAGCGTTGTCGCGCGGATCGATTCAACCGGGATGCCGGTCAACCGGGCGAGCAGTTCCTCGTTGCGGGCCAGCTCCACCTCGCGCGCCACCCGCGCGGCCTCGGCCTGGGCCATGGCCGCCTCCACGCGCAGCCCCTCGACCGGTGCCGCGCGGCCCACGGCCAGGAACTGTTGCACGCGACCCCGCTCGGCGCGCAGGGCGCCCAGCTGGTCGTCATCGGCCGCCAGCAGGGCGCGGCCCGCCGAGACAGACAACCACGCGTGCACCACGTCAGCGATCAGCGCCTGCGTGGTGGCGTCGACATCCGCCTCACGAAGGGAAACCACGGCCTCGTCCCGGCGGACCAGTGCTCCGCGGCGTCCGCCATCGAAGAGCGTGTAGCTCGCGCCCAGCGTGAACTGAACCAGGGTTCGGTCGAAAAGAGGCGGTGATTGCGGGTCGAAACCGTGCAGCGGCGCCACCACCATCGGTTCCTGGAACCTGGTGGCCGCGGCCTCGAGCCGTAGCTGGGGCCAGCGGGCACCGGCGCTCTCCGACACGCCGGCGCGCGCGCCGGCGAGTGCGTGTGCTGCGGCGGTGATCGAGGGGTGGTGCGCAAGCGCCCGCGCCACCGCCTCGTGCATCGTGATCCGGGGTTGCTGCGCGGCGAGCGTGCTGGCCGTCCAGGCCGCGGCGAGCAACACCACGACGCATGCTGAGGCTCGAGGTGTCATGGGGACTCCGGCGATGGGGCGGCGAGGCCGGCGAGGGCGAATCGTGTCACGTGGTCAACCACCTCCCGGCCACTCGCGGGGTTTGCCAGGTCGAGGAGACCTGCCAGTTCCAGCGGTCGCCGGACAATGTTGAAGTAGATCGGCTGCGCCAGCGTGCTCAGCGCGAGGAAGAGCGGCGGACCGCCCCGGATGGTACCGTCGGCCTGCCCCTGAGCCAGCACGGTGGTGATGGCGGTGAGAATGCCGCCCATCGCTTCGCGCAGGGGTGGGGGCAGCGGCCGGTCGGTGAAGATCTGCTGGACGACCAGCTTCGGCATGTCCGGGTGATCGGCGAAGTGGTCGAAGTAGGCGGCGATGATGCCGGCGATGCGTTCCAGGGGGGCACCCTCCCCGGTCGCGATGGCGTGAACCCGGGAGTGGAGGGGCCTCGCGACGGAGCCCACCACGGCAGCGTACAGCGCCTCCTTGGAGCCGAAGTGGTAGGAGATGGCGCCGAGGTTGGCAGCGGCCTGGTCCGTGATCATCCGGACCGAGGTGCCGTCATAGCCGTGCCGGGCAAAGAGCTCGCGGGCAACCGCGATGAGGGTATCCGGGGTGGATTCTTGGGTATTCATACGTTTGTATGAATACAATCCGCCTCGATTTCGCGCAAGGGCTGCGATTTTGGCCGATCCCGGGAGGTGGCCTATCCTTCACGTGCCATGAGCTCCCTCCGCTGCGCCTGTGGGCGCACCTACCAACCCAAGCCTGAGCACGCCGGCCGCTCGATCCGCTGCAAGTGCGGCCGGGTTCTTCCCATCCCGGGCGGCGCTGATCACCCCATGGGGCGTGGAGTCCTCGCCCGACTGGTGCGGAGGTGGACGCCGTGGGCATGCTGGGGCTGGCTGATCGGTGTCGTCGTCTTTGCAGTCCTCTTCTGGTGGCTCGCTGACGCTCACTGGACCGCAACGCTCATCCTGTACGGCCCCAGGTGGCCGCTCCTTCTTCCTGTCCCGGTCCTCCTGGTGGCGGCCCTGGTTGTCGACCGTCGGCTGCTGGCCCCCATCCTGATCGGTGTGCTGGTGGTACTCGGTCCGGTGATGGGTGGACGGACCGGTTGGAGGGCGCTCATGGGTGCCCCACCCGGGACACCCCTGCGGATCGTGACCTTCAACATGCGGGGTGGCCAGAACCCACTGTGGCGGGAAGTGGGGCCTCGACTGGCGAGTCTCAACCCCGACCTGGTGCTGATCCAGGAGTGCCTGGCAACGATCGGTGAGGAGGGCCGGCTCCCGGCGGGCTGGTCGTTTCGCCGAGATGGCAACCTCTGCCTCCTGAGCCGGCGGCCTGTCGACGACGTTCGGGCGATCGACGTCATCCAGACCCAGGAAGACGGGATGACCGGCCTGGCCGTGGCCTATCCGGTTCCCCTGGAGGACGGGTTTGTGCTGGTCGGAAACGTGCACCTCGAGACGCCCCGGGGCGGGATCGAGCGATTCCGCTGGGGTGGGGAGGTGACGGGAATGTCACGAAACAGCCTGCTTCGTGATGCGGGATCCCGCCGCGTCTCCCAGTGGCTGCTGGACCAGGGTCGGGGGGACGACATCCAGGCGGGAATTGTCGCCGGCGACTTCAACCTGCCCGTCGAGAGCCGCATCTACCGCCGCCACTGGTCGCGGTGCGTCAACGCCTTTTCGCGCCGCGGTCGCGGCTTCGGGTATACGCGGATCCTCCCGAAATGGTCTGCCAGAATTGACCATGTCCTGGTCTGTGACCCCCGCTGGAAGGTCGTCGCGGTCTCACTCGGCCCCGATCTCGGCAGCGACCACCTGCCTGTTGTCGTCGACCTGGTGCGAGCGGAACCCACGTTGGGCCGGTGACGAAGTCGGTGTCACGGTCGTGGTCGCACTACCTTTCAGACCATTGCCCGATCACTGCTGACGCCCGGGACTTCCATGGACTCGCTCGAAACCCCCATCCCCGTCATCGACCTCGACCGGCTCGAAGCCAACCTCGACCGGATGGCTGTCTACGCCTCGGCACACGGCCTGGCACTCCGTCCCCATGTCAAGACCCACAAGTCGAGCTTCGTAGCCTCGGAGCAGCTCGCCCGGGGAGCCACAGGACTGACTTGCGCCACACCCCGCGAACTTGAGGTGATGAGCGCGGTTTCGCCGAGCCTGCTGCTGGCCTACCCGCCGGTGGGGGAGGGCCGGCTGCGGCGGGTGGTGGCGACGCCGGCGGCGGTGGACCTGCGCGTCTCACTGGACTCCGATGAAGCGGTGGACGGACTCGCCGCCGCGGCTGCCGCAGCGAATCGCGCCGTGAAGGTGCTGGTCGAGGTCGATCTCGGCATGCGCCGGGTCGGTGTGGGCAGCGCCGCGGAGGCCGTGGCACTGGCCCGGCGCATCGCCGAGACGGGCGCACTCCAATTCGAGGGCATCGCGTTCTATCCAGGACACATCCGGGGAGGCGGCCCCGAACAGGACGCGGCGCTGCACCAGCTCTCCTCGCAACTCGGTGAGGTGCTTTCGGCGCTCACCAGCGCGGGGCTGCCTGCCGCCACCGTCAGCGGTGGCTCGACGCCCACGGCGTGGCGCAGCCACGAGATCGCAGGCGTTACCGAGATCAGGCCCGGCACCTACGTCTACAACGACCGGGCCACCGTGGCGTCGGGCTTCTGCTCGCGCCTGGACTGCGCGCTGACCGTCCTGGCGACGGTCGTGAGCATCGCCGTTCCCGGTCAGGCTGTCGTGGATGCCGGCACCAAGGCCCTCGGCCGGGAACCCCGGGGCGGCGGTGAGGACTGGGGCTACGGGGAACTGCTCGACCGGCCCGAAGTGACCGTCAAGGCGATGTCCGAGGAGCACGGTACCCTGGACCTCTCCCGCACCACGTGGCGTCCCCGGGTCGGCGAGCGGGTTCGCATCATCCCCAACCACGTCTGCATCGTCACCCACCTCTTCGATGAGGTGGTCGGGGTGCGCGGGGAGGAAGTGGTGAAGCGGTGGACGGTTGAAGCGAGGGGGCGGGGAAGTGTGAAGGGAGAAGCGAGAAGTGAGAAGTAGGAAGGAAGCAGCATCACCCTTCCCCCTTCTCCCTTCTCGCTTCTCGCTATCTTTAGTCCATGCCCATCCAGATCTTCGGCACGAAAAAATCCTCGGAAACCCGCGCCGCGCAGCGTTTCTTCGCGGAGCGAAGGATTCCCGTGCACTTCGTGGACCTGGCGGAGCGGGCGGCCAGCCCCGGGGAGCTGCGACGGTTCGTGCAGAAGTTCGGTGTGGAGGCCCTGATTGACCGGGACAGCCGACGGTTCGGGGACCTCGGCCTGCGTTCCGCCGTCTACGGCGAGGAGAAGTGGCTCGCGCTCCTGGCCGAGGAACCCCTGATGCTGCGGCAACCGCTGGTGCGCAACGGAAACCTGCTCACTATCGGCCTCGCCACCGACAGCTGGAAGGAGTGGACCGGCCAGTGACCCTCCTCTCGGTCTCCGGCGTGGCCGTGGAATTCGGCAGCACCACCATCCTCTCGGACGTCGGGTTTACGGTCGCTGAGGGTGACCGCTGGGGCATCCTCGGGCGCAACGGGGCAGGGAAGACCACGCTCTTCCGCCTGCTGACCGGTGATCTCCAGCCAACCCGCGGTGTCATTGCACGCCCGAACCGACTCCGCATCTCCCTCCTGGAGCAGCACCGCGAGTACGACGGGGCGGAGACGGTGTGGGAGGCGGCGGCCGGGCCGTTCAAGGAGCTCTTCGCCCTGGAGGCAGGCCTGGCCGCCCAGGCGCAGGCGATGGCCGAGTCGGGGGAGTCCACGAGCCAGGAGGCGTTCGACCGGTACAGTCGTGACCTGGAGCGCTTCGAGCACGCCGGCGGCTATACCATTACCCCCCGGGTGGATGCCGTGCTTCAGGGGCTCGGCTTCAATCCAGAAGAGGCTCGGCACCGCACCCTCGCATCACTGAGCGGTGGGGAACGTGGCCGCATCGGGCTGGCCCGCCAGCTGGTGGACCCCGCCGACCTGCTGCTCCTCGACGAACCGACCAACCACCTGGACCTCGAGACGACGGCGTGGCTGGAGGAGTATCTCAAGGGACTCTCCGCCACGGTAATGGTCGTCAGCCACGATCGCGCCTTCCTCGAAGCCATCGCCGATCACATCCTCCACGTTGAGGCTGGGACGGCGATTCCCTACGCCGGTGGCTACAGCGCGTTCATCACCCAGCGCGCCGAGCGGCGGTTGACGCAGGAGCGCGCCTTCGAGAAGCAGTCGAAGACGGTGGCGAAGGAGGAGGAGTTCATCCGGCGCCACATCGCCGGGCAGAACAGCGCGCAGGCCAAGGGCCGCCGGCGACGCCTGTCTCGCCTGCCGCGCCTGAGCGCGCCCGGTGGCGACCCGGCCACGATGGCGCTCCGCCTGGAACCAGCTGCTCGCGGCGGCGACCAGGTCCTGGTCACCGAGAATATCCGCATCGCGATGGGTGAGCGCGTGCTGCTCGATCGCTTCAGCTCGGTCATTCGCCGGGGCGACGTGGTCGGCCTGATCGGGCCGAACGGCGCGGGAAAGTCCACGCTGCTCAAGGCCTTCACCGGGGAGCGTCCGCCCGAGGGCGGCGTGGCGCGCGTCGGCGACTCGATTGCCGTGGCGCACTACCGGCAGGATCTCGGTCACCTGCCGCCAAACCGCACCCTCTTTGACATCATCCACGACCTCCGCCCGCGCTGGACGAGGGGGCAGGTACAGGGGCATCTTGGCCGCTTCGATTTCTCGGGCGACGAAGTCCAGCGGCGGCCCGCGTCGCTCTCGGGAGGGGAACGGGCCCGGGTGGCGCTGGCCATCATCATGCTGACCGGTGCCAATTTCCTGATCTTCGATGAGCCCACCAACCACCTCGATGTCGAATCCATCGAGGCGCTGGAGGACGCCATCGAGGCGTTCGAGGGCACCGTCCTGCTCGTCAGCCACGATCGGGCTCTGCTCCGGGCGCTGACCACCCGCACCTGGATCCTGCATGAGGGGCGGATCACCGATTTCCCCGGTGGCTTTGATGAGTGGGAGGTGGCCGCGGTGGAGCGCGCGCATGCCGCGCGCGTGCAGGCGAAAGAAGAGCAGTCGGTCCGGGCCGTGCGGGAGCGCAAGCAGGCGAGCGGCCCCACGAAGGGGGCGCCTCGCGCGGCGACCCAGGCGCGCCGAGCCGTCGAGGCGGCTGAGCAACAGGTGGCGAAGGCAGAGGCGGAGCTTGCGGTGATCGAGGTGCAGTTGCAGGACCCCGAACTCTACCTGACACCGGAGGGCACTCGGCGGGCTGGCGAGCTGGGGCAGGCGCTGGAGCAGGCGCGCTCGGGGTTTGAGGCGGCATTTGCCGCCTGGGAACTCGCCGTGGCGGAGCTTGATCGTCTGGAGCAGGCGGCACCCACCTGAGCCTGGAGGCCACGATGGCTGTCTCGACAGGATACTGGCAGTACGTGTGCGAACAAATCGGGATGCTGAAGCCGGTGGTGGCCCGCCCGATGTTCGGGGGAGTGGGGCTCTATGTCGAGGGCTGGTTCATCGGGCTGCTCGACGATGACACCCTCTACTTCAAGGTGGATCGCGACAGCGAGCGGGACTACATCAAGGCCGGGATGGAGCCGTTCCAACCCTTTGGCGAGGGAACCAAGCCGATGCGCTACTACGAAGTGCCTGCCGACGTGCTGGAGGAACCGTTCGAGCTGGGGATCTGGTTGGCCAAGGCGATCGAGGCGGCCCGGCACCCGCGGGCCAAGACTCGGCCCCGCGAGCCGAAGCCCGGCAAGCGCAGTCGGGGCGGCGGCCGGCGGCTGGCACTCCTGCTGGGTGGTGCCCTGGGCAGCTCGCCGCTTGCCGCGCAAGGCGGCACGGAGATTTTCCTGGCACCCCTCACGACAGTGGATGGGCGCCTGACCATCGTGGCCCCCGTCAATACCACCGCGTGGCCCGGCTACGACAACCAGCCCTCGTTTACCCCCGACAGCCGCTCAATGCTTTTTACCTCCGCCCGAGCAGGCGGCCAGACCGACATCTTCCGTTTCGAGATCGCCACGCGCCGGTTGAGCCAGGTCACCCGCTCGCCGGAGAACGAATACTCGCCGACGGTCACGCCGGATGGCCGCGGCTTCTCGGTCATCTTCGATAGCACCCAGTTACTCGCCCGCTATGACCTCGACGGCAGCAACCGGCAGATCATCTTTGACCGCCTGGGCTTGATCGGGTACCACGCCTGGCTCAGCGAGCACGCCGCGTCGCTCTTTGTGCTGGGCAGCCCGATGACCTTGCAACTGGCGGACACCCGCACCGGCGATGCGGTGACACTGGCCTGGGACATCGGCCGATCGCTCCATCGGATTCCGGGGCGAACCACCGGGTCCTACCTGCAGCGGATGCCGGACGGCGCGGTCTACGTGATGGAACTCGATCCGGACACGCGGACGGTGCGCCCGCTGGTGCGTGCGCTCGATGGCTCGCAGGACCTGGCCTGGACTCCGGACGGCGCGATGCTCATGGCCCGTGGCAACGCGGTCTATGCCTGGCACCCCGCGCAGGGGGGTGCCTGGCGGCTGGTGGCACGTTTCGAGGACCCCGCCCTGGGGGGGCTCACCCGCCTGGCCGTGAGCCCCGATGGGGCGTGGCTCGCCATGGTGACGGCCGAATTGCGTCCGGAGCCGTGATCGAGCGGTCCAGTCCCTTGACGGCCTGCACCGGCGGCGGCTAGGATGAAGGGCTGTATGCCGTCGTCTACCGTGGTTGCCGTATCACCCCAGGGAGGGCGCCATCCGTTTCAACCCGCTCCGCGCCTGGCGTCCCGCGCCGGGCTTCGCGGCCAAGGTGGCCGCGCCGCCATACGATGTCGTCAACCGAGCCGAAGCCGCCGCCCTCGCCCACGGCAATCCGCTGAGCTTCCTTCATGTCGGCCGCGCCGAGATTGACCTCCCGGCCGACGTGGACCCCTACGACTCACGTGTCTACTTGAAGGCCCGTGAGAACCTCCACGGATTCATGGCGCAGGGGGTGCTCGAGCAGGACCGCGCTCCCTCACTCTACATCTACGAGCAGACCATGAACGGCCGGGTCCAGGCGGGCGTGGTCGGCTGCGTGCACATCGACGATTATGAGCGAAATGTCATCAAGAAGCACGAGAAGACCAGGCCCGACAAGGAGGATGACCGGACCCGCCATGTCCTGGCCCTGAATGCCAACGCCGAGCCGGTCATGCTGACCTACCGCGCCCAGCCGTTCATCAAGAAGGCCGTGGCAGCCATTCGGGAAACCGGGCCCCGGGATGACTTCACGACCAGTGACGGCGTCCGGCATCGCACCTGGCGGGTCGAGGATCCCCGTCCCCTGCTGGACGCCTTCCGGCGCGTGCCGGCCGCGTACGTCGCCGACGGGCACCATCGCTGTGCCAGCGCCTGGCGAGCGGGCAAGCAGCTCAGGGAACAGAGCCTGCGCTCCTCCGGCAACGAGGAGTACAATTGGTTCCTGGCAGTGCTGTTTCCGAGTGATGAACTCGAGATCCTGCCCTACAACCGCGTGGTCAAGGACCTGGGCCCCCACTCCCCGGCGGAGTTCCTCAAGGCGGTGGCGGGGGTCGGCTCGCTGGCGGGGACGGACCGGCCGGACCCCGAGGCCGCCGGGAGCTTCGGGATCTACCTGGGCGGACAATGGTACCGATTGACGCTCGATCCGGCCACGATCCGTGCCGAGGATCCGATTGCCTCCCTCGACGCCATGCTCCTGCATGAGCGCGTCCTGGCACCGATCCTCGGTGTCGGCGACCCGCGCACCGACCTGCGGCTCGACTTCGTCGGGGGCATCCGCGGCAGCGTGGCCCTGAAGGAACGGGTGGATCGAGGGGATGCCGCCGTGGCCTTCGCGCTGTACCCCACGACGCTGGAGCAGCTGCTCACCGTGTCTAGTGCCGACCTGATCATGCCGCCCAAGACGACCTGGTTCGAGCCGAAGCTGCGCAGCGGCCTCTTCGTGCACACCCTCGACTGACGGAGCACTGAGCCCCACATGACGACCGTACTCGTAGCGGACAAGTTCGAGAAGGTGGGTGTCGACGGCCTGGCCGAGCTGGGATGCCGGGTCGTCCTGCGCCCGGAACTCACCACCGCGGACCTTCCCGCGGCCATCCGCGAGAGCGACGCCAAGATCCTGGTGGTTCGCAGCACCAAGGTGGATGCCGCCGCCCTCGCCTCAGGGGCCAGTCTCTCCCTGGTGATCCGCGCCGGCGCGGGCATCGACACGATCGACGTTCCCACCGCCTCGAAGCTTGGCGTCTTCATCTCCAATTGTCCGGGCAAGAACTCGATCGCCGTTGCCGAGCTGGTGATGGGGTTGATCCTCTCGTGCGACCGGCGGATCCCGGACCAGGTAGCCGACCTCCGCGCCGGCACCTGGAAGAAGGGTGACTACCAGAAGGCCCGCGGCCTGCACGGCCGCATCCTGGGTGTGGTTGGCCTGGGCCAGATCGGTCAGCTCATCGTGGACCGCGCGCGGGCGTTCGGCATGACGATCGTGGCCTGGTCGCGGCAGCTCACCGTGGAGGACGCCGCGCGGCAGGGGATCGGCTACTGCCTCACCCCGCTGGAAGTCGCCCGGCTGGCCGATGTCGTCACCCTGAATGTGGCAGCCACCGCCGAGACGAAGCAGCTCGTGAACGCTGAGTTCCTCTCGGCGATGAAGCCGGGGGCGTACCTGATCAACACCAGCCGCGGCACCGTGGTGGATGAGGCGGCGCTGGAGCGCGCGGTGCGCGAGAAGGGGATCCGGGCCGGACTCGACGTGTTCGATCCGGAGCCAGCCGGCGCCAGCGGGGATTTTACCAACAGCATCGTGCAGGCGCCCGGGGTCTATGGCACCCACCACGTCGGCGCCAGCACCGACCAGGCGCAGGTGGCCATCGCCCATGAGGTCGTGCGGATCTGCAAGGCCTACATCGAGACCGGCGCGGTGCCCAACTGCGTCAACCGGCAGGCCCGCAGCCGTGCCACCCACGTCATCTCGGTGCGGCACCAGAACAAGCCGGGCGTGCTGGCCCACGTGTTCGCGGTGCTCTCGGGCGCGGGGATCAACGTCGAGGAAGTCGAAAACATCATCTACTACGGGGCGCTGGCCACCATCGTCCGGATCCATGTCAGCAGCGAGCCCCCGGCGGAGGCGATGAGCGCCATCCGCTCGGGCAACGAGCACATCATCAGCGTTGAACTGTCCAGCATCGGCTGAGCCGGAGACCTCCATGTCACCCCGCATCCACAACTTCGGCGCCGGCCCGGGCGTCCTCCCCGAGGACGTCCTCCGCGAGGCCCAACAGGACATCTACGATATCGGCGGCTCCGGCATCGGTATCATGGAGCACAGCCACCGCGGCAAGCTCTTCGACCGGATCATCCAGGAGGCCGAGGCCGATTGCCGCGCGCTGGCCGGCGTGCCGGACGGCTACCAGGTGCTCTTCCTCCAGGGCGGCGCGTCGCACCAGTTCGCCATGATCCCGATGAACCTGCTCGGCGCGGGACAGACCGCCGACTTCCTGGTGACCGGCGTCTGGTCACAGAAGGCGCTGAAGGAGGCGAAGGGGATCGGCGGCACCCACGTGGCCGTGACCGGAGAGCCGAACGGGTTCACGAAGATCCCGGAGTTGTCTGACATCCAGTATTCGGCCTCGCCAAGCTATGTCCACCTCACCACCAATAACACCATCTATGGCACCCAGTGGACCGTGGAGCCGCCGGTCCCTGCCGGGGTGCCGCTCATTGCCGACGCCTCGAGCGACATCTTCAGTCGCCCGATTGACATGGCAAAGTACGCCATGGTCTATGGCGGGGCCCAGAAGAACCTTGGCCCCAGCGGCGTCGCCCTCATCATCATCCGCGATGACCTGATCGAGCGCGGCGCCACGAATATTCCGGTCATTTTGCAGTATCGCACCCATGCCAAGGAGCACTCGCTCTACAACACCCCGGCCACCTTCGGCATCTACATGATGGGCAAGGTGTTCAAGTGGATCCTGGCGGGTGGTGGACTGGCGGCGATGCAGCAGCGCAACGAGGAGAAGGCGGCCCTGCTCTATGACTGCCTGGACGCCAGCAACTTTTACCGTACCGTGGTGGACAAGGGCAGCCGCTCCCGGATGAATGTCGTCTTCCGCACCGCGAGTGAGGAGTTGGACGCCGCCTTCGTGAAGGCCGCCACCAGCGCCGGGTTCGAGGGGCTCAAGGGGCACCGCTCCGCGGGCGGCATGCGCGCCAGCATCTACAACGCCTGTCCCAAGGCCAGCGTCGAGGCGCTGGTGCAGTTCATGAAGGAGTTTGAGCGGACCAACGGGTGAGGAGGGCTGGGTGACGGTTTCGTTTCCCACGCCGCTCGTCAGCACCGCCTGGCTCGCCGCCCACCTGGGGGAGCCTGACCTGGTGGTGCTCGACGCCTCGTGGTACCTCCCGCAGCAGCAGCGTGACCCGCGCCAGGAGTTCCTCGACGCGCACATCCCCGGCGCTCGGTGGTTCGACCTCGACGCCGCCAGTGACCCTGACACCGACCTCCCGCACATGCTCCCCTCGCCCGAGCACTTTCGCGCCACGATGGAATCACTCGGCGTGGATTCGACGTCCCGGGTGGTCGTCTATGACGGCTCGGGTACCCAGATGAGTGCGCCGCGGCTCTGGTGGATGCTGCGGGCGTACGGGCACGATCAGGTGGCGGTGCTCGATGGCGGGATGACCGTGTGGCGGGCGCAGGGGCTCCCGATCGAATCCGGGGAGCCGGGGGCGCCTCCGACGGTCAACTTCGTGCCGCGGCGGCGCCCGGAATTGGTGCGCAGTCGTGCCGACGTCATCCTGGCGCTCGATGCTGGTGATGCCACGATGGTGGACGCGCGCAGCCAGGAGCGCTTTCAGGGGCTGGTGGATGAACCTCGAGCGGAGCTCCGCCGGGGGCACATGCCGGGGGCGTGCAATCTGCCGTTCACCGAACTGGTGGACCCGAACGGCCGCTATTTGTCCCCCGACGAACTGCGTAGTCGGCTGGCCGCCGCCGGCCTGAATGCGCCACAGCCGGTCGTGACAACCTGCGGCAGCGGAGTCACCGCCTCCTCACTCGCGCTGGCCATCCAGCTCGCCTGGGGGCAGGAGGTGCCGGTGTACGATGGGAGCTGGGCGGAGTGGGGGAGAGCGGAGGACATGAGTGACGATCCCCCCGCCGCGGATCGCCGGCCATGATAGCTCGGACGCAAACCCGCACCAGATCCCTCTATTGCCGCAGGGGTGCGTGGTGCGTTGCCACTGTCCTTGTGATGCTCGGATGCGGCGACGGTACGGACGGAGACCAGGGGGTTGGCGCTGACGCGGTCATTGAGTGGATGGCGGAAGCCGATACGACCGTGACGCAGTACAGAGACC
>JBHEPH010000043.1:0-22653 GCA_046260395.1 Gemmatimonadales bacterium
GTCCGCCAGCTGCTCGCGGGCGTGATGCGGCACCGCCGTGGAGTAGAAGAGCAGCTGGCCGGCCTGCTCCGCGATGGCGCGCACCACGTCTGGGTGGCAGTGGCCGGTGGCGGCCACCGCGTGGCCGCCGTACGCGTCGAGCCATTCCTGTCCCTGCTCGTCAATCAGCCATGAACCGCGGCCACTCACGGCGCGGAGCGGCATCGTGGCATAGACGGGCAGCAGGGCGGCGCCGGCGGATGTCAGGTCAGGCATGGCATGCTCAGGTCGGGAACGGTGAGCCGAGCAGGAGCCCGGCGGTTTCATCGAGGCCAAGGGCCAGGTTCATCGACTGGATGGCTTGGCCACCGGCGCCCTTGATCAGGTTGTCAATCGCCACCATCACCTGCAGCTCGCGCCCGTCGGGCGAGGGGACGGCGTGGATCAGCGCGGTGTTGGCACCGAGCGCGTGGGTCAGTTCCGGGGCCGCCGGGGTGATCCGCACGAAGGGGCGCCGGGCGTAGGCGGCCTCGAGCAGGGCGCGGGCCCCTGCGGCATCAAGCGCCGGGGTAGCCTCGGCCAGGGTGGCGTGGAGGGTCAGGTAGATCCCCCGCACGAAGGGACCGGAGTGCGTCATCAGCCGCGCGCTCGCCCCGGGGGAGCCGGTCCACTCCCGCCACTGCTCCAGGACTTCGCCCTCATGGCGATGGCCCATCGGCGAATAGGCAAAGACGTTGTGCGCCCGCGCCGGATGGTGGGTGGAGGGGCGCGGGTGCACCCCGGCACCGCTGGACCCGGTGATGCCGAACAGTGCCGGTGGTCCCGCCAACGGGAGGTTTCGGAGCGGGTAGAGTGCCAGCTGCGCCGCCGATGCGAAGCAGCCGGGGGAGGCGATCGCCGTCGCGCCTCGCAGGGATTCCCCCAGCACATCGGCGAGCCCATACCGAAACCGGTGCACCAGTTCCGGGGCGGCGTGCTGGCCATAGAAGCGTTGGTGCAGGCGCGGCTCGGTGATCCGGAAGTCGGCCGCGAGGTCCACGACGAGACCCGGGCCGGCGTCGAAGATCTCACCGACCATCTTGCTCGACTCGCCATGCTCCAGGGCCAGGAACACCACATCGCGCGTTCGCGCCGCTTCACCCGGCGCCAGCCCGGAGAACCGGGCGTCCGTCAGTTCCGCCACGCCCGGGTGCAGGTCCGCGATCGGCTTGCCGGCCTGGCTGCGGCTGGTGGCGATGCAGTCCGTCACACTGGGATGGCGGAGCAGCAGCCGCAGCAGCTCGCCACCGACATACCCGGCCGCCCCAATCACCGCGACGCGCATGCTCAGGCCCCCGCCACCGGCTGTCGGGCGTCCATGGCGGCGCGCACCACCGCCACGAGTCCGGCGGGGTCGCGGATGGCGTTCACCGCGGGGAGCCCAAGCTGCCCGGTGATGTAGCTCTGGCCGACCTCGTTGTCGGTTGCCGGGCCGGTGACGACGGTGATCGGCAGGTGGAACTGGTGCTTGAACAGCTGGTCCGCGCCCCAGCACGCCACCGGATCCGGCGCCGCCATCACGTAGGCGGCCCCCAGGGCACTGAGCCCCGGATCGAGCAGGATGTCCTGGACGCCGTACTCTCCGAGGATACCATCACCCAGCTCGGCGACGATCACGTCGGGCCGGCCGCCGCGGTTGGCGGCCAGGCGGTTGAAGATGCCGCGCGCCACCGCCACCGTCACGCCCGGGTGGGTGGTGGCCACCCCGGCGTCGTTGAAGGTCAGCGCCGCCACCGCGCCGGCGTCGAGCATGGACAGCGTATCACGCATCAGGGACACACCAGTCAGCTTGCACGCCGCCACCCGGAGCCCGGCACGCGCCAGGCCGCGCACCAGCTCGGTGGCCGCCACGGTCTTGCCCGCATTCATGCAGGTGCCCGCGACATATACCACCGGCACGGTGCATTCCAGCGTCTCGCTCGGAGTGGCAGCGCCGTCGCGGATGTGTGCCGGGGTGCCAATCCGGTCACCCAGCTCCGGAAAGGCGAGCACCGCCCCGAGCACCTCCGCCTGGAACGGCGGACCGATGTCCGGATTGGCGGAGGTGCAGCGGCCGAGGATCCCGCCCAGGTTGAGCACCTCGATCGTGTCGCCCACCGCGAGCGTCTCAGGCACCACCCCGGCGTATCCGCGGAGAGCCCGCCGAACCCCGAGTGTCCCGGCCAGGATATCACCGGAGTGCACCTTGACCAGCCGGCCGGCCAGGTCCTCGACGGTGTCGTACTTCGACTTGTCGGTCAGGATCCGCACCGCGAGGACGTAGCCCTCGCGCGCCACGATCTGATCCCCGACGGTGACTTCGGGGGAAAGCCGCGCATTCCTCGTCGAGCTGGCGATCCGGTCCAGCCGGAGGCGGGTGGTGTGCACCATGTGCTACCTCGGCTCTGCGGCGCGCGCGGCCAGGAGTGACGGGATGGCGGCGACGCGCGCAAAGTCCCGCGCCTCGTCGCCGGTCCAGAGGCGGTTCTCCTCCCCGTAGGTGGCCACCGCCGGGTCCATCATCGAATGCGGACTCCGGGCCCCGGTCACCATGAACCGACCCGGGGCCAGCCTGACCCGGGTCTCGCCGGTGACCCGCTGCTGGGAGCTGTCGAACAGCGCCTCGATGTCGCGCAGGGCGGGGTCGAAATAGTGGCCCTCGTGCAGCCGGTCGCCGTAGAAGCGGCCGAGCTGGTCCTTCCAGAACCCCTGCCACTTGGTCAGGACGAGCTTCTCGAGTTCGCGGTGCGCGGCGATCAACAGCAGCGCAGCCCCCGCCTCGAACCCGATGCGGCCCTTGATACCCAGGGCGGTTTCGCCGACGTGGATGTTGCGGCCGATCCCGCAGCGCTCGGCCAGGATCGCGAGGTGTGCCACGAGGTCGGCGCCGTCGAAGGCGGTGCCGTCGAGGGTGCCGGGCACGCCCTGCGTCCACCCGATGACGAGTTCCACCGGCCCCGGGGCGTCGGCCGGTGGATCGGTCAGCTCGGGTGGCGGGCCGGCCCACGTGTCGTGGGTCCATCCGCCGCCCCAGGTCGTTCCCCACAGCCCCTTGTTGATGGAATAGGCCGAGGCCTTGGCCGGCACCGGCAGGTTGCGCTCGGTCAGGTAGGCGATCGCCTGCTCACGGGTGAGCGCCTCTTCACGAATCGGGGTGACGATCTGGAGCTCAGGTGCCAGGACCCGGAAGGTGATGTCGAAGCGGACCTGGTCATTGCCGGCCCCGGTGCTGCCGTGCGCCACCGCCGCCGCCCCGACCGCGCGGGCCACTTCGATGACGCTGATGGCCTGCTGGGTCCGTTCGGCGGCAACGCTCAGGGGGTAGACCTCGCCGCGCAGCACATTGCCCTGGATCAGGTAGCGAACGAATCGGGTGAAAACCTCGGCGCGGGCGTCCACCTCGTGGTGCTCAGTAGCGCCAACGGCCAGGGCCTGCGTCCGGATCGCCGCCCGGTCGGCCTCGCTGGCGCCCCCGGTGTTCACGAAGGCGGTATGGACCGAAAACCCCCGCTCGAGGAGGCGGGGGACGCAGTAGGAGGTGTCGAGTCCCCCGGAAAAGGCGAGGACGATTCGTGGGCTATGCATAATGCATAAAAATGCAACCAGCCAAGTCGCCCGTCAAGGGGCCCGCTCGCCCACCCGGCGCCTCCATCGAACGATCTCCATCCAGCGAGGGAATGGCGGCCCTGACATCCAAGTGCTATAATTGCCATATCGTTAGCTCGTAGTAAGGAAAGTTTCAAACACCTTCCGGTCGCCGACCGGTTCGCGCACGACCACGTAGAAGGGAGTTCAGGCATGAGAAAGTTCCTGTTGGCCTTGGCGGCACTCGCTGTCGTTGGGACACCAGCGATTGCCCAGACGGGGGGCACCGTCGAGTTGGGCGGGTTTGCCCGCTACAACAAGTACGGCAACTTCAATGAGGCCGAGGGCGAGATCTCCAGCAAGGCCCGCAACGCCTGGGGATGGGGTGGGCGACTGGGCTATTTCTTCAGCGACCGCTGGCAGATCGAGCTGGACGGCTCCCACAACCCCACTGACCTGGACGAGTACATCACGGGCCAGCGCAGCAACCCGCTGGAGTACAATCCCTTCCACCTGCGGCTGAACTACAACATCCCGATGGGTGAGCGGGCCCAGTTCATCATCGGCGCCGGACCCGGCCTGACGATGTACAGGAAGATCATCCATGGCACGAACATGAACGTCAGCGGGCTGGTGGGCATCCGGGCCAAGCTCTTCGGTCCGGTCCACCTCCGGGTGGACGGTACGCTGGATTATGAGCCGAGCGGCATCAACAATGAGGCCGAGTACGGCGACCAGACCGATACCCGGACCCACCTGGGCGCCCAGGCGGGGCTGAGCCTGCTCTTTGGCGGCGGCTGCAACCAGGTGGACTCGGTCACGGTCTCCCCCCGCAACACCGTGCTGCAGCCGGGCCAGCGCCAGACCTTTACGGCCACGACCTGGAACTGTGGCCGCCCGCTGCCGGTGAGCTCGATCGTCGCCAGCGGTGGTGGGACGTTGACGGGCAGTGAGTTCGTGGCTGGCAGCACGGCCGGGACGTACTACGTCACGGCCACCGACGCCAAGAGCGGAATGACCGGCCGGTCGAGCATCGAAGTCCGGGTGCCGCCGCCGCCACCGCCGCCGCCGGCCCCGCAGCCGCCGCCGCCACCGCCGGCACCGCCCCGGGCGATCCTCGTCCTCCAGGGCGTGAGTTTCATGTTCGACAGCTCGTCGCTGACCCGCGAGGCCCAGGATACCCTGGCCCGGGTGGCGCGCGACCTGATCACCAACTCGATGGTGAATGTCGAAGTGGTCGGGCACACCGACTGGATCGGCTCGAACGAGTACAACATGCGCCTGTCGCGGGCGCGTGCCGAGTCGGTGAAGAACTTCCTCATCGCCCGTGGCGTGGCAGCGGATCGCATCGCCACCGCCTGGTTTGGTGAGGAGCGGCCGATTGCGACCAACGAGACTGACGCTGGTCGGGCCCAGAACCGACGGGTCGAGATCAACCGCACCAACGAGAACGAAGACCGCTAGCGGGCTTCGTCCACGGAAGACCAGCGGGGGCAGCGACTCACACAGTCGCTGCCCCCGCTGGTTTTCTGTCCCCCTGCCGTGTGCCGCCGGGGGCGGCTAGAAGCTCAGGGTCACGCCCACGGTCGGGAACACGCCCAGGGAGCTATTGGGGGCCACCGTCCGGGTGCGGACATCCCACTCATACTCCGAGACATTGGCGCGACCGTAGACGTTCTGGACGTCGAGATACGCCACCAGCTGGCTGGACCGGAAGCTCCACCGGCGATCGAGCCGCAGATCCACCGCGTGGAACGTCGGCAGGCGGGGTCCGGCGTTGTACCGCGAGAAGTCCAGCGACCCCGCCGCCGTCCCTTCGGTCAGGAACGGCGTGGTCGGCCGACCAGTGGCCACCCGGAGCTTGCCGCTGAGTTCCCAGGCGGCGTTGGGCCGCCACCCGGCCAGCAGCGTGGCAATCAGCCGGGCATCATAGCTGCCGGGGCGCCCCACCCCATCCAGCCCGGTAAACCGGGAGCGGCCCACGCTGAGTGCCGCCAGCCCGAACCAGGGGGTGACACCGGCGCGCTTCTGGAGCAGCAGCTCGAGACCCTCCGCGTGACCTGTCCCCGCACTCACCAGTGGCTCCAGGCCAAAGGGGATGTCGGTAGTGACGTCCTCAAACCCGGACGGAGACAGGACTGCCTGGGGACGAAACACCCGTGCGGGGTAGTCCGCATACCGCTTGGCGAACCCCTCCACCTGGAGCCGGAGGTCCGCCCGTAGCAGCCGGCGGACGCCCAGGGTCACCACGTCGGCCCGGAGCGGCTTCAGCGTGGCGTTCGAGGGATCCCCGGCCAGCCAGATGGTGGATGGGGCCTGCCAGTAACGGCCGGCGGTGCCACTCACGACGGTGGCCTCCCCCAGCGACCACTCCACGCGGAGGCGGGGGGCGAGTCGCATCGCGTCCTGAAGGAAGGCGTAATAGTCCGCGCGCACCCCCGGTACGACCCGCAGGCCCGAAGGCAGCACAAGCTCCGCCTCGGCGTAGATCGCCTGGCGGAACGCGGCGAAGGAGGTATCCCTGGCCAGCGGCCGGGGCTCGCCATCGGCGTCCTGTCGCAGTGCCCCAGGCAGCAGGACGTCGTACCGGAGGTTACCAGCCAGCCTGGACAGGGCGCCGAGCGTCAGGCTCGACTGGCCACCAAGAACCCGCACCCATTCCAGTCTCAGGCTCGTCTCGCCCTCCTGGGAATCGTTCTGGAAGACCGGGTTGGGCGGGTTGAGCGTGTCATTCTGGGCGCTCCGGAAACGGGAAAAGGTCCGCCCCAGTGTCACGGTGGTCACGCCGGCATCCCCGGCGCGCCGCCAGGTGATGCCGCTGACATACTGACGCTGCTGCAGCGAGGGGATCCGGCGGTTGTCGTAGCGGTTGTCCGCCGTCTCGTTGTTGAAGGTCAGGTCGTCCAGGGCGCCGATCAGCAGGGCACTGATCGTGTTGCGGTGATCCAGCCGACGCGTGACCTTGCCCTGAAGGTCCCAGTAGGCCGGGATGAAGCTGAACCCGGCCGCCTTGAAGACCAGGTCGAGATAGCTGCGACGGAGGCCCACGAAAAAGGTGCCGTCATCCCCGGTGGGGCCCTCGAGCGAGCCACCGAAGCCGGTGGCGGAGAGGGTGAGGCCACCGGCGAGCCGTTCCTGGTTGCCGTCGCGCAAAGTGATGCTCGTGACGGACGCCGTCCGATCGCCGAAGCGTGCGCCGAAGCCACCGGCGGAAAAGGCGGCCTCCTGCACGAACTCGACATCGAGGAGGGTGAGCGGGCCTCCGGTTGAACCCTGGGAGCCGAAGTGGTTGAGGTTGGGGACTTCGATACCGTCCACGACGAAGAGGTTTTCGAACGGCGCTCCGCCGCGCACCAGGAGGTCGTTGCGCCCCGCCCCCGTCACCCCGACCCCGGGAAGCAGGGCCACGGCCCGGAGCACATCCTCCTGCACCCCCGGCGCGCGGCGGGTCTCCTCCTGCCCGAGGATGGTCGCGCCAGGGGCACCGCGCACCCCCGGTCGGAAGATCGGTTCCGAGGCTACCGCGATCGCTTCGAGCTGCAGGGGGCGGGGCCGCAGAGCTGCAGTCACCACCGCCGGGCGGCCGGCGCCAATCATCACCTCGGCCAGGACCAGAGGCTCAAAGCCGATGGCCAGGACTCGGACGACCTGGGCACCGACCGGCACCGAGTCGAGCCGGAACCGGCCGCCGGGCAGGGTCAGGGTGACCCGGCCCGTCCCGACGACCTCGACCGTGGCACCCTCGATCGGCAACCGATTCAAGGCGTGCTCGACTCGGCCGGTCAGGAGACCGGTCGGGACCTGCGCGAACGCCGGGGGCGCGCCGGCCCACAGGAGGACGGCGACCAGCAGGAGCCGTAGCATGGGAGGTGCTACCCGGGGGAGGGCCCGGAGGTTTCCGGCGGGCCGGGGCCACCCGTCGCGGTCGCCTCGCCGAGCCGCAGCTCATCTGCCGGTACCACGTACTCCTCGCCATACATCCGGAGGAGCTCAAAGAAATAGGACAGCGCCAGGGGCCCGAGCAGCAGCCCAAGGAGGCCGAAATAACTCACCCCGGCGATGGCGCCCACGAGCGTCAGCAGCGGGTGGATCTGGGCGTAGCGCTGGTAAACGAGGGGGCGGATGACATTATCGACGTTGGCCACGACCACGAACCCGTAGATCGCCAGCACCAGGGCGGCCCCCGGCCGCGAGTCCATCACCAGGTAGGCCACGCCCGGGAGATACACCAGGCCACTGCCGACCACCGGAAGGATCGCCAGCACCACGGTCACCACACCCCAGAACCAGGCGTTCGGGATGCCCACCATCATGAAACCGGCGGCCATGAGCAGCCCCTGGGCCGCCGCCGCCAGTCCCGTGCCGATCAGGGTGGACACCGTGACGGCGCGAAAGCGCTCCTGCAGCCGGGCGGTGTTCGCCTCTGAGAACGGGATATAGGGGCGGACCGCCTGCCAGGCATTGTCGGGGTTCTGCACCAGGAAGTAGAGCCCGAAGAACGCGAAGACCAGGTTGAGGACGGTCCGGGTGACACTTCCGAGGACGGTAAAGGCATTCGACCCGATCCACTGCAGGATCTGGGTGCCCGCCTGCTCCAACTCCGGCCCGACCTCGAAGCGGCCGAGATGGACATCCTTGATCCGTGCGAGAAAGGGGCTTTGGAGCACCGACGCCACCATGCCGGGGGTCTCGTTGGCCATCAGCACCACGACCCAGCTGACCGGCACCACGACGACCAGGATGCCCACCAGGACCACCAGGAGCGCGGCCAGGCTCGGGCGCAGCCAGCGCCGCAGCAGGCGGTAGAGCGGCGCAAAGATGACGTAGAGCACCGGCGCACCGATCAGGCCGGTGACAAACGGCGCCAGCGCCATCGTCACCCCCACGCCCAGGAGGATGACGAGCACGGCGGCCCGGCGGTGCGGCGAGTCGAAGTACGACATCGTGCCCAACACTACCCCGGCCCCGCGCCGTTCGCCAGCCGACCGGTAGCCAAACCGGTGTATCCCGGGTATGCTCAGAGATGCCGCTGAATGTTTCACTGGTCAGGCAGGTGATGGATTGCCTGGCCGAGGGGGTGTTGGTGGTGGAGACCGGGGAAGACCCGGTCGTCGGGCGAATCGTCGCGGCCAATGAAGCCATGGAGGCCGTCTCCGGCATCCCCACACCCGCGCTGGCGGGGGCGGACCCGCTGGTCGTCGCGGCGCGGGGACTCGACCAGGTCTCGACGGCCCGGCTGCGCAACGCCATCCGCCAGGAGCAGCCGTTCCGCGCCGACGCCGCCTGGCGCCTCGGCAGCCGCCCCGCCCTGCCGGTGGAAGTGGTGGTGACACCCCTGGATGGGCCCGGTACCAATCCCGCCCACTGGCTCTGGCAGTTCCGCGATATCCGCGAGCGCAAGCAGCTCGAGCAGCAGATCTGGCAGGCGCAGCGCATGGAGACCGTCGGGCTCCTGGCCCGGGGGATTTCGCACGACTTCAACAACATCTTGACGGCGCTCTCGGGCTATACCTCCTTCCTGCTACAGGGCATCCCCTACGATGACCCGCTCCGCGCGGACGCGATGGAGATCGAGCGGGCCGCGCGGCAGGCCGCCCTGTTGATCGACCAGTTGCTCTCCTTCAGCCGACGCGAGGGCATCCGCCCGCACCTGGTCGACGTGAATCAGGTGGTCGGCGCCCTGCTCCCGACCCTCGAACGCCTGGCCGGTGAGCACATCCACGTCCTCGCGGACCTCGGGGACGTGCCGGGTGCCATCCTGGCCGACGAACGGCAGCTGCAGCAGATCATCATCAACCTGGTGGCCAATGCCCGTGATGCGATGCCCGGCGGTGGCACCATCACTCTTGCCACCGCCGCGACCTGGCCAGCAGATCTCCTGCCGGGCAGCCAGGTGGACCAGACCGCCGGCGCGCAGGTGCTCCTGAGCGTCACGGACACGGGCAGCGGCATGACCCCGGACACCAAGGCGCAGCTCTTCAAACCCTTCTTCACCACCAAAAATCCCGAGGAGTCGCCTGGGCTCGGCCTGGCCACGGTCCATGGACTGGTGCGCCAGCTCGGCGGCTATGTCTGGGTGCAGAGTGACGTCGGCCAGGGCACCACGCTGCGGATCTACCTGCCAGTCGCCGGCACCACTACCCCGGCCGAGGCCGTACCGACCCAGGAGGCACTCCCTGTCCTCGGCGGCCACGAGACCATCCTCTTCGTGGAGGACGAGCCGACGATCCTGAATCTCGGACGGCGCCTGCTGGAGGGGTTCGGCTACCGCGTCCTGGCTGCGGGCAGCGCCGCGGAGGCCACGGCGATCGCTGCAGAGCGGGGGCAGGAGCTCGACCTGCTGCTGACCGACATCGTCATGCCCGGCCAGCACGGGCCCGATCTGGCGGAGGAATTGCTGGCGGACCACCCGCACCTCCGGGTGCTCTGTGTGTCGGGGCATCCGCAGGGTGCCGGCCCCGTCAAGGAGGGCACCCACCGGTTCCGGACACTCGAGAAGCCCTTTACCGCTGACGAACTGGCGCGCAGCGTCCGCGAGGTGCTGGACGCGGCGCCACCGGGGCCTGAAACCGGCATGCAGCCCGTCCCGTAAGGCGCGGGATGGGTTTCCTCCCGTCGCTCCCCGGCATCACCACCAGCCTCCGCGCCCTCGCCACACACCCGCTTCGGACGGCCCTCTCCACCCTCGGTATCGTCATGGGCGTGGGCTCCCTCGTGGCCGTGCTGTCAGTGGGCGACGGGGTCGAGAAATTTTCGCGGGAACAGCTCTCGCGCGGTACCGACCTCCACGTGATCAGTCTCTTGCCGAGGACGACGCGTGTGGTGGACGGCATCAGCTTTCCGAATCGCGACCATCCCGTCTTTACCCCGGCGGATGCGGAGGCACTTCGGGGCGCCGTGCCGGAGATCACCGAAGCCACGGTCATCGCCTCGGGGCCCGGCATGGTCCGTCGCTCGGCCGCCGATGCGCCGCGGGCGGCGAGGGTGACGGGGCGGACGGGAGGTCCGCCGCGCGCGGTCTCCGCGGGAAGGTTTCTGACCCGGACGGAGCAAGCAGGGACGAGTCCCGTGACGGTCATCTCCCACAACCTGGCGGAAGTGCTTGGGGGGGTGGATTCGGTGCTGCACTCCACCCTCCAGGTGGAACGCGCGACACTGACGGTGGTCGGGGTCCTGGAGCCCTCCGCAGGCCGGGTGTTCGTCCTTGAGGTGCCCTTGGGAATCATTTCCCTCGCCGCTGACTCCACATCGCGGAGCGTCCTCGCACCGGAGTTGGTGGTCGTCGCCGGGCGGCTTGAGGACGTCCCGGTGGCGCGGGCCGGGGTGGAACGCTGGCTGGCGGGTTGGATTCCCGACTGGCAGCGCCAGGTGGTGATCGAACAGAACCAGACGCGCCTGGAGCAGGCCAGCCAGGCGATGGCCCTGTTCAAGCTGTTCATGGGGGCGATCGTCAGCATCTCGCTGCTGGTCGGTGGCATCGGCGTCATGAACGTCCTGCTGGCCTCGGTGACCGAACGGACCCGCGAGATCGGCATCCAGCGGGCCGCCGGTGCGCGGCGGCGCGACGTCCTGTGGCAGTTCCTCTCCGAGAGCGTCGTCGTGACGGGGCTGGGCAGCGGCATCGGGCTGGTGGTGGGGTTCGCCGGCGCGGTGGGGATCACCGCCATCATGCGGGCCCGAACCGACGCGCCGGTGGCAGCCGCCCTGGCCTGGCCCACCGTGGCCATCGCCGCAGGGGCGGCCATCGTCGTGGGCGTGGTCTTCGGGCTCTACCCGGCGCTGCGCGCCTCGCGGCTCTCCCCGATCGACGCGATCCGGCACGAATAGCGTCTGGCGGGTGGCCGGAGTATCATTCCGAGATGGTGTATCCTGCCCCGACCCTGTCCCGCGACCGCTGGACTCCGCTGGCGCTCCTCGCGCTGCTGGCGGGTTGCGGCGACGCCGCCACCGATGGCAGCGGGCGCGGGGGGCAGGCGGCGCTGGCCGTGGCGCCTGAGTATCCCGCAGGGTACGTGGCCGGCAGCCTCAATCTGGTCGTGGACCAGGTCAAAGTACGGGTCGTCCGCCCCCCCTCCGAGTGGGTCATGGACACCACGGCCGCCTTTCCGGCCGATGCGCAATCGGTCAGCCTGCGCGTCCAGGTGCCGCTCAAGGCGCGGGTGGAGCGCCTGGAAGTCGTCCTCGAACTGTGGGCCGGCCCGCTGCTGATCTTTGCCGGCAGCCGGTCGGTCGAGATCGCCGAAGGCGGCCGGGCGAGCCAGCCGACCGGCATCCCGTTGACGTACCGCGGGCCCGGTGCCGAAGCCCGCAACATCCAGATCACCCCTCGAGACACCGTGCTGCGGCCCGGGGAAGTCTTCGGCTTTGGGATCCTTGCCGACAACGGCAGCGGAGTCACCGTCGGCGATGTGTATGTCCACTGGTCCGCGACGGGAAACAGCGGCGCCAGCATCCAGCCCACCGGTGTCCTGACGGCCGCGGGGGCGCGCGGCTCCGTCATGCTGCATGCCCGGGCGGCCACCGGGGCGCGCGACTCCTCGCGGATCTGGTTCGCCCCCGCCCCGACCCTCGTCCTGCCCACCAGCGGCGGCGGACAGGTGGCGGTCGTGGGCACCGTGCTGGCCGCTCCCCTGGTCACCCAGGTACTTGCCAACGACGGCCTGGGGGTACCTGGTGTCCTCGTGCACCTCTCCACGGCGAGCGGTGGCACGGCCACGCCGGAGGTGGTGCGCACCGACGCGGACGGGTTTGCCCGCAGCGTGGTGACTTTGGGGGGCAAGGCAGGCCCGCAGGCCTTCAACGCCGTGGTGCTCGGGGTCGGCGCCGTCCAGCACTTGGTGCATGGCACGGTGGATGCGCCCGCCCGGATTGCCATCGTTCGCGGCAGCAACCAGATCACGCCACCCGGGCAGGCGGTCGCCGTCCCGCTGGAGGTCGTGGTCACGGACCAGTACGGAAACACTGTGCGCGACGCACTGGTGGTCTGGGAAGTGATTGCCGGCGGCGGATCACTTGGCCTGCTCGAGACCCGGACGAACGGCGGCGGGCGCGCCCTGAGCGCCTACCAGATGGGCCCCGATTCCGTCACCAACCTCGTCCGGGCGACCATGGCCGCCACCGGGCTCTCGGTGGTGTTCGTGCTGGAGGCGGGGGGGTAGGAGTAGGCAGTAAGCAGTAAGCAGTGAGCAGTGAGCATGCCTTCAGCCGTGGAATTTCGAGGGCCACACGGGGCTGAGAGATGCGACGGGGCTGCGAACTTCCGACTGCTTACTGCTTACCGCTTACCGCTCACTGCTCACTCCTCACGGCTCACTGCCCAGCGCCGGCCTCAGGACCCCCCACACCAGCTCCGCAATCTGCCGCTGCCCCTCCGCCGTGGGATGGATCCCATCCGGCTGGTTCAGTGACTCCACCCCGGCGACACCCTCGAGCAGGAACGGCAGCAGCATCGCGCCATTGGTGCGGGCCACCTCCGGATAGACGGCCCGGAAGCGCGCGGTGTATTCGCGCCCGAGGTTGGGTGGCGCCTCCATACCGGCCAGGATCAGGCGCGGAGGTGGGTCCTGCGCCAGGGCCCGCTCGAAGATGGCCTCCAGATTGGCACGCAGAGTGTCAGGGTCCTGCCCCCTGAGGCCGTCGTTCGCTCCTGTCTCGACGAAGAGCACCGCCACCTCCCCCTGGGACATCACCCAGTCCACGCGGCGCAGCGCGCCGGCACTGGTTTCCCCGCTGATGCCGGCGTTCACCACGCGATACCCAAGCCCCGCCGAGTCGAGCTTGGCCTGGATGACGCCCGGATAGGCCTGCGAAGGGTCGGAGAGCCCGAGCCCGGCGGTCAGGCTGGTGCCCAGGAAGACGATGAGCGGGCGAGCATCCACGCCGATGGTGACGCCCTCGACCACCGGCGGCGCGGCCGGCGTGTCCACGGCGGGCGGGGGTTCGCTGCCACAGGCGGCGAGGCCCGAAACGATCAGGAACGTCCGGGCGTACTGGTGTATCATTGACGGGCTTCCACCTGCTTTGAGGATTCAATGCTTTCGTGCGAAAACCTGACCCAGACCTACCAGTCTGGCGGTCGTCCACTGACAGTCCTGAACGATATCACCTTTTCCCTCGAGTCGGGTGGTTTCCTGGCCATCGTGGGCCCTTCCGGAAGCGGAAAGACCACGCTGCTGGGCCTCCTGGCCGGCCTGGACCGCCCCAGCAGCGGTCGCGTGGTCCTGGAGGACCAGGATCTCAATGCCCTCGATGAGGACCAGCGGGCCCGCCTCCGCGCCGCCAAGGTGGGCTTTGTGTTCCAATCCTTCCAGCTCATCCCGACGCTGACGGCGCGGGAGAATGTTCAGGTACCCTTGGAACTCCGCGGTGAGCCCGCCGAGGAACGCGCCACCGAACTGCTGGAGCGCGTGGGGCTTGGCGAGCGCGGCCATCACTACCCGGCGCAGCTTTCCGGCGGCGAGCAGCAGCGGGTGGCGTTGGCGCGCGCCTTCAGCACCCGCCCGCGGGTCCTCTTTGCCGACGAGCCCACGGGCAATCTTGATGCGAAGACGGGCGCCACGGTGGTGGATCTGATGAAGAGTCTCAACGAGGAACTCGGCACCACGCTGGTGTTGGTGACGCACGACCAGAATCTGGCCGCGATGGCGCGGCGGATCATCCGGCTCGCCGACGGCTCCGTGGTGGAGGACACCGCCCGGTGATTGGTCCGCGGTTCGTCCTCCGGATGGCGTGGCGCGAGGGGCGCGCGGGGCGCCGCAAGCTCGGCCTGCTGACCGGGGCCATCGCGGCCGGCGTCGCTGCCCTGGTGGCCATCAATTCGTTCACGCTCAACCTCACCGCCTCAGTGGACGCGCAGGCCCGGGCCATGCTCGGCGCCGACATCATCATCTCCAGTCGGCAACCATTCCCGGAACGCGCCACGGCCCTGGTCGATTCGCTCCAGGTCGAGAACCGCGTGGCCAGGATGGTGAGCTTTGCGGGTATGGCCTACGTGCCCCGAACCAGCGGGGTGCGCCTGGTGCAGGTGCGCGCCCTGGAGCCGGCCTATCCGTTCTACGGCGAGATCATCACCGAGCCGGCGGGGCTCTGGCCGCGCCTCGCCGAGGGCGGCATCGTCCTCGTGGACCCGACCCTCCTCCCGGCCCTCAATGCCCAGGTGGGCGACACGCTGGCGCTGGGCGAGACCACCTTCACCATCGCCGGTGTCGTCACCAACTTCCCCGGCAGTGTCGGGATTGCCTCGGCCTTCGGCCCCCGGGTCTTCATCGGCACCGGAGACCTGGCGGCCACCGGGCTGCTCGAGTTTGGCGCCCGCGTGGAGTACGCCTCCTACGCGCAGCTGGTTGACCCGAGCCAGGGACCGGCGCTCCGCACCGCCTACCGGGAGGAGCTCCGCGCGACACGGGTCTCGATCAGCACCGTGGAGGCGGAGAGCGAAGAACTCTCCGAGGCACTGGAGCGCCTTGGCCGCTACCTCGGACTGGTCGCGCTGGTCGCACTGCTGCTCGGGGGGCTCGGCGTGGCCAGCGCGGTGCACGTATTCATCCGCCAGAAGCTCGACACCATCGCCGTGCTGCGCTGCCTGGGCGCCACCACGCCGGAGGTCTTCGTCATCTACCTGCTGCAGGCGGTGGCGATGGGCGGCCTGGGCAGCCTGCTCGGGGCGGCCATCGGCGTCGGGGTCCAGCAGGGGCTGCCCCTGGTGTTCTCCGACCTCCTGCCCCTCGACGTCCGGGTCCTTCCCGCCCCACGCGCCATCCTGATGGGCATCGGACTCGGCATCTGGGTCTCTGGCATCTTTGCGCTGCTGCCGCTGCTCGGGGTGCGACGGGTCTCGCCGCTGATGACCCTCCGGCGCGATTACGAGGCCCCGCGGCGGCGCTGGGACCCGATCTTGATGACGGCGGGGCTGCTCCTCCTGGTCAGCCTCGTTCTGCTGGCGGCGGTGCAGGTTCGCAACCTCCAGGAAGGCGCCATCTTCACCGGGGGCGCACTGACGGTGCTCGTGGTGCTCTGGCTGGCGGCGCTGGCGCTGATCCGCGGGGTCCGTCGCTGGTTTCCCTCGCGCTGGCCCTACCTCCTGCGGCAGGGGCTCGCCAACCTCTACCGGCCCGCCAACCAGACCGTGACGGTTGTGCTCAGCCTCGGGTTCGGCGCGTTCCTCCTCAGCACCCTCTATCTGGTGCAGCACAACCTGCTGCGACAGTTTCGCCTGGACGGTGCGGGCGGAACCCGTCCCAACCTGATGTTCTTCGAGATCCAGCCCGACCAGGGCGAGGGCGTGGCCCGGATCATGGCCGATGCCGGCTATCCGGGAGCCGCGCCGGTACCGATTGTGCCGATGCGGATCCGGTCCATCAAGGGCGAACTGGTGGGTGCGTACGCCGTAGGGGCGGGGAACGAACCCGTGGGGGCGGGGCCTGCCCCGCCCGCCGAGCCGGATTCCCTGACGGAGATTCCCGACGACGGCGAGCGGGGTCAGGGCCCACCTCGCGGCTGGGGGGTCCGCCGTGAATACCGCTCCACCTATCGCGACACCCTGACCGGAGCCGAGACGCTGGTGGCCGGCCGGTCGTGGGAGGGCGAGGCCCGCGCACCTGGCGACCCCGTTCCGATCTCCATTGAGGTGAGCATCTCGGAGGAGCTCGGCGTGACCATCGGCGACGAGATTGAGTGGGACGTGCTGGGAACGCCGATTCGCACGCGGGTGTGGAGCGTGCGCGAGGTGGACTGGGGGCGGTTCGAGACCAACTTCTTCGTGGTCTTTGCCACCGGTGCGCTGGAACAAGCGCCGCAGATGCTGGTGACCTTGACCCGGGTGGAGGACGCCGCCGCGCGAGGCGCCCTGCAGCGCCAGATGGCCGAGCGCTATCCCAACGTGACCGCAATCGATCTCTCGCAGGTGCAGCAGGCCATCGAGGGCGTGCTGGACAAGGCCACACTGGTGGTCCGGTTCATGGCGCTCTTCAGCCTGGCCACCGGTGCGATCGTGCTGATCGGCGCGGTGGCCACCAGCCGGTACCAGCGGATCCGCGAGGGAGTGCTGCTCAAGACGCTCGGCGCCACCCGTGGACAAGTCCTCCGGGTGATGATCACGGAGTATCTGGCGCTCGGCCTGATGGCGGCGATGGCCTCGGTGATGCTGGCCTCGGTGGCCGGGTGGGCGATTGCGAAGTGGGTGTTCGACCAGTCGTTCGCCCTGCCGTACCTGCCGCTGGGGACGCTGGCAGGTGGCTTGATCCTGGTGACGCTAGTGGTGGGATTGTGGAACAGTGGTGAGATCCTCAACCGCACGCCACTGGAGGTGCTGCGGGCGGATTGACCCGGTGGGCTTGGCGGGCATCACACTTTGATGATCCACAGATTACGCAGATGACGCAGATTGATCGTATCTCCTGGCCAGATGCTATGTCCGTGACAGCTCTGTAAGCTCTTGGGCTGAACAGCCCTGCCAAGGCCATTTGACCGTGATACTTGCCCCGGTCGGTGATGCCCGTCAGTCATGCTTTTACCCCCCTCCATAGCGGGGCGCATCGGTCCGCTGGGGCCTGCAAGACGGCACGGTCAATCTGCGTCATCTGCGTAATCTGCGGATCATCCTTATCTTTCATCTCTCCGTGGCGACCAGATCCGCAAGGAGCATCCATGCTGCCAATTGACCTGACGGGAAAACGCGTGTTCGTGGCCGGCGTGGCCGACGACGGTGGGTTCGGGTTCGCGATCGCCAAGGCGATGGCTGAAGCCGGGGCCAGCATCTGCGTGGGCACCTGGCCACCGGCGATGGGAATCTTCGAGAAACTGCTCGAGCGCGGCAAAATGGCCGAGTCGATGCAACTCTCAGATGGCAGCCCGATGGCCTTCGAGCATATCTACCCGCTGGACGCGGCGTACGACACCATGGACGACGTCCCCGAGGAGATCCGCGAGAACAAGCGCTACAAGGAGCGCGGCGACTTCACGATTGCCGGAGTGGCGGCCCGTTTGCGCCAGGACTTCGGCGAGCAGGGGCTCGACATCGTGGTGCACAGCCTGGCCAATGGTGCCGAGGTGAAGTCGGCGCTGGTGGATACGACGCGAGGCGGCTATCTCGGCGCGATCAGTGTCTCGGCGTACAGCAACATCTCACTGGTGCGGACGCTGGCACCGATGATGCGGCCGGGCGGCAACTTCCTGTCGCTCACCTACATGGCCGGCGAGCGCGCGATCCCCGGGTACGGCGGTGGCATGAGCACGGCCAAGGCGGCGCTGGAGTCGGACACGCGCACGCTGGCGTTCGAGGCGGGGCGGCGCTGGGGCGTGCGAATCAATACCATCTCGGCGGGCCCCTACGCCAGCCGCGCGGCGAGTGCCATCGGCATCATCGAGCGGATGGTGGAGTACTGCAAGGCCAATTCGCCGCTGACGCGGGACCTGGAGGCGAAGGACGTGGGGCATACGGCGGCGTTCCTGGCGAGCCCGCTGGCGGCGGCGATCACCGGATCCACGGTGTACGTGGACAACGGGTACCACGCGATGGGGATGGCGGTGGCGGATGCCCCCGGAGCCCCGTGACCACGGCGGTGATCGTGGGGACGCCCGCGATCGTAGAGACGCCCTATTAGGGCGTCTCTACGGCGGGCGTCTCTACGACGGGCGGACGTGGGCGACCATCGGCGCGATATCCGCCATGATCGCCGTGGCCGCGGGGGCGTTCGGCGCGCACGCCCTGCGGGCGCGCGTGGATGCCCGCGCGCTGGAGATCTGGGAGACGGCGGCACGCTACCAGATGTACCATGCCCTGGCGCTGCTGTTCGTGGCGTGGATGGCTGGGGGGGAGCCGGCCTCTGGAGACGCCCGTAGAGACGCCCGTATAGGGCGTCTCTACGGGCCGGCGGTGCGCGTGGCGGGCTGGGCGTTCATCGCCGGCACCGTGCTTTTCTCCGGCAGCCTCTACCTGATGACCCTCACCGGCATGACCTGGCTCGGCGCCGTCACCCCCTTGGGCGGTGTGGCGTTCCTGGTGGGGTGGGGGGCGGTGGTGTGGGGGATCTGGGCGAAGCGCTGAGCACGACCTGTCGCAAACCGGGGCGGCCATGACCGAAGCCACATCCGAGAAAACCAACAACTCCGCCCGACTGTTCCTCGTCACTCTCGGAGAGACGAGCCTCCTGCCGCATGGATCTGCGGCCGGCCCCGGCCTCCTTCCGCAGGGCAAGGCGCTGTCCCTGCTGACCTACCTGCACTGCCTGCCCCGTCGCACGGCCTCGCGCGATCACCTTATCGACCAGTTCTGGAGCAACATGCCGGAGCCCGCCGCGCGCCAATCGCTGCGGCAGGTGATCTACCGGATCCGAACCGCACTCGGCGGCGAGATCCTCAGTGCACCGGGCGACTCCCTGACCCTGGATATTGCCCTCAACGCGGACCGAGACCGCTTTTTGACCGCAGTCCAGGCGGGCCAGTTCCTCGAGGCGGTGGACAGCTACGCTGGGCCGTTCTACCCTGGGTTCGCCGCGCCGGGCGCTGTCGGCTTCGAGCAGTGGGTGGATCTGGAGCGAGCCCACCTCCAGGCCACCTTCCTGAGGACCCTCGAGGCGACCGTGGGGCAGTCGCTGGGGCGGGGTGACCCGGCCACCGCACTGCGAGTGGCCACGAAGGCGTGCGAGCTGGTGCCCGGTGCCCAGTTGAGCTGGCGTCTTCTCCTGGAAGCACAGGTGGTCGGGGGCAGTCGGCCGGAACTCCTGGAAACCATGGAGCGCTTCGAGGGGCGCCTGCGCGTCGACGGCGACCACCCCGAGGCCGAGAGCGTGGCGCTGCTCTCACGCCTGCGAAGCCAGCGAACAACCGCGCCCCACGTTGTCACCGGCCGCCCCCAGCCGGAAATGGTCGGCCGTGAGCCCGCGTTTGCGGCGTTGCTGGGGCGCTGGCGCGCCTGCCACACAGGCCGGGGGCAGATTGTGCTCGTGAAGGGAGCCGCTGGGATCGGCAAGACCCGCTTGCTCCACGATCTCGAGCAACGCATCGCCTCCCTCGGCGGGGGTGTCCTGACCATCCGCGCCCGGCCGGCTGACCGGGGCATTCCCTTCGCCCTCGCCGCCGGCCTGGCGGAGGCGGCCGCCGGCCTGCCCGGTGCCATGGGGGTGTCGCCGAGCACGGCCGCGGTGCTGGTGGAACTGGCTCCCTCGATCTCGAATCGATTCCGCGCCACGGAATCCAGACCCAGGGACCCGGAGGAACTGCCCCGGCTTCGCACCCTGGCCCTCACGGAGCTGCTCCAGAGCACGACGGAGAACGCCCCGCTGATGCTTCTGGTGGACGATCTCCACTGGGCCGATGATGCCTCACGCCAGGTGCTGGCGAGTCTCGCCGAACGGTTGGACGAGCTGCCCGTGCTCCTGGTCGTGAGCTGCCGGCCGGCCCGCCCGGAATGGCGTGCGCCAGCCCACGCCGAGTTGATTGAACTGCAGCCACTCAGTGCGGAGCAGTGTGAAGCGATGGTGGCAAGCATTGCGGGCGGTGATCCGGCCTTGTGCGCCGCGCTGGGGCAGTTGTTGCACGATGTCTCCGGCGGAGCCCCCCTGCTGGCGTTGGGCGCGGTGGATGTTGCCCTGGAGCGCGGGCTGCTGACCCTGAGGGACCATCAATGGGCCGCCCAGGACCTGTCCAGTCTCCGGGAGGCGCTCTCCGGTCAGGACGTGCTTGAGCAACTGCTGGACCGCCTGCCTCCGGGCGGGCTCCCGGTGCTGGTGGCGCTGGCGCTGGCGGGCCGGCCCCTCGAAGAGGCTGCGCTGGCGGCCGCGGCCGGCCGGGCGGACGCGGGCACCCTGATCACTGCGCTCGAGCTGCGCGGACTGCTGCAGCGGATGGGGGAGGAATGGGAGGTCGCCCATGATCGCCTCGCCGATGCGGCCCTGGCCGGTACTGACGCGATTACGCAGGCGGCGATCGCCGGCCGGGTTGGGCGGGCGCTTTTCGAGCGGGAGGGCGCCTCTCCAGCTGTGCTGCGCCTGGCGGGTCGGCTGCTCCTTCAAGCGGGGGATCGGGACGGGACGGCGTCCTTCAAGCGCTGGCTGGCTGCGGCGGGGCGCCGACGACACTGGCGGGATCCAGTCGCGGCCGCGCAGCAGTTTCTGGGCGAGGACGCCAATCCAGGGGATACCCGCATGCTCGCGGACAGTATCCCCCGCGTGGCGCGCCTGGTCCGCGGGTGGCCGGGGCCTGCCGCGCTGGTCGCCTTCCTGTTCCTGCTGGTGACGGTGGGCAGCATCGGGTCGCCGATGCTTACCTGGCTCGAACCCCCGGCCACGACGATCCGCGTCTCCGAACCACCGAGTTCCCGCGGGTTTCTCTTCGATGCAGATGCCCGGGGTGAGGGAAACCTGGCCAGCGCACGCAACCCGGTGCCAATCCTCGTGACCTTTTTGGACAAGGCCGGTGAGCCGACCAGGCGCGCCCCCCGGATGGCCGAGGTCCGGCTGATCGGCCAGGACTCCTTGCGACTCGAAGGCACCCTGTCGCGCCCGGTCGAATGGGGCCGGGCGGAGTTTGATGACCTGGTCGTCGGCGGGGGAGGGGCGTTCCAGCTGGAGGTGCACGCCGCGGGGCTGCCCCCGGTGCAGACCGGCCGAATTTTCGCCGGGGCTGACGGTGGAGGCGCCCACCCATCCCTGAGAATCCTCTCGGGGGAGGTGAATGGTCAGCGGGTGGATTCGAGCTCCCGAGTCATTCGCGTGCGCGCCGGGGCGGAGATCGAGGGACGCCTCTCGTTCGAGGCCGTCACCACGGCCCGGACGGCGGCAATCCTGATGGGGGCGGTGGCGCTGTGGGGCGATCGCACCACCAACTTCATGCCGATGGAGGCCTTGCCGCCGCACGGCGTGTCGGCGTTCACGACGGAGATCCGGGACGCTCATTCCCGCCGGCGGTTTCGGGCGCCGACGACTCCCGGCCGGTATCAGATCCTCTTCCTGTCAGACACCGAGACGGAGATGCGCTACATCGCCAGCTGGACCAACTGGATCGTGGGCCAGCCGGCATGGTTCGACGGGAATGACCTGCACGACCTCACCGCCGAGCAGCTCGCGCTGATCGCCTCGGGGGGCCGTGTGCTGCGGCCAAAGCTGTTCGTGATGCCGGGTGACTCCGGTGGCACCCGGATCATGGACCATATGGTGGCCGGGGCGGTGCTTGAGGTGATTGTGGAGCGGTAGAGCACTCTTGCTGCGGTGGAGGGCGGTGGTGGGGGGTGGGGCGCCGGGATCAGGTCTGAGCCCGCATTGTCCGGGCTGAGCTCCATCAGCCAGCCCAGCGCTATAAGTCAAGGAATATTGCTCGCCCCGAGAGCGTTGTTGCTGAATATGTTTCCGTTTGCCTGAACTGGGGAGGGAGTCACGACCCCGGACGTACCAACAAAGAGGCCCCACCCGGCCGAGTCCCTGATGAGGGCATTGGTCATCCGCAGGCGGTCGAAGTTGTCGACAGTGACATTGGCCGGGTTGGCGGCGCCCCCCCCACCTCCGTGGGCCACCTCCACATGGGTCAATTCATTCGCGGCGGCACTCGAGTTGAAGGTGATTCCCCGCCAGTACCCCCGGCTCGGCTGCTCCCCCAGAAACCGGATCGGCGCGGCCGCCGTCCCCACCGCGTTCAGCGAGCCCGACACCGTCAATCCTGCGCCCGCTCCCATCATCAGGCGGGCTCCAGGCACGATCGTCACGGAGGACCAGATCGTCACGCTCCCGCTCAGGCGAATCGGCGCCGCGGTGATCCGCCACGTCTGGGGTCGATTCACACTCTCCGCATAGACGTCCAGGTAGCTCTGCCCGTTGCCCGTGGTATAGTCACTGCCCGTGTCCAGCGCCCCCAGCAGCTCGGTGGATAGCCGGATCCCCGGGCCAGCATTGTCTCGCAGGACATTCATGCTGAAACCCGGAAGGTCCGCATCTTGGCCCACGTAGAGACCGACCCCCGCACTCTCCCGGAGGAGCGCGTTGGTGAGCCGCAGGCGGTCGAAGTCGTCGACAGTGACATTGGCCGGGTTGGCGGCGCCCCCCCCACCTCCGTGGGCCACCTCCACATGGGTCAATTCATTCG
>JBHEPH010000044.1:0-581 GCA_046260395.1 Gemmatimonadales bacterium
CTCGCCGCACCTGCCGGCCGTCCCGGGCAAGACCCTGGTCTGCCTCTTCCAGCGTGGTGCGGTGGACGGCCTCAGCATGGTCGTCCCCTACAGCGACCCGCATTACTACCGCGACCGTCCCCGCATCGCCATTCCGCGGGGCAGCCTGCTGGACCTGGACGGCCAGTTCGGCTTGCATCCCAGGCTGGCCGGCCTGATGCCGTGGTGGCGGGATGGCAGCCTGGCCATCGTCCATGCCGTGGGCTCCCCTGCCACCACCCGCAGCCACTTCGATGCGCAGGATTACATGGAGTCGGGCACGCCAGACCGGAAGTCCACCCCGGACGGTTGGGGCAACCGCTATTGCCAGCATAACGCGGAACATGCCGAGACGCCGTTCCGGGCGGTGGCCTTCGGGCCGCAACTGCCCCGTACGCTGGCAGGAAGCGCCCCCTCGCTGGCCATTGATGACCTGCGCACCTTCGGTATCCAGGCGCGTCCGGCGGGCCAGGACAGGCTTTCCCGGGCGTTTGAGGCGCTTTACGGAGGCGGCTCGACCGGCCTCCTGGCCTCCTCGTCACACGAGGGGTTCGAGGCGGTTC
>JBHEPH010000044.1:591-22291 GCA_046260395.1 Gemmatimonadales bacterium
GGATACCCATGTGAACCAGGGGGCCGACCAGGGTCAACTGAGCCAGCGCCTGGACGAGCTGGGCGGGGCGCTGACCGCCTTCGCCACCGACCTCGGTGAGCGGCTGGCCGATGTCGTGGTGCTGACCATGTCCGAGTTCGGCCGGACGATCCGGGAAAACGGCAACGCGGGCACCGACCACGGCCGGGCCACGGCGATGATGGTCCTGGGCGGCGGGGTGCAGGGCGGGCGGGTGCACGGGCAGTGGCCGGGCCTTGACCCGGCGCAGCGCGCGGATGGGCGAGACCTGGCGGTGACCACCGACTTCCGCGACCTCTTCGGCGAGATCCTGCACCGGCACCTGGGCGCGCGAGACCTTTCCGCGGTCTTCCCTGGGCACGACAGCAGCCCCAGCCGATTCCCTGGCGTCATGGGTTAGCGCGAGGGGTGCCTGGCCTGGGGCCGCGGCCCTGCCAGCGGGGAAATGCACAGCGGGGGAGGCCACTGGCCTCCCCCGCTGGTGATTCAGTCCTCTGAGCCTGGAACGCGGATCAGGGGAAGTTGGTGTTGTTGTCGGTCTCCTGAATCGGCAGGACATAGCAGGACTGGCTGCCCACCGGGGCAAACCCAGGCTTCCAGTAGGTCGAGCCCGGAACCGGCATCCCGATCACGGCGGCGCCGGCCCGGCGGAAGTCACCCAGCCGCTTGCCCTCGAGGTAGAACTCCAGCCCACGCTGCGTAAAGAACTCCTCCAGCACGGCGGCGTCACCGGTACCGCCGGCGTAGGCCGGCTGGTTGTTGGCGGCACGACGGGCCTGGATCAGCGCCAGCATGGCCGCGGTTCCGGTGGCCTCCGCCGCGATGTAATCCGCCTCGAGCTTCGAGGCCACGCGGATGGGGCTGCCGAAGTTCGGGTACTTGTCCTGGATCACGTACGGCACCCCGCGGTCAGACGCGTAGAAGGCGTCCTGGGGCGCCAGGTTGCTCGGCGCCACCCGCTGCGGCACCCGCGGATCGTCCACCCGCCAGATCGGCGAGACAGCCTGCGAGCCACGGTCGGCGATGAATTGCCAGATCCGGTTGCCGAGGCGGGTCCGGTTCCCGAGATCATCCACGTACGGCATGTTGAAGACAAACCCGGCCGGCACCGCATTGGCATCGGTCAGGGCCGCGGGCTTGTTGCCCGCCTGGAGATGGGCACGCGCCCGGCCAACCAGCGCGGTATTCGCGATCTGCGTACCGGTGGCGCCGCCCGCCGCCGTGCCGATGCTGATGGCCCGGCCGAAGGCGGTGACTGCCGTATCCAGCATGGCGGCAGTCGTCAGCGGCGCGCCGCCGCGCACCGTGCCTTCACAGAACTGCTCGGCCATGAGCAGCATCGAATACCCGTACCACAAGTGGGACCGGGCATAATTGATATTGCTCTCCGGTGTCGGCAGGTCGAGCCCGATGACCAGGGCGGACGCCGAGGCGGCCCGGCTCAGCGGCACCCAGACGTCGCCGTTCAAGCTGGCGTTCTGGGCCACGACGTCCCGGCGCCCGAACTCATTCCGGGTCGGGAAGGTCTCGGCCACGTCGCTTTCACCCGTGAACCAGCCGCTGTACATGATCAGCCAGCCGTAGGCCACGGCGAAGTTCTGCTGGGCCGAACTGGCCAGCAGCGTGGCATCGGCCACCGGATCGAGCGACCCCACGTCAATGACGGTGGGATCCGGCACGGTCAGCCATTCGCTGCACCCGGCCGTCAGCAGGGTCCCTGCCGCCAGCGAGCTCAGGGCAAAGGAACGAAGAATCTGCATGAGTCGGGGCTCCTTAGAAGGTCAGGTTGACCCGCACGATCATCCGGCGAACCGGCGGGACCGTGAGGAAGTCGTCGCGATTGAAGGCGGCACCGGCAGCCGAGACCACCTCGGGGTCAAACCCCTCGTAGTCCGTCCACAGCCCGAGGTTCTGCCCGCCCAGGGTAATGGCCGCCGTCTGGGCCCCGAGGCGGTTGGCCAGGGTATTCGGCAGCGTGTAGGTGATCGACACCTCGCGCAGACGGATGAAGTCCGCGTCCTGGATGTAGGCCTCCTGCACGTCGTTCACGGTGGCCGTGGCCGGTTGCCCCGGGACGAGGCCCTCGCGCACGAACGCCGGCTGGCCCGGCGTCAGGTTGCCGTACCGGCGCAGCCGCTCGGTCTTGCTGAGCTTGTCCGGGTCCAGTCGGTTGTCGCTGCGGACCAGCTGCGTCTCGCGGAAGAAGTCCGTGAAGTTGCGGACCTTGTGGCCGCGCTTGGTGTCGAGCATCCCGTAGATCCGGAAGTTCCGGAACAGGGTGATGTTGGTGGAGAGGTTCCCCTCGAAGGTCGGCAGGATATTCCCGGCGAACTCGAGGGTGTCCGACACGATCACGATGTTGGTGAGCGTGTCAATGGACCGGATGCGGTTGCTGTGCCAGGCGCCGGCCTGCAGTCCCGGGGTCACCTTGTTCACGGTCCCGAACGGCGCGACATCGCCGAGGCTGATCACCTTGCTGTCCAGGGTGCCGATCCCCGCCCGAATGTCCCAGGAGAGGTTCGGCGTGTTCACCGGCAGGGCGGTCATGGCGATCTCGAAACCCTTGTTGGACACCTCGCCGATGTTCACGAACGGGTTGGAGGCGAAGCCCAGGGAGGGTGGCAACGGCCGCAGCAGGAGCAGGTCCTTGGTGTTCTTGTTGAAGTACGTCACCTCGAGACCCAGGCGCTCGTTGAGGAGACCCGCGTCGAACCCGAGCTCAATCTCTTCGCCGCGCTCGGCCTTGAGGTCCTGGTTGCCCGGGCTGTCCTGAATGGCGCCGGAGAGGATTGAGGACGTCCCGCTGACGTAGGGGGCCGGCGAGAGAGTGGTGAGCGATGCGCCCGGCGTTGGCGAGCGGCCCGACTGGCCCCAGGCCGCGCGGAGGCGGAGACTGCTGATGGCCTCGAGGTTCCAGAAATTCTCCTCCGACACCACCCACGACACACCGACCTTTGGCAGGAAGAACCAGTCGGTGGCCCGGCCGAAGGAGGAGTTGGCGTCAATCCGCCCGCCAATCTGCAGGTAGCGCCGGTCATCCCAGCCGAGCTGCCATTGGGCCAGGACCCCGAGGCCACGCTGTTGGGTAAAGCCCTGGCCACCGGAGGTGCTCGAGGCCGCGGAGATCACGTTGGCGGAGTTGACGGTGAAGCCAAGCCCGGTGGCGAAGACATTCTCGAACCGGCTGTCCACCAGCTGGGCGCCGAACGACAGGTTGGAGACCACCCGGTCATTCATGTGGCGGGTCTCGATGTTGCCGTTGTAGTCCAGGGTCAGGCGCTCGGCACCGATCCGGTTCTCGGAGAGGCTGCCCGTGTTGGCGGTACCCTGGTAGCTCCCCAGGTCGTTCTTGGGGAAGAATCGGCGGCTCTCGTCCCGCAGGATGTCGGCACCGGCGGTGAACTTGTTGCGGAACCAGGGCCGCGGGGTCCACGTGGCGGTGATCGAGGCGATCGTCCGGTGGGTCAGGACTTCATTCTCGATCGCCGCGATGGCCGGCACGAAGCGCTGGTTGCCAAACCAGCCGTCGTTGAGGGTGGCGTCGTCGGTGCGGGTCGTAGGTGAGCCCAGCAGTGAGCCGCCGAGGTAGCCGTAGACATTGTTGTCGTTGTCCGGCAGGACCGTCAGGGCCTTGTTCAACCCGAAGCCGGCATCCAGCACCAGGTTGGCCCGCGGGACCCAGTTGAAGTTGACGCGCGCGCCCTGACGGTCGAAGCCGTTGTTGGGCACCGTGCCATCCTCGGTATCGTAGTTCACCGCGGCGTAGTAGCCGTAGTTCTCGCCACCGCCCCGGCCCGACCAGCTCACGCCGAGCATCTGGCCGTTGCTGAAGGCTCCCCCCCGGACGGCCGGGGCGTCACTCACCAGCGTCCCGACTTCCTGCCCGCGACAGAGCGGGTTTTTGCTGGTCGGCGCCACCAGGGCGGCCGAACAGTTCGCAAAGTTGGCGGGCACCGTGAAGTTCGGCTGGATCTGGTTGTACTCGATGCGCACCGACTGGGTGAACCGCCCGGACCCGGGCCGGCCGCGCTTGGTGAAGATCTGAATTACGCCGGCCGCAGCGTTGGAGCCATACAGGGTGGAGGCCGCCGGTCCCTTGACCACCTCGATCGACTCGATGCTGCTCAGGTCGATCTCGGAAAGCCGGTCGGCCAGCTGGCCACCAACTCCGGGGCCCTTGGTGCCGGAGATCAGCTGCACGCCGTCAATGAAGATCAGCGGCTCGTTGGAGAGGCTGATCGATGCCGCGCCGCGCACCCGGATCTGCGAACTCGAGCCCGAGGTACCGGAGGCCGCGAGGACCGAGATCCCCGGCACCCGCGACTGCAGCACCTGGTTGATGTTGGTCACCGGCGAGATCTGGGCGATGTCACTGACACCGATCTCCGCCACCGTGGCGGCCTGTGCCCGGCGGGACTGCTCGCCGACCGTGCCGGTCGTCACGATTTCCGCCAGCTGCACCACCGACGTGGACATCCGGAAGTCAGCCTGATAGTTCTCCCCCGCCGTAAACGTCCGCTCCAGGTCCACCGCCCGGTACCCGACGCGGCGCACCTGGATGATCACGACACCCGGCTGGATGCCGGTGATCCGGTAGTTACCGGTCGGGTCGGTCACGGCGGAGAGCTGCGTGCCGACGATCTGGACGCGGGCATCCACCACCGCGGCACCGGTGGCGCCATCGGTGACCCGGCCAAAGACGGAGGCCTGCTGCGCCAGCGCCGCCCCGGGCACGCCCAGGATCAGCAGCGCGGCGAGCACGAAGGGCCTCACGCGGCCCCAGAACGTTTCATGCGTCATCACGAAGTCCTCATGTCGAGGGGAGAATGGAACATCCAGCGAGAAGGTACCACCACATGGCCGAAATGCCCGCCGGGATCACGGCGAGCGATTTGTCCGAAAGTGCCGAGCCGAGCTCGTTGTGCCGTTGACTCCACGTGCACATCCGCAATGTCAGGATTAGGTCACGATATTAACACTATGGCATTCTATTTCATAGCCCGTACCATCCCGGGAGTACTTCCAAGGTATTGGTAGATGGCGACTTGCCACACCCTCCCCTGGAAGACCGTGTCGAAAACACACAGAAAAACGACACGTCAATGATGTCATTTCGTCACACCTGGCCGGGAGCCAGCAGCCGTGGCGGCTTCCCGAGAGAGCCCCCGGAGCTCCAACCAGTCACACTGGGCAGACCCGATCTATACTTCTCCCGGGCCGGGACGATTCCGCCGATCCCTGGCCTGCGTGGGCACCCGGGTGCGAACCCAGCGCGCTGCGGTCACCGCCCATCGCACACCCTTCTCGAAAGGCCCCCCGTGACGGTCGCGATCTACCTCCTGATCGGCACCCTGGCCGGCGTCCTCTCCGGCATGTTCGGTATCGGCGGCGGCATCGTCATGGTGCTGGCCATGGTGACCGTAATGAAGCTCCCCTTCCTGACCGCCACCGGCACCTCCCTGGGGGCCATGATCCTGCCGGTGGGCATCTTTGCGGCGTACGAGTACTACAAGGCGGGCAATCTGGAGATCAAGGTCAGCCTCCTCCTCGGCGTCGGGCTGGCGGCCGGTGCCTGGGTGGGCGCCAAGCTGGCGCACTCCGCGGGCCCCGCCGTGGTACAGCGGATGTTCGCGGTGTTCCTGGTGGTCATGGCGGTGCGGCTGTGGGTGGGGGCGCGGTAGGGGCGGTGAGCAGTGAGCAGCAGGGAACAGGGAACAGGGAACAGGGAACGGGGGTCCGGAATCACCCACCCTCCCGCTACCTGATCTCTCCGGTCTGCTCCCTGCTCCCTGTTCCCTGCTCCCTGTTCCCTGCTCCCTGTTCCCTGTTCCCTGTTCCCTGTTCCCTGTTCCCTTCCCGGAACGACGAAGGGCGCCCCTTTCGGGACGCCCTTCGCGTATCGATGCCTCAGACTGCGATTTACGGATGCGTCAGCAGCAGGGCGGCGCCGGTCAGGCCACCGGTCCCCGGATAGTTGTGCACTGCAACGATGTAGCTGCCGGCCGCCGGAGCATTAACCGTGCAGGTCTCGTTCGTGCCATACAGCCAAGGCCGGCAGCGGAAAGTGGGAGTTGTAGTACCCCCTCCACCGAACCCGGTGGGCAGCGCGGTGAGCGGATCGTAGAGGTACATGTCGCCGTCACCCGGGCCCGACGGGCCAGGGCCCGACATCGTGACGGAGAACGACGCCAGGCCCGCCGGCACTGTCACCATCGCAAAGTAGACCGCATTGTCGCCGAGGTCCGGAACGGTAAACGACACGCCGTTCGCAAGCGACTGGAGGACCGTCGCGGTCGTCGAGCCGGTCTTCGGCCCCGTGATCTCTGGCGCCGTGGCCGAAATCACCGCCGTGCCGGGACCGACGAAGGTCACCAGGCCGGTCGGTGACACCGTCGCCACGCTTGGGGTACCAGAGCTCCAGGTGTAGGTCGCGTCACTGATGATCGTGCCCGAGCCGGCGCGCGCGGTCGCCGTCATCTGCAGGGTCTGGCCGGTCCCGCGAAGCGGGCTCGCCGGGGTGACAGTGACCGTCGCAATGACCGGCGACCCGAAGACGGTGATCGTCGCCTGCCCGGTCACGCCCTCGCTGGTGGCGGTAATGACGGCCTGCCCATCAGTCAGGCCGGACACCAGGCCGCTGGCACTCACGGTGGCTACCGTGGGGTTGAGCGAGGCCCAGGTCACCGTGCGGTTGGTCCGCGCGGTGCCGCCCTGGTCGGTAATGGCCGCGGTGAGCTGAATCGCACCCTCACGGCGGATCGTGCCACTCGCAGGGCTCACCACGACCTGGCCGACCGGGAACCGCACCTTGATTTCGGTCGTACCCGTCACGCCACCGGCGGTGGCGCTGATGACCGCCGTGCCGCTGGACACGGCCGTCGCCAGGCCCGTCGACGAGACGGACACCACGCCCTCGTTGGACGAGCTCCAGACCACCGACTGGCCCGGCACGAATTGGCCGTCCGCGTTCCGCGGACCGGCGAGCAGCTGCCGGGTGTTGCCGATGAACAGCTCCACCATCGACTCGTTCAGCGGGATCGTGCTGACGAGGACGTTGTCAACCGGACCCTCTGCATCAGGGGCAGAGAAATCTTCGATACAGGCCCCGAGCAACAGCGCCGTGGCCGCGACCGTCGTGGCAAGAGTCCGGGAACGCCAGCGGCCCGGCGCGGTGGGGGAAGTGGACTGCATGGGCTGGTATCCTCGTGTGGAAGGGCTGGTACAGGGGCACGGAGCACCGGTGGAGCAGGACGACTCCGCACGGCGCCCGTCCCGGATGAACTGTGACAGGGTATTTACACCAACCAAGTTAGAGCAAGCTGGGCAGGAGGCAACCCTGTGTCCCACCAACCCTTGGGGCAGTCCGGCGGCCTCCCTCCCCCGGGGCTCTCCCTCACCCCGCCCGCTGCATCATCCGCCGGATCGGGACAATCAGCAGCGCCATCAGCACCGCTGCCAGTCCCACAAACCCCGTGATGGCCCCGAACAAGGAGGGGAGCGACAGCGACTCGTAGAAGGTCGCGATCTGCCCGCCAATCCAGTTGCCCACCGAAGTGGCCAGGAACCAGACCCCCATCATCAGGCCGGTCACCCGGGCCGGCGCCAGCTTGGTCATGGCACTGAGCCCCACCGGACTCAGGCAGAGCTCGCCGATGGTGTGCAGCAGGTACGCCAGCAGGAGCCACATCGGGCTCACCAGCGCGCCGTCACGGGAGAGGCCGGCGGCCACGATCATCACCGCAAAACCCGCCGAGAGGAAGGCCAGGCCCAGGGCAAACTTGGCCGGACTGGAGGGGTCGCGGGTGCCCAGCTTGACCCAGAGCCACGCCGCCAGCGGGGCCAGCGCCACAATGAAGAAGGCGTTGGCCGACTGGAACCAGCTGGCCGGGAACGAGATCCCGAACGCCCGATTGTCGGTGCTCCGCTCGGCGAACAGGTTCAGCGTGGACCCCGCCTGCTCGAACGCCGACCAGAACACCGACGCGCCAAGGAAGAGCACCAGGATCACCGTCAGCCGCTTGCGCTCCTCGGGGTTCCAGTCGGAGGATAGAAACAGCCACGCGAAAAACGCCACGACCACGAGCAGGATGACCACCCCGAGCGTGTTGGCCACCCGCACCGCGCTCAGGGTGATGACGCCGGTGCTGACCAGCACCGCCACCAGCGCCAGGAGGCCCCCGGTTGCTCCGAGCGCCAGCCAGGCCCGTCGGCGCTCACGAGCGGCCACCGCGGGGTCGTCCCCCAGCGCCGGGTGCAGGCCGGCCGTGCCAAGATTGGGGGCACCGAGGACGTACTGCACCAGGCCGGCCGCCATACCCACCGCTGCCATGGCAAACCCCCAGTGCCACGAGTTCTCGGGGGACATCCCCATCCGCTCCAACACCCTGGGCCACGTCTCACCCTGTGCAAACCAGCCCGTCACCAGCGGAGCCGCAAACGCCCCGAGGTTGATACCCATGTAATAGATCGAGAAGCCGGCGTCGCGACGGACATCATCTTCGCGGTAGAGCGCCCCGACCAGTGCGCTGATGTTTGGCTTCAGGAGGCCGGTGCCGAGCACCACCAGCACCAGGCCGCTGTAGAAGGTCGAGAGCCCCGGAATGGCCAGGCTGATGTGGCCCAGCATGATCAACACGCCACCCCAGAGCACCGACTTCTGGAGCCCGAGCACCCGGTCGGCCAGCCACCCGCCTGGCAGCGCCAGCAGGTAGACCATGCCGGTGTAGGTCCCGTAGATCGCCCCGGCCTTGGCCACGTCGAAGCCGAGCCCGCCTGCCGCGAGTGGCGCGGTCATGAAGAGGATCAGCAGCGCACGCATCCCATAGAAACTGAAGCGCTCCCACATCTCGGTGAAAAAGAGTGTGGAGAGCCCGGCCGGGTGACCGAAGAAGGCGGTGTCCAGGTTGCGGGGCATGGGGACCGGGGGGTGAGGGGGAGTGAGAAGTAGGAAGCGAGAAGTGAGAAGTAAGAGGTGAGCAGTTAGCAGTAAGCGGGAACAACCCACCCGCGGTGATCATTTTGACACGCCATCCTCACTGAACGTCAAGGCGGGCGCTGTCCCGGAGTCCCCTGTTCCCTGTTCCCTGTTCCCTGCTTACTGCTCACTGCTTACTGCTTACTGCTTACGACCGTCCCAGCTTCGCCTTCAACGCCGCCAGCTGCGCCTGCACCGCGGCGTCGAGCTCCTCGCGGGAGGCACGGCGCTCCATTCCGTCGAGCTCGCGCTCGGCGGCGACATCAGGCAACTCAAGATCCGCCTCGGTCACCCGCGGCGCAGGGCTGGGAGGGATTCCCCGGCGCGCCAGGCGATACGACTCGGAGAGCTCGGCGTAGTCGCGCTCGAGCATCGCCAGTTCGTCCTGCTGCACAGCGAGGCGCCGCTCCAGCACCGCCACCCGTTCCGTGTGGCGCGCCACGAACCGTTCCGCCACCTCCACCGTCTCCTGGTCACCCGCCTCCGTGGCCAGCCGGCCGCGCCGCTCGGCATCGGCCAGTTGGGTGCGCTCGGAGGCCAGCTCCCGCTCGGTCTTGGCCAGCGCCCCCGCCAGGTTGCCCAGCGCCACCTTGGTCTCCACCATGGCGTCGTGCATGCCGCCCGCCGAGGCCCGCGGATCGGTGGCACGCTGGGCATCGGCCAGCAGGCGTTCAAGACGAAGTCGGAGGTCCTCAAAGGCCATCGGAACGCCAGCCAGTCAGGTCGAGGGAGCCTCGAATGTCGCGGATGCCGGGGGAGGCGTCAAGCGGGCGGCCGGGGTATCTTTTCGGGATGCGATTCGTGGCCCCCCTCCTGGTCCTGGCGGTGACGCTCTCCGGCTGCGCCGAGCGGCGCGGCAGCACCCTCTGCGGGATCTCCCTGCTGGCCAGCCCGGTGGTCATCCGCGACCAGTTCGCCGTGCCCCGACAGACGCTCAGCGTGCCACCGCGTAACCTGCCGGAGGAGATCCCGGTGCGCTTCGCCGCGGATGCGCTGGTGCGCGGCCTGGTGGGGATGGCCGACAGCCTGCTGGTGATTGGCGTGGACCAGCCGATGCCGGGCGACAGGGTGCCGGGATTCGGCGTCCTGGTCACCGACCTCAACGGTGACGTGAAGGGTGTCATGGTCTTCGACGGTGACCCGATCACCGGCGCCCCGAAGATCGGCACCATCCACGTTGGCAACCGCTCGGCGGACCTGCTGGGCGTGCGGATCGATTTTGCCCGGATTGATGACCCGCGCTGCCCGCTCTTCCCGGCCCCGGAGCCCCGGTAGGGCGGCCGTGCACCCGGGACCGAGTTGGGCGTCCCCATTCCTGATGACCCCTGAGCGACCTGACGGGTGGCGCCGGCGCCGCCCTGCCAATTGAGGACCGATGATCTACGTCTGCGTACCGTCACACAATGAAGGAGCCACCGTCGGGCTCCTGCTCTGGAAGATCCGCAAGGTCTTCGAGGAGTTCCCGCGCGAGTACCAGTTCGTGGTGGGCGACGACGGCTCCACCGACGACACCTCGAAGATCCTGGAGCCCTACCAGAAGGTCCTGCCGCTCACGGTGCTGCGCTCCGAGCACCAGCTTGGCTATGCCCGGACCGTGGAGCGGCTTCTGCGGCTGGCGCTGGAGCGGACCGACCGGCCGAAGCGCGACATGGCGATCCTCCTCCACGCCGACTTCACCCACGGCCCCGAGTACATCCCGGAACTAGTGCGCAGCCTCGAGAGTGGCGCGGACCTCGTGGCCACCCAGGCCACGGTGGCCGGCGCCTCGACGCGGGGCGAGCGGATGGTGCGCCGGTGGGCGCCGCTGCTGCTCCGCCGCGCCGTGCGGATCCCCGGCGTGCGCGACGTGACCTCGGGCTTCTCCGCCTTTCGGCTCAGCACCCTGCGCATGGCGTTCCGGCACCCGACCGGCACCGTGCTGCAGACCGAGGGGTGGGCGGCCAACGCGGAGCTGCTGGCCCGCGCGGCCACGCACGCCCGGCGCATCGAGACCGTGGACACGGTGGAACGCTTCGATCGCCGCCAGCGGGTCAGCCGCCTGGAGCCCTGGCAGCGCGCCAAGACGCTGTGGCAGGCCGGCGCCACGCTCCGCCGGATCGAGTTCGGCGAGGCGGTGCGCGCATGACGTCCGCCCTGCTCCTGGCTACCGCTCTCCTCCAGGCCGCTGCCCCCAACGGCGACGGGGCCAACCCGAACCGCTATCCCTTTGGTGTCGGTGAGCGCTTCGAGTTCACGGCCAAGCTCGGCATCATCACCATCGGCACCGCCTCGATGCAGGTCGCGTCGGTGGACATCGTGCGCGGCACCCCGGCGTTCCGGTTCCGGTTCGAGATGCAAGGGGGCAATCGGCTGTTCCGCCTCAACAACGTCAACGAATCGTGGACGTCGGTCGCCAACCTGGTCTCGATGCGCTTCCACCAGGAGCAGAACGAGAACCAGCGCCACCGGACCCGCCAGTTCGAGATCTTTGCCGACTCGGGCTACTACCGGCAGGCGGGGGTGGCCGAACCGAAGCCCACCCCGGCGCACCCGGTGGATGATGCGGCAATCGTCTACTACCTGCGCACCTTCGACCTCGACGTGGGCAAGGCGTACGGCTTTGACAACTACTTCAAGGCTGACAAGAATCCGCTGGTGGTGCGGGTGCACCAGTCCGAGATGATGGACCTGCCGGATGGCAGCAAGGTCCGCTGCGTCGTCCTCCAGCCGATCATCGGGGATGACGGGCTGTTCTCGAATCGTTCCGATGCGCGGATCTGGATCACCGATGACGAGCGTCGGATCCCGGTGCAGATCCGTTCACGGTTCCCGTGGGGCACGATCACGCTCCGCCTGGACAAGATGACGCTCGCGCCGACTCGTGGTTCCTAGGGGTCTCCTGCCCTTTGGAGTATCGTGGCTCGTCGCGGGCTGTGTCTCCGCGCCGATGCCCGGATCCTCAGCCCCGCCGATGGTTCATGAGGCGGCGGACGAGAGCCTGATGAACCTGGTCAGCGCGGCACTCGCCGCCGATGCCCGGCTCGAACCCGCCACCCCGCTGTACGCCGAGGGCGCCACCACGATCGCCAATGGTGAGGTGCGCCATTTCCCGCCCCGCTACGCCGGGCTGACCCCCGGGGGGGAGATCGGGATCACGTCGTCTCGCGTCGAGGTCCGGCAGGATGTCGCGTGGGCATTCGTGGAATACCGCTGGATCTCCACCACCGAAGGATCGGCGCGGGAGGGAGTGGCGAGCTTTGTGCTGGTACCGGCGGCAGGGGGAGGAGTCGGTTGGCGCATCCTGCACGCCCACAGCTCCTCTCCCCAGGGCCCCTAGGTCAGGCGGACGCCGGCTTGCCGGTGATCATCTCGCGAAGACTCCTGGCCGTATCCGGGCTGATCATCTTGAGAATCATGTAGAAGATCCAACCCCAGAAGGCGAACCACAGAACGGTCACCACCAGGCTCAGGATGCCCCCGATCAATCCCATGATCAGCTTGAGGCCGATGAGCGCCACGATGGCGAACCCTGCAAATCCTGCGACCGAGCGGATCATGTCCGTACTCCTTCAGGTGGTGGGCCCGCAATTTCCCCGTGCAGGTATCCATACGCCCGACGTTTCAAAAAGTTTCGTCGAGGTCTAAGTGCCTGTCAAACCTGATGTTCTGATCGTCGGAGGTGGGGTGGTGGGCACCGCCTGTGCCCGGGCGCTGGCGCTCTCGGGCCGTCAGGTGGCGGTGATCGAGCGCGGCGGTGGCCATGGCGAGGCCTGGCGCGCCTCCGCCGGCCTGCTGGCCCCCCAGGTCGAGGCCAAGGAGAATGACCCCTTGTTCGACCTCGGCCTGGCCGGGCGCGGCTTCTATGAGGGGCTGGCCGGGCCCCTCAGCGCCAGCACCGGCATTGCCATCGGGTTTTACCAGGGCGGCAGCCTCCAGCTGGCGGAGTCGGAGGCGCGCGCCGAGGAGCTGCGCTCCAAGGTGGCGTGGCAGCGGCAGCAGGGACATATCTGCGACTGGCTGGACGAGGCGGAGGTGCGGGAGCGCTGGCCCTGGGTGGGCACCTCGCATGGCGCGCTCTGGGCCCCGCACGACGGGTCGCTGCATCCGGAGCGGCTGGTCGAGGCACTGCGCGCCGACGCCCGGCGCCTCGGCGTCACCTTCATCGAGGATGACGTGCAGCGCCTGGAGCGCAGCGGCCGGCGCGTCACTGCGGCCACCGGACGGGAACGGCACCCTGCCGGCGAGGTCGTCCTGGCGGCCGGCGCGTGGACGGGGCGCATCGCCAACCTGCCGCGGCCGGTGTCGGTGGAGCCGGTGCGCGGGCAGATGGTCGCGTTCCCGTGGCCGCGGCAGGCCGAGCGCGTCAACCTCTTCGGCCGCGGTGGTTACCTGCTCGAGCGCGATGGCGAGGCGATCAGCGGCGCCACGGTGGAGCACGCGGGTTTTGACCCCGCCACGACGGATGAAGGGATCGCGGTGCTGTCCGACCGCGCCCGGCTGCTGGTCCCAGCGCTGGCCGGGGTGGCCACCACCCGCAGCTGGGCGGGGCTGCGGCCCGGCACGCCGGACGGGCTCCCGATCATCGGGCGCGAGCCGAATGCCCAGGGCCTCTGGTACGCCACCGGCCACGGCCGCAGCGGCCTGCTGCTGGCCGGCATCACCGGTGTGCTCCTGGAGCGCCTGATGGCCGGGGAGCAGATGACGGAGGAGGTGGACGCGGTGCGGCCGGAGCGATTCTGGGGGTGGTAGGGCCGCGGGCAGCTGAGGGTTGCCTCAGCGCCCGCTACACCTGACGCGAACACCGACGGTAACGGCGCGTGGGGCCCCGGGGGTGTAGTGCAGTTCTGTCACGGCTGCCGTTTCGCCGGGCAATCGCGACGTCGTGGCGAACTGCGACTCATTCCACTCCGCGTTGAACAGGTTTTCCACGGACAGCACCGCCCGGAGGCAGCGGTTGGACCACGCCGCCGAGGCTTCCGTGAGGAGGTGCCCGAGCGCCGTGATGCTGCCGCTCTCGTCGGCGGGCCGGTCGGAAAGATGCCGCACGCGGATTCCCGCCTCCCACGGACCGCCACCCCTGGCCATCAGGCCGAGCACGCCGGTGTGACGCGGTGCCAGCGGCACCCGATCGGCGCCCACCGGTTCATCGCGCAGCCGGGCTCGTGTCAGGGTGAGCTCGGCATCCGCCCAGAGCCACCCCAACACCTGTACGCGCCCTTCCACCTCGACACCCAGGCGACGGGTGCGCCCGGACGGCTCCACGATTCCCTCATCACCAACGAAGACGAGTTCGCTGGACAGGTCGGTGCGCCACGCGGTGACGGCCGCTGATCCCGATGGCCAGGTGTGGCGCACACCCAGTTCCATCCCCAACGCGCGCGGTACCGTTTCCTCGCCGACTCCCGCCAGGACGACGTCCCGTGCGTCGTTGGTGTGAAAGCCCAGACCCGCGCCCGCGCTCAGGGTCGTCCCTGCTCCCAGCGGCAACTCGGCGCTGGCCCGGGGGCTGACCCGCATCACCAGCCGCTGGCCGTCGGCGCGGGGGCGGTCCTCGCCATCGAACGACGCGCCGACCAGGCGGTCGGTCACCCCGAAGTGGAAGACGTCACCGCGCACACCGGCCACGAGCAGCGCCGGGCCGGCCGCCCACTCCTGGCGCACCCACACCCCGCCGTGACGCTCCTGGACGCGGCTGGCAGTGAGGTCGCCAAGCCGCACTCGCTGCCGCTGGGCGGCCAGCAGAATGTTGACCTGGTCGGCGCGCAGGGAGATGCCCGCCGCCTGGCGGCCGGGGAGACCTCCCACGCCGAATGCATCCACCTCGGCGGAGAACCCGGCCACCCAACGGTCGTCCACCTGCTGGATGCCATCACCGTGCTCGGGATCGCGCAGTGCAAAGGTGAAGTTGGAGTGGAGGTCGAGTTCAGAACGAATGAGATACGTCCTGACCTGGTAGCCGGTGCCGCGCGAGGATCCGCGGACCGCGCCGGACAGTTCCAGCCGCCGGGTCATCCCGCCTTCCGTGGAATCAATCGCCCCGAAGCGGGAGACGGTCCCGCTGCGCACCGCCCGATCGGGCAACTGGCCCGAGGCGAACCAGGTGGCGTCGTAGAGCGATCCCGTGACCACCAGCTCCGTACCATTTGAGATCGGACCGGTGGCCTTGGCAAAGAGGTTCAGGCGCCGGAAGTCCTGGTTCGCGAGGAACGGGCCGCTGGTGACCTGCCGACTGCCGGCCACGTATCCACCCCACCGGCCTGCCTCACCCCCCACCGGCACGCCGGCATGGAGTTCCCGGGCGCCAAACGCTCCCCCGCGCACCTCGAACCACGCCGGAGCCCGGTCGCGGGTGCGGAAGCTCACGGCCCCCGCCGTCGCGAGGTTGCCATCGCGGATATCCAGGGGGCCCCGTCGCAGTTCGACCGTCTCGACCACCTCGGGGGGCAGGAAGTGGAGATCGGCATAGCCCTGGCCATGGGCGTGTGAGACGAGGTTGACCGGCGTGCCGTCCACGCTCAACGCCACATCGGTGCCGTGGTCGGTGTCGAAGCCCCGCAGGAAGATCTGCTCCGCCTTGCCACCACCCCCATGCTGGGCGATCACGAGTCCCGGCAGCAATCGCAGCAGGTCCTGGGAGGAGGGGTAGGACCTGAGCTCGCGGGCCAGCACCTGGAGCTGGCGCCGCAGCACATCGCCTCGGTCCGCCGAGACCACGATCGGCGCGAGGTCGAGTGCGCCGGGCTGGAGCGTCACCACGAGCGGCGTGCCCCGGTCCGGAACGGCAACGGTGTCCGGCACGAAGCCAAGCCGGAGCACCAGCAGCGGCGCACCGGGCAAGGCCGTCAATGAAAACCAGCCACCCGCTGACGTGACGGCCGACGCGCGGTTGTGGCCCGTCAGGGGCACCACGATGGCCTCGGCGAGCGGCGCGCCGTCGGCTGCGCTGATTATCCGGCCACGAACCAGTTCTGCAGACTGGGCCGGCAGCAGGGTGGGGAGGCTGGCCAGCAGGGCGCAGCACAGGAAGATGAATCGGAGAGTGGGCATCGCTTTTCCTGGTCGGGGGTGGACTCACCCGGTTTACGCCACCCGCTGACCATCGGATCTCCGGAGGGCCCATCGGCAGGCCAGGAGATCCGATGGCGCGGCGGCGGCGTAACAGAGGCACAGCGGCGACTTCCCTTCAGCATGGTCGCCCGCCCCCATCTACTCCAGAGGAGATGCTCTCATGCCGAAGTTGTTTACCCCCAGGCGCGGTCTGGCACTGGTTGCCCTGCTCGCCGCCACCGGATCCGGCGCCCTGATGCTGCGCGCCGCCGACCACCGGGACAGTGCGTTCCTGACCGACAACCCCGGGCTCGATATCGCCGATGTATACTCATTCCTCAGTCCCGAGGACCCGTCGAAGCTTGTGCTCGTCATGACGGTGGCCGGTTTGCAGGCCCCCACCGACGCCGGGACTGTCCGGTTCCCGACCAACGTGGTCTACCAGTGGAAGATTGACACCAACGGCGACGCCGTGGAGGACTTCGTGATCCAGGCGTTTGCCGCCGGCAACGGCAATGCGCAGGTGATGCAGTTCCTCGGGCCGGCCGCGCCGGCACAGGCCGGGGCGACGTCCCGGCTGATCGAGGCGCCGGGCATCACGGTCCCCGTGAGCTTTGGCGCGTCCCCGCGGACCCAGTCGCAGAACGGGATGACCGTCTTCGCCGGGCTGCGGGACGATCCGTTCTTCTTCGACCTGGTGCAGTTCCAGGCAATCCTGGGCGGCATGGCGACGGGGTTTCGCAATCCCGGCATGGACACCTTCGCCGGCACCAACGTCCTGGCGCTCGTGATCGAGGTCCCGATTGCCCGGTTCGGTGGCGCCAGCCAGGTCGGCGTCTGGGGCACCGTCAACGTCCCGTCAAACTGAATTCCCCTCATCCCTGACTCGAGGACACCACGATGAAGCATCCCATCACCCTGGTCGCCATGCTGGCCCTGCTGGCCGGCTGCAGCGACGACACCTTCGCCCCGGAGACCGAAATGGCTCGCGGCCTCCTCCGCGACAAGGCACTCGTGCAGGTCGAGCGATTCGGCCTCCCCGCGATTGCCACCGTCTTCGTCCCGTCGGACTCGCGCAACGCCTACAATCAGGCGGCGCCCGCAAACGACCAGGCCAGCTTCCGGTCGTTCGTGGTCAACACCCTGACCGCCTTCGGCCATCCCAATCCCAATGCGCTGGCCGACGCACTGTTGCCAGACATCCAGCCGATCAACCTGATGCAGCCGACCGGATTCCTGAACGGCCGCCGGTTGCAGGATGACGTGATCACTGCGGAGCTCGGCCTGATCTTCGGCACGAGCGCCGCCCTCAATGACGATCACGTGGATGCCAACGACAAGGCCTTTCTGGGCAGCTTCCCCTACCTTGCCGCTCCGCACCTGCCATGAGCATTCGCTTCTCCCGAAGCGGTATCCGTCACCTCGGCGTCACGGTGTTCGTGGCGCTGGGGTGTGCGGGGCCCCCGGCGGATAACGGCCACGACGCCGTCACGCGGATCTCGGCAGGCATCGAGTTCTTCGAGGCCCGCGCCGCGGCCGATCCGCACGACTACCTCAGTCAACGCCAGCTGGTACGGCGGTACGGCGAGCGCTTCGCCGTGGCGGCCACAGCCCTGGACCTGGTTCGGGCGGAGACGGCGGCCCACGCGTTGCTGGCTCGTTCACCAGATCGGTCCGGGGCCTGGGGCCGGCTCTCAGCGGTGCTGCTCATGCAGCACCGCTTCGCCGAGGCGCTGGCGGCCGCCGACTCGGCGGTGGCGCTGGAGCCGGCCGGCGCCGACGCGATCGGGGCACGGTTCGATGCGGCTCTCGCCATCGGTCACTACCGCGCCGCGCACGAGGCGCTGGTCCAACTGCCCGCCCGGGACATGGCCACCCGGGCCCGATGGGCCGCGTGGCACCAGCTCACCGGGCACCCCGCAGCGGCCCGCGAGGCACAGGCGCTGACCTGTGCGGGGCTCGACCACGCCGGGGCTCCCCCGCTGGCCAGGGCCTGGTGCCTGACCGAACTCGGTGGCCTTACCGCGGAGTCCGCTGATGAGGCCGAGGCAGTGGCGATCTTTCGAAACGCGCTCGCGGTGCAACCCGGCTACCGTGGCGCACTCGAGGGGCTCGCCGACCTCGCCCACGCCAGGGAGGACTGGGCCAGTGCACGAGAGCTCTACACCCGCATCCTCTCCGACGCCCACCCTGACCTCTATCGGCGGCTTGCCGAGGTGGAACGCGGCCTCGGTCAAATGGAGGCGGCGACGGAAGCCGAGGACCAGTTTCGTGTCCTGGTCAGCGCACCTGGTCAGGAGGCGATGCAGGGCCCCGAAATCGTCGCGCACCTCCTGCAGGCCGGGGGGCACTGGCAGGATTCGGCCCTGGCCGTGGCCGAGCGCGAGGTGGCGCGGCGGCCCACTCTCGAAAGCTGGCAGATGCTGGCGAGGGTCTTTCAGATCCGAAACGACTCGATGGCCACGCGTCGCGCCGACGCGATGATTGCCGGCATTCAGCTGGACCTGGCTCGATTGACTGCCCACACGCCGGCCCCCTGAACCGGCCGCTGGTGGGCGGGGGGCAGGCCGGGGGCGTCTCCGCCCCCGGCCTGCCCACGTTTCACCCCTTGGTACTCACGGGGATCCGGCAACCCCCGGCAGTCGTACTTCAGGTATGCATGACGCGACTGGACTCCCCACCCCGGCCGGGCTAGAATCCCGATGACGGTTCTGGCCATTCGCTTTCCCTCTCCCACGTGGAGCGCCTCCCCCGCATGGTCGATGGCTGACACGGCATCATCCGGACGTTCCGACACCGACGCCGGACTGGTGGCTCGCATGGCACGCGGTGAGGACGCGGCAATCAGCGCGCTCTACGATCGCTGGGCCGGCGTCACGCTGGCGGTGGCGCTGCGGATCACCCGCGATCGTGCCGACGCCGAGGAAGTCCTGGCGGAAGTCTTTGCCCAGGCCTGGCGCGAGGCGCCACGCTTCGAGGCGGCGCGCGGATCGGTAGCGGCGTGGCTGACCACCATCACGCGCAGCCGCGCGCTGGACCTGCTCCGTGCCCGCGGCCGCCGGAAACGCCTGGAGGACACCGCCGCCACCGCCCTCCCTGCGGACGGGCTGACCGTCCTCCTCTGGGACTCTGCCAGCTCCGGAATCCAGCCACCTCGCCCGCCGTGGGACCCCGGCCAGTTCCTGGCGCGGGGCGAGATCAGTCACAACTTCGACGACCTTCTCCGGCTCTCCTTCCGGATCGACAGCGGGGTGTTGAGCCTCTACGATACCCGGACCAGGACGGCCATCTGCTGGGTGCGGGATCCGGCGGCGATGCCGCCGTGGGAAGAGGCCGCGCCCCTGCGACCGATCCTGGCGTGGTGGGCGGAACATACTGGGCGGCAATTGGCCCACGGAGCTGCGGTCGGCACCGTGGACGGTGCAGTCCTCCTCGCGGCACGCGGGGGCTCCGGCAAGTCCACCACCGCGCTGGCCTGCCTCGAGGCCGGCATGCTCTACCTCGGCGACGACTATGTCATGCTCGAGCCCGGACAGCTACCCTCAGCAGCCAGCCTCTACGCCACGGCAAAGCTGATTCCGGCCAACCTGGATGACCGACTCCCGGCTCTGCGCGCCTGGGTCACGGGGCGCCACGATGTCGAGCAGGACAAGGTCACGCTGAGTCTCTACGGTGCATTTCGGGACCAGGTCGTTCGGTCCCTGCCGCTCCGCGCGATCGTCGTTCCCTCCCTCGCCACCGATGGGCGCCTTGCCCTGGCGCCGGCCACAGGTGGCGATGCCCTGACAGCCATTGCGCCGACCACCCTGTTCCAGCTGCCGAATGCGGGGAGCCGCGCATTGCAGCAGATGGCCACCCTGGTGGCCGGCGTCCCGCGGTACCGCCTCGCGCTCGATCGCAACCTCTCAGTCAACGTCCAGGCCATTCAAGACCTGATCCGGCGGGAGGCCAGCCGATGATCAGCGTCATCATCCCGGCCTATAACGCCTCCCGCTACCTGGCCCAGGCCATTGAGTCGGTGCGGGCCCAGGAGGATGTGGCGGTCGAGATGGTCGTCGTGGATGATGGCTCCACCGACGACACCGCGGCGGTGGCCAGGGCCGCCGGGCCGGACATCCGCGTGATCTCCAAGCCCAACGGGGGCGCGGCGACCGCACGAAACGCCGGGATCGCGGCCTCGACCGCCGACCTGATCGCCTTCCTCGACGCCGATGACCTGTGGCCGGAGGGCCAGCTGGCGCGCCTGGCCCACCGGCTCGCCAACGAGCCTGCCATACTCATGGCCATCGGCCGGACGCAGTTGGTTCGCGAGGATGGTGAGAACGGCACTGGGCACGGCCTGGTTCACGTCGGCGCACCGTGGCACGCCCCCGTCTTCGGGAGCGGGCTCTTTCGCCGGCAGGTCTTCACCGCGGTCGGCCTGATGGACCCGTCGCTCCAGCCCGCGGAGGACCTTGACTGGTTCATCCGGGCTCGCGAACGTGCCGTGCCGACGCTCGTGGTGGACGAGGTGACCCTGTGCTACCGCTGGCACGGGGCGAACCTGACCAGCGGGGCCGACCCGATCCGCCGCCGCATGCTGGTCGCGCTGAAACGCTCGCTCGATAGGCGCCGCCAGGGCGGCGACGGGCCAGCCTCCCGGGTTCGTGGACTGCAGTGGCTGCCGAGCGCGGACGCGGTGTCCCCGTCATGAGCACCCTTCCCCTGGTCAGCGTCGTGGTTCCCACGCGGAACAGCGCCCGCTTCGTGGGCGAAGCGCTCCGATCGGTGGTTGCCCAGGACTACCACCCCCGCGAGATCCTGGTGATTGACGCCGGGTCGACGGATGGCACCCGGGAGATCGTGGCCCAGCACGCCAGCTCTGGGGTGAGGCTCATTGACCAGCAGAGCCGCGGCATTGCGGCGGCCTGGAACGAGGCCATCGCCGCCACGTCCGGGGAATACCTCGCCTTCCTCTCCAGCGACGACCGGTGGCTCCCTGGCAAGCTGGCCCACCAGCTCCAGGTGATGCGCGACGAACCGGATCTCGGCTACACCATCACCCATTTCCGGTATTTCCTGGAACCCGACTGCCCGATTCCAGCCACGTTCAACCGAAACCTCCTGGGTCAATCACTGGTGGGCCGCATCATGGAGACGCTGGTCGTGCGGCGCTCGGTCTACGAGACGATTGGGACGTACGACACCGCCTTCCGCACGGCGGAGGATGTAGACTGGTATTCGCGCGCCAAGGATGCCGGTATCCCAATGCGAATTCTCGACAACGTCTACCTGGAAAAGCGCATCCACGACGACAACCTTTCGACCTCGGGTGCGCTCAACACCCCGCACCTCATGGAGGCGCTGCGCCGCAGCATCCAGCGCCGGCGTGAGGGGGGCACGTGAGCAGACCCAAGGTTTCCGTCCTGATCGCCGTGTACAACGGCGAGCGTTTTCTGCGCGAGGCGGTCGACAGCGTGTTGGCCCAGGACCAGCCTGCGCTCGAGGTGATCGTTGTGGACGATGGCTCCACCGATGGCTCGGCGGCGGCGGTGGAAGGCCTGAACGGCGTGCAGGTGCTGCGGCAGGATGGCGTACTTGATCGGGCCGAAGAACGTCGAATGCACGCCCATCGCGAACAGTGCGGCAAGGAGCAGCGGGATCGCCACGGCGTGCGTGGCGAGCCCTAACCAAGCCATGACC
>JBHEPH010000045.1:0-312 GCA_046260395.1 Gemmatimonadales bacterium
CCTGTCCATGCCCGTTCTCCGATCCATCTCCCTCCTCGCCCGGTGCCTTCCCGAGGGGCCGCAAGGCGAGATCCATGGCATCAGGGACGCCGCCTTGGCGTGGGAGGATGGGGTCATCCGCTGGGTCGGATCCGACCGCGACATTCCACCGGAGTACCGCGACTGGCCCACCGAGGATGCCCGCGGCCGTCTGGTGGTGCCGGGCCTGGTGGATTGTCACACCCACCTGGCGTTCGGCGGCTGGAGGAGTGACGAATTTCAGCAGCGCATCGCCGGACGCGGCTACCTCGAAATCGCGGCGGCCGGAGGCGG
>JBHEPH010000045.1:322-21679 GCA_046260395.1 Gemmatimonadales bacterium
CCACCGTGGCGAAGACCCGGGCGGCTTCCGTGCCGATGCTCCTGGACCGGGCCCGCGGTCACCTGCGGGCCATGGAGCAGCTTGGGGTCACGACGGTCGAGGCAAAGAGCGGCTACGGGTTGAGCCGGGAGAGTGAACTGGCCCTGCTGGAGGTGTATGCCGAGCTGGCGCGCACCGATCCGGTGCGGATCGTCGCCACCTTCCTCGGTGCGCATGTCGTCCCTCCGGAGTTCAAAGATCGCCGGGAGGACTACGTTCGCTTGTTGACAGACGACGTGATTCCGGCGGTGGCCGAACGCAAACTCGCCCGCTTCTGCGATGTCTTCGTGGAGGAAACCGCCTTTCCGGTGGAGGAGGCCAGGCGAATCCTGCTGGCAGGCGCCGCCGCGGGGCTCCGTCCCAAGCTCCACGCCGACCAGCTGAGCGCGGGCGGTGGTGCCGAACTGGCCGCCGAAGTCGGCGCCATCTCCGCCGATCACCTGGAGTACATCACGCCGGGCGGGATCGCAGCCCTGCGCGATGCCGGGGTGGTGGCCGTCAGCCTCCCCCTGGCCACGCTCTACCTGAACCAGCCGCCGCTGCCGGCCCGGGCGCTGCTGGAGGCGGGCGTGCCGGTGGCGGTCGCCACGGACTTCAATCCCGGCTCAGCCCCGAGCTATCATCTTCCGCTGGCAATGATGCTGGCGTGCACCATGCAGCGCATGCGGCCCACCGAAGTCTTGAAGGGGGCCACGTCGGTGGCCGCGAAGGCCATCGGGCTGGACGGTGAAGTCGGCAGCCTGGCGCCGGGGTACGCCGCCGACTTCGCAATCATCGATGCGCCTGACGTCGATTTCTGGATGTATCACTTCCGTGCCAATGCGTGCCTGCGCACCGTGCGCGCGGGTGTCACGCGCTGGCGTGCCCCGGGGTTCTGACCTGTCGAGGAGGCTGTATGACTGAGACTTCCGCACCCGCTGGCGTTGGCCGACGCTCGTTCCTTGGGCTCTGTGCCGCCGCGGGGATGGCACCCGCCATGGGCAGCGCCCTCTGGCAGCAGGCCGCCGCGCAGGCCACGCCGGGTGCCACCCAGCAGCCGGCTGGACCGGTGACCGTGGCGATGGTGGCGGCCGCCGAGGTGGTGGCTGGCTTGTCGTATACCGACGCCGAGCGCGAGATGGTCGTGCAGGATCTGAATACCGCCCTGCGCTCTCTCGCGGACCTGCGCACGATCCCCCTGCCGAACGAGGTGGCGCCGGCGCTGCTCTTCCGCCCGCTGGACTCGGGGCTGCCGCCGGAAGGGGCGGCGCCCGCCCGCCCTCGCACTATGGCCGTGGCCGCCCCTGCCGGAGACTCGGATCTTGCCTTCCGCGGCGTGGCCGAGCTCTCGGAGCTCGTGCGCACCCGGCAGGTCACCTCGGAAACACTGACGCGGCTGGCGCTCGACCGGCTGCGCCACCATGACGCCACCCTGCAGTGCGTGGTGACGCTGACCGAGGAGCGCGCCCTCCGGCAGGCGCGGGCCGCCGACGGGGAAATTGCCGCCGGCCAGTGGCGCGGGCCGTTGCACGGCATTCCCTGGGGCGCCAAGGACCTCTTGGCGGTGGAGGGATATCCCACCACTTGGGGGTCGCCGATCTATCGGGACCAGGTGCTGGACCACACTGCCACGGTGGTTGACCGTCTGGACCAGGCCGGAGCCGTGCTGGTGGCCAAACTCTCGCTCGGCGAGCTGGCGATGGGAGATGTCTGGTTTGGCGGCACCACCAAGAATCCCTGGAACATCGAGCAGGGTTCCAGCGGATCCTCGGCCGGCTCGGCGTCGGCAGTGGCGGCCGGCCTGGTCCCCTTCGCGATCGGCAGCGAGACGCTCGGTTCCATCGTTTCGCCGAGCACCCGGTGCGGGGTGACGGGGCTGCGGCCGACCTTCGGGGCGGTCAGCCGCTACGGCGCCATGGCGCTCTCCTGGAGCATGGATAAGCTGGGACCGTTGTGCCGCTCGGCGGAAGACTGCGCCCTGGTCTATGACACGATTCGCGGGCCAGACGGGCGGGACCGCACTGTCGCCCATGCACCCTTCTCCTGGAATCCTGAGCGCCCGCTCTCGGCGATCCGGATCGGGGAACTCACCGCGGCGCTTGCCCAGGAGCGAGCCGGGAAGCCCTTTGATGACGCCACCCGCGAGGTGCTCCGAGGTCTCGGGGTACGCCTTGCCTCGGTCACCGGGCCGCAGGAGATCCCGGTCAACGCCTTGCGCATCATCCTGAGTGCCGAAGCCGCCGCGGCCTTCGACGAAGTGACCCGTGAGAACCTTGATGACCGGATGGTGCGCCAGGTGCGCGGGGCGTGGCCGAATGCCTTCCGGGCCGCCCGGTTCATCTCGGCGGTGGACTATATCCAGGCCAATCGGGCCCGCTCCCTCCTGATGGAGCAGATGGATGCTGCCATGCGGGATGTGGACGTGCTGGTCGCCCCGTCCTTCGGCGGCAGCATGCTGCTCATCACGAACCTGACCGGCCATCCCGCCGTGGTGATGCCGAACGGATTCACCGAACAGGGTACCCCGGTCAGCATCACCTTCATCGGCAGGTTGTTCGGTGAGGCCAACCTGCTGCGCGTGGCAATGGCCTACCAGGATGCCACCGACTTCCACCGGCGGCGCCCCGCCGCCTACGCATGAGCCCTCGATGACGGATCGTCCGTTCGACCCCAACGCCCCCGCGGCTGCTGGCGCCGGTCTCTTCGGCCTGCCCCATACCCGTGGGGACGCCGCCGTGCAATGCCTGCCGGTGCCCTGGGAGGCCACGACGTCCTACGGTGCCGGCACGGCGGGGGGCCCGGCGGCGATCCTGCGTGCCAGCTGGCAGGTGGACCTCTTTGACCTCGAGGTGGAGCGGCCCTACGAGGCCGGCATCGTGATGCTGCCGGCGAGCCCGGAGGTGAGCGCCTGGAACGCCGAGGCGCGGCCCCTGGCGCGGCAGGTCATCGAACTCGGCGGGGCGATCGGCGAGACACCGGCGCTGCACGACGCGCTGGCGCACGTCAACGAGCTCTCAGCGCGGCTCAACGCCTACGTGCAGGCGGAGACCGCCACCATCCTGGACGAGGGGCGAATTCCCGGCATCGTCGGGGGCGATCACTCCACCCCCTTCGGGGCCATCCGCGCCGCTGCCGATCGGTATCCGGGGCTGGGGTTGCTGCAGATCGACGCCCACATGGACCTGCGGGAGGCGTACGAAGGGTTTACGTGGTCGCATGCGTCCATCACCCGCAACGTGGTGGACGCAGTGCCCGGGGTGACCTCGGTGGTGCAGGTCGGCATCCGGGACTTCTGCGAGGAGGAAGTGGAGTGTGTCGCGGAACATGGGTCACGCATCCAGGTGTGGTACGACCAGGCGATGGCAGCCCGCCGCTTTCGGGGCGACACCTGGGACGCCTTGGTAACGGAGATCATCGCCCCGCTGCCGCGGGAGGTGTGGATCACCTTTGATATTGACGGGCTCGATCCGAAGCTCTGTCCCGGCACCGGCACCCCGGTGCCCGGCGGGCTGGAGTTCGCTGAGGCGGTCCACCTGATCGCGGCCGTGGCGCGCAGTGGGCGGCGAATCGTGGGATTTGACTTGAACGAAGTGGCGCCCGGGGAGGACGAGTGGGACGCCAACGTCGGCGCGCGGATGCTCTACAAGCTTTGCGCCTGGGCGCTGGCCAGCCAGGGGCGGGCCCGCGAGCGGGGCTAGCCCGCGCCGCAAGCCCAGCCCACGGTCGCATCGACAGCTCCCGTACCTCGGAACCCCATGTCTCGCCAGCCCCTGGCCTTCTCCATTGCCCTGTTGCTCGTCGGCCACCCGGTTGCCGCCCAATCCCCTGCCGGGGCCCCGGTGGCGCGCGCCGTCCGGGTCGGCCTTGCCCCGATCATCGATGGCCGGCTGACCGATGCGGTGTGGCAGGAGGCGCCGGTCATCGGAGGGTTCGTGCAGCATGAGCCGTTCGAGGGCCGGCCCGCCACCGAGCGGACCGAGGTTCGGATCATCTACGACGACCAGGCGCTGTACGTCGGGGCGTGGCTCTACGACCGCAACCCGGAGTCGATCGTAGTGGGTGAGGTGCGCCGCGACGTGAACCTGGCCAACCTCGATGCCTTCATCATGGCGGTGGACACCTACCGCGACCGCCAGAACGCCTTTGTCTTCGGCACCTCTCCCGCCGGTGTCGAGTACGACGGGCAGGTGACGCGGGAAGGGGAGGGTGGTTCGGGTTCGGGCGCTACCCGGCAGACCGGCGGCTCGGGGGGCGGACTCAACCTGAACTGGGACGGATCCTGGACGGTGCGCACCACGCGGGATGCGGAGGGGTGGTACGCTGAGTTCCGGATCCCGTTCTCGACTCTCAGGTACAGTCGAGGGGAAGGGCAGGTCTGGGGGCTCAACTTTTCGCGCAACCTCCAGCGGGTCAACGAGCGCAGCGTCTGGACGCCACTCCCCCGCGAGTACTCCGTCTACCGAATCTCGGCGTATGGGACGCTGGAAGGGCTGGAACCGCCGGCCGGCCGGGTGGCCACCGCCACGCCGTATCTCCTTTCTTCGGTGCGACGCGACTACTCCCGCTCGGACACCGACACCGGGCTCGAGATCGGTGGCGACGTCAAGCTGGGGCTCACCTCCAGCCTGACCCTCGACCTGACCGCCAATACCGACTTTGCCCAGGTCGAGGTGGATGAGCAGCAACTCAACCTGACCCGCTTCAACCTCTTCTTTCCCGAGAAGCGGCCGTTCTTCCTGGAGAATGCCGGCACCTTCTCAGTCGGCACGCCGCAGTCCACGGAGCTCTTCTTCAGCCGCCGGATCGGGATTGGTGCCGACCGCCGGGAGGTGCCGCTGGTGGGGGGCGGGCGCCTCTCGGGCAACATCGGTGGATTTACCATCGGGGCGCTCGCCATCCAGACCGAGTCGCGTGAGGGCGTGCCGGCCAACAACTTCGCGGTGGTGCGGGTGTACCAGCAACTGCCGAGCCGGAGCCGGGTCGGGGCGATTGCGGTGAGCCGGCTCAACGCTGACAGCACCGCCGATTACAACCTCACCTTTGGCCTCGACGGGCGGGTGGGGATCGGCCGCTACCTGGTGCTCGACGGCTATGCTGCCCAAACCGAGACCCCCGGCCGGACCGGGCCGCAGCATGCCTACCACGTCGGCGGCGCCTATTCCGGCCGGAACTGGCAGCTGAGCGCCTCCTGGCGCGAGGTGGCCCGCGACTTCAACCCCGAGGTGGGGTTCCTGTCGCGGTCCGACACCCGGTTTGCCAGCGCGCGGGTTCAGACCTTCATCCGGATGCCCGAACGCTCGGCGCTCAAGGAGCTCCGGCCCCACATTTCCTATCGCGAGAATATCGGATTCGATGGCTTCTCGGAAACCCGGCTGCTCCACTTCGACAACCATTTCGACTTCAAGAGCGGCGCCTTCTTCCAGTTGCCGGCCTTCAACCTGACCCGGGAGGGGCTGCGGGTACCGTTCGAGATTGCCCCGGGTGTCGTCATCCCGGCCGGCACCTACGACAACGCCGAGTGGGGCTTTGTGTACTACACCAGCCAGAACAAGCCGGTGGCGTTGTCCGGGCGGATCGACATCGGGGGCTTCTATTCCGGGCGCCGGGCGGGCACTGCCAGCACGCTCACGGTGCGCCGGGGAAAGACGGCGGCGTCACTGGCCGTCTCCTGGTACGATGTCACCCTCCCGGAGGGGGAGTTTGTCGCCTCCCTCATTGGATTGAAGCTGGCCTACTCATTTACCCCGGGGATGTACCTGCAGTCCCTGGCCCAATACAGCAACCAGAGCAAGACGGTGCAGGCCAACCTGCGGTTCGGATGGTTGAGCCGGGCCGGGACGGGGCTGTTTCTGGTCTACAACGACATTGAGCGGACCGGCACCGGGTCAGGGCCGGAGCAGCGGGCGTTCCTGGTCAAGTTTACCAGAATGCTTGACTTGAACTAGGGGGTGGGGGGTAGGGCATAGGTGGTGAGGGGATCCGGCTCACACTTCGTCCACCCCACCGGAATGTCACTGGGGCGCCCCCGACGCCGGTAGGGTCAGTCGCTCCCTCCGGGAGCCCGATGCACCAATCGAGGCTCCGATCGAACCATCGCTCGCGCCCCTCCGGATTGGCATAGAGCACGAGGAGCTGTCCAACCCTCCGCAGGGCCCAGAAGCCCCCGTCTCGTGCACGGGCCACCAGGTATTGAACGTCCGTGGAACCGGAAAGCTGTCCCGCGACGGGGCCGTGGCCCTGAAGCCAGTTGGCGGCCAGCTCGTACACCTGGACGGCGGAGAGCTATCGCTGGCCAGCAATGGATGGCGCCGCCGCGACCATTCTGCCGGACCCGGTCGGGTTCAAGACGGAGACACGATGGGTCGTGAACGACCGCACCCACCCGAGTTCCGGGCTGACCCCCGAGACCCGCACCCACCTCTGACTGGCGCCCTATGGGTCACCGGAGAGTCAGGGTACTCAGCTCCTCAAGTCTTCGGACGGAGGAGCCAGCCAGCCAGCACGGCGAACGGCAGCTTTGTGCCAAGGACGAGCAGGAACGATGCCGACGCCAATCTCCAAGGAATGAACCCTGAATTCGCGATCGCGAAGTACGTGGTGATCCCACCCACAAGGCTGACGAACACACCTGCCCATAATGACGCGGACAGCATGGTCGAATAGCGGCTCCTCAGCGCCGCGCAGAGCCAGGCGATTGCGATGCCGTAGAGGAAGTCGGGGGCCAGGGAGAACACATCACTCCAGATGGAGTCACGCCAGGGCACCGCGGGCACGCTATCCCCGACCTCTGCCCAGTACCCTCGAAGCACAAAGTTATTGCCGAGCCAGCCAGTAAGATTCAGGAGAAACCCGATGAGCATACCGACACCAATCACTCGCGTCGGACTACCGATGCCTCCCGACTCGCTAGAAACCGACATGCCGTCCCCACTTGCTGAAGTGTCCGCACACGGAGTCATCCGGAAACGTCGCGCAGCGGCGTGAGGGGTCTTGCCGGCGCGTGCTGGGGGGCTGGGAGCGGCGCACCCGTAGGGGCGGACCAGCCTGTCCCGAGCGAAGCGAGGGATGGTCCGCCCTTTATCAATGTGGCCCGTGGCGCGAGGGCCGACCACGGTCGGCCCCTACGCCTGTCCGCCCAGACCGTCCTGTCCGCGCATCCCTCGCTTCGGGACAGGCTTGTCGGCCCCTTCTTATGCCGCGACTTCGACGACGGTCGCGTAGGCATGGGGTTCGGGAACCATCTCCCCGACGGCGCGGAGCCCATCAAAGTGGAACTCGATCGCCTCACGCATCCGAGCCTCCACCTCATGACGAGTCGCCCCGGTGGCGACACAACCGGCCACGTCCGGCGAGTACGCGGAGTATCCGGATTCGGTCTGTTCGACGACGACGAGTACTTTCATGCTTTCAACCCCGCCTGTTTCAGGATGCTGTTCAGCGTGCCGGGTGCCCCAGACGCCCCCCCATCCGCGCCTCACAATGGCCAGACGATCAGCAGGAGCGGGATGCTCACCGCCACCACCAGTACCTCGAGCGGCAGGCCGAGCTTCCAGTAATCGCCGAAGCGGAATCCGCCGGGTCCCAGGATCAGGGTGTTGTTCTGGTGCCCGATCGGGGTGAGGAAGGCGCAGGACGCACCAACCGCCACGGCCATCAGGAAGCTGTCGGGATTCACCCCCAAGGCCGCCGCGATTCCGATGGCGATGGGGCACAGCACCGCGGCGGTGGCAGCATTGTTCATGACATCCGACAGGAACATCGTGGCTACCAGGACCACCGCCAGCGCCGCGATGGCGTTGCCCCGTGCGATGGTATCCACAAGAAACCGTGCCAGCATATCTGCAGCACCCGTGGCCTGCATCGCGCCCGCAACCGGGATAAGTGCTGCCAGCAACACGACCACTGGCCAGTCAATCGCAGTATAGACCTGCCGTAGCGGCACAGTGCGCAGCAGCATCGAGACGATCACCCCAAGGGTGAAGGCCGCCGCCGCAGGCAGCAATCCGGCGGTGACGATGCCCACCGACCCCAGCATGATCGCGCCCGCGATGATCGCCATGCGCTTGTCAGGGATGCGCAAGTCGCGTTCGCCGAGCGGTACGCAGCCGGTGTCATTGATGAAGTCCGCCATGACCTCGGACGGGCCCTGCATCAGGAGCAAATCGCCAGGATTCAGCTTGAGCGTACGCAAACGTGACTGTGGCGGACGCCCCTCGCGCGACACGGCCAGCAGGTTCAGCCCGTAACGCGTGCGCAGCCGCAGATCGCTGGCCGAGCGCCCGACGATGGTGGACCCTGGCAGCAGGGCCAGTTCGCGCAGGACGATATCCTCGTCGCGCTTCGAGCTGCCTTCGTCGTCTTCATCTTCATCGTCATCGGTTGTGGTGGCCTTGGCGTCCTTTCCCTTGTCATCCGCAGCCCGGGTCGACGTCGATGTGCTCGTCTTCTTGCCGTCCGAGGGCGACTCCTGCTCCTCCAGCGTGATGCCGAAAACCGAAAGCGCCTCGGCCAGCGCATCGACATCGGCTTGTAACGCCAGAATGTCGCCTGCGCGGATGCGCCGTCCGCCGTGGGGCGCGGTCAGGCGCACCTCGTTGCGCACCAGACCAACGATATGCGCGCCGCTATCTTCGATGTCGCTTTCGAAAGCGCGCAGGGTCAGTCCGACGGCCTTGCTGTCCTCGGGCACGCGAACCTCGGTCAGGTAGCTTCCCGTCTCGAAAGCGCCGTCCGAGGCCGACTTGCGTGCGGGCACGAGACGCCACCCGACGAGCGCGATGAAGGCAACGCCCGCCAGCGCCACGGCCACGCCCACGGGGGCGAAGTCGAACATGGCGAAATGGCCCAGATCCGCCTCGGCCCGAAAGCCCGAGACGATCAGGTTGGGCGGTGTGCCGATCAGCGTGGTCATGCCGCCCAGGATGGTGCCGAAGGCCAACGGCATCAGCACCTGTCCGGGCGTCATGTCCAGCCGACCCGATAGTTTCACGGCGACCGGCATCAGCAGCGCCATTGCGCCCACATTGTTCATGAACCCCGACAGTACCGCGCCAAGCCCCATCAGGGCGGCCATGCTGGCCAGCCGCCCGGCCTCGCGGGGCAGGACCGAGCGCGCCAGCCAGTCCACCGCGCCGGTGTTCTGCAAGCCCTGGCTGAGCACCAACACACAGGCCACGGTGATTACTGCCGGATGGCCGAAGCCCGCGAAGGCATCCGCCGCCGGTACCAGCCCCGCCACGACGCATGCCATCAAGGCCAGCAACGCCACGAGATCATGTCGGAACCGCCCCCAAAGGAACAGCGCCATCGTGGCGGTCAGAATGGCCAATATGAACATCTGGGGGACGGTCATCGGGAGGGCCCATGCAAGTGGATTGCTCCGACAAGCTCACAGCAGCCAATATATACCAGGGGAAATAAGGAAATCGAAGTTCCGTGAGACCCAGATCGTGGGGAAGATTCTCGTCAAGCAGGATCCGCACCGGCCAGCCCCGAGGCACGGGCGAGCTCGAGCGCCGCGATGGCCTGAGGCTCGTCCCCCTGGCCAACGTCGCAATGTCAATCGGTGAAAGTGTGCAGTTTCAATCGGTGTTGACACCACCCCAAGGCGGTCCCCCGGTCGCGCCAGCGACCTCCGTGCGCCGAACCCATGGAGAAAGCCATCGGATTAATTCGTGGAGATCCCGAGGCTCTCGCCTCGGGCTCGGCCTGTTGAGGTGGCTTGCGCCACCGATTTGTCCTGTCCATCCTGTGCATCCTGACCGCCCTGACCGCCCTGACCGTCCTGCCTCTCCGCGTCCTCCGCGCCTCCGCGTGAGGCCCCGTTTGTTCGGGCGAGGCATGCCTCGCCCCTACGGGATCGCGCCCCCACCATCCTGTCCATCCTGTTCATCCTGTCCGCCTACCCGCCCACCCGCACCACTCCACGCCCCGCCTCAGCCGGCCACACCAGCACCACCGCCTCGCCCTGCACCGTCCGGTCGAAACCCCGCTCCGATTTCGCCACCGTCTCCACCCCGTAGCGCCATTCAGTCACCGAGTCCGTTTCGAGAGACGTCGGTGCGAAGAGAGACCATTCTGAAGTGACGAGGCACCCGTCCGGGATCCCGTTCGGGTCCCACATCAGGACCACCTCGATGTCGCCGGCGGGCCCCACGCTGATCCGCTTGGTTCGGCCCGGCCAGGTCATCGTGACGCGGACCTGACCCTCCACCTGCTCGAGCTCAACTCCGTCGGCGGGCCCACCCCACAGCGCCAGGTCCTCCATGTCCCCGGCGATGAACCGATCCACCGTGCAGGCTTCGGCCACCACCCGGTCCACCGCCAACGCGCGGTCGCGGTCGTCCACCGGGGGCAGCGCGTCGAGCACCAGGCCCGACTCAAGGTCGTGGATGCTCGGCGCACCATCCGCCGCTGGTGGGGTCTCTGGAGTGTCGTGCGAGACAGCCGGCGTCATCGCATCGAGGTGATACGCCTCCCGCCGCCGTGTCAGCACCGCCGCCGTGTTGACACCGGAGGCAAAATGGAGCCACTCCTCGATGACGCCGCCGCGATGTGGGCTCAGGACAACCGAGGCGCCGGAGTCGTGCACGACGATCTCCTCTCGGCCATCGCAATCGATGTCTTGTCGCTCTACCTGGAGTGGCTGTCCCCTGCGGAGGATGCCCTCGGCGCTGGCCAGTGCCTTCCAGAGTGCTCCACGAAGGAACGGCAGGTAGAGCCCGCCAAAGACGCCATGCCAGTAGGCATCGTTGCATTGGGCCCGGCCGATGGCTCGCCTGGCCGCCGGGGGATCGCCGCGCTCCCGGCAGAGCTCCGACAGCGCCAGCATCTTCTTGTGCAGGCGGTTGGACTCGGGGTACTTGGCCAAAAAGTGCCGCCAGTGGGTCCCGCGCACCAGCGCGCCCTCGGCGCCGGCCAGCCGCGCTGCACCGAGCTCGCTCTCCAGCGCGGCCAGCGCCCGGGCGCGTGCCGGCGGAAGCGCCCAGCCCTCCATTTCGCGGTACGAGGCCGACGGCAGGTACGCCGGACCATCCGCGGGCACGGTGGCCAGTGCCTGGGCAAAGGTCACCAGCTGCAGCTCGCCTCCATCCACCATGTCCCGGAGCGTGCGCTGGAAATCGGCCATCCAGCCCTTGTCGTACACCCACTCCCGGGTGCCCGGCCAGCCGCCGAACTTCTCCCCGTCGTCCGCCAGGACGGCGAGCGGCTGCCCCGCGGCACGGAGCTCTCGCAGGTAATCCGCCAATTCGCCCGGCGGCCGGAAGGGCACGAGATAGCGGAGTCGCTCATCGATCGCGAACAGCGAGAGGCGCCGGCCGCCTGCCTCGGTGCGCCAAGGCCGGTGCAACTGGTGCCGCTCAAAGCCCGCCACCAGGAAATGGCGGTCGTCCACGATGGCGTACTCCACGCCCGCGTCCGCCAGGTCCGCGGCAAGGTCAGGTTCCCAGACCCGCTCGGTCAGCCAGAGTCCCGTGGCGGTAACGCCGAACCGCGTCTTGATCGCCTGGCGCATCCGAGCCACCTGTTCGAGCCGGTCGGCGCGTGGCAGCATCGCCAGGATCGGTTCGTCATACCCACTGAGCAGCAGCTCAACCTTCCCATCGCTGACCAGTCTGCCGAGGTCGTCGAGCCAGTCCGCGCCGTGGGTGTCGAGCCAGTCGAGGAGCGGACCACTCACATGCAGCGTCACGGGCAGGACCTGTCCGTCGCGCAGTGCCGACAGCAGCGGGCGATAGACGTCGTCCAGGTGTGAGGCAAAGACGTGATCGAAGTTTCCGACCGGCTGGTGGAGATGCAGGCCGAAGGCGAACCGGATGGGGTCGGTCATCCGGATGAGGGGCGGAAGGCGTCTGCCGCAAAACCGAACCGGGGGATGAATGGCGACAACGCCTCCCGCACCGAAGAGGCCCCGGCCTGCATCACCCGCCAGAACCTGGTCTGGGCGTCGAAGGGCACCGGCTCCGCCTCGAGATCCAGCAGGTCCAGGGCGCCATGCAGCAGGGCGGGATCCACGCTCGGCATGTCCAGGTCGTCGGGGAGGAGTTCCTGCAGCCTGCCCGCCACCGCGGCGCGAGTCGTCACGCCAAGCTCGTAGAGCCGGGCCGTGAGCTCGGCGGGGAAGAGTGCATTGACCAGCGCCGCGCGCACTACCGCCCGGGCCGGCTCCGGCAGCTCGGGGAGCCGGACCGTCCACTCGCGGTCTGCGCCATCCAGCCGCAGGCGCACGGCAAGGCGGCCCTCTGGATCACGGAAGATCTCGCCATCCGCAAGGTGGCTGGTGCCCGTGCGGCTGTCCGTTACCCTGAGCAGTCCGTCCTCCTGGCTCTCGGCATCCCATACCCCGCTGACCCGGTCCACCACACCCCACGGGAAGAGCTCCGCGGCCACGTGGCCGGCGGCCGCACGGATCACGGCGGGCAATGTCGGCACAGCACGCGTCAGCAGGAGGTCTTGCCCAGTGCCAGCCGCCGGGTCGTTGGAATGGGCGGCGGCGAGGCGGCTGCCGAATTCTGCCAGCAGCGACTCGCGGCGTGGGCCGGCCAGTTCTATGGCCCGGGCGGCGTAGCTGAGGCACTGCAGTGTCTCGATGCCGGCAAGGTCATCGAAGAACCAGCCGCAGGACGTGAACATCCGCAGGGCGTTGCGTTCCATCTCGAGCAGCTGGCGTGCGGCCGGGAGCAGGTAGGGCGATGCGGGGAGCCCCTCCATGGCGTCTCGCGCCTCCCAGACATCCCCAAGCAGGAACGATCCCTCCTGCTCGAAATGGGCGTGCAGTTCGCCCGCCAGCCACTCCAGCGACTCCCGCAGCGGGCCGCGCCACGCCTGGCTGGGGAAGGTCGCCGGCTCCATGCGGCAACCACAGTTGGCGCGCCAACGCTCCACGCCATGCGCACAACTCCAGGAGCTCGGTGCCACGATGGCCACGGGTGTGGTGGCCGGGTGGCGCGCCAGGAGGCTGGCCGCGTTTTCCAGATGGAGGCCGCTGCGCTCCGCCGAGTCGATGACCGCGGCCAGCGCCATCTCGCCGTAGGCATGATGGTGCCCGTAGGTCTCGCCATCGGTGGCCACGGTCGTGAGCACTGCACCGGCGCCGCCGGGGTGACGCTCTTTCAGCGTCGCCGTCCACGCCGCCGCATCACGGATCAGCGGGCCGAAGGCGACCTGGTGGGAGATCTCGCCGTCGTAGGGCACCAGCGTGATCGCGCGGCCCGCGCGCGTCGTGTACAGCCCTGGCATTCCGCGTGGCGGCGTTGCCACGACCTGCGACGGCGCCACGAGGGTGAAGCGGATGCCCGATTCCGCCAGGACATCCAGCGTCTCATCATCCAGGGCTGTTTCCGGCAGCCACATCCCCTCGGGCTCCCGAGCGAACCGGCGCCGGAAGTCCGCGATGCCCCAGCGCACTTCGGTGCGCTTGTCGCGCCGGCTGGCCAGCGGGAGGATCGTGTGGTGGTACGGCTGGGCCAGGGCGTTGCCGTGACCCAGTCGCTCCAGGCTGGCCCGATCGGCCAGCAGGAATTGCGCGTAGGTGTCCGGCGCGTGGTGTTCGAGCCACTCGCAGAGGGTCGGGCCCGCATTGAAGCTGATGGACTCCAGGGTGTTGATCACCCGTCGGGTGCGCCCGTCCGGGCCGGGGAGCCTCGCGGCCACCACAGCGCGGTAGCATTCCTGCTCAATGCGCTCGTTCCAATCGTGGAAGGGCGCGGCTCCCGGCTGGCGGGGCATCAGGTCCAGCCAGGGGTCCTCACGGGGCGGCTGGTAGAAGTGGGCGTGAATGATGACGGAGTGACGCCCCCGGGCCGTCATCGACCGAGCGCCTCGGCGAGGGCGGGCAGCGGATCGGGGAAGGGGTCGTCGAGGGCGCGCAGTTCCACCGCCCGACGCATCGTCGCGGCCAGGACACCACGTTGTTGAGGCTCCAGTCCGTGGATCAGTTCCTCCAGCGCCCGGCAGTGCCCCAGGAAGCGCTCCTCGGCGTAGTCACCCGCCGCACCAGTGCTGATGATGAACTGCCAGTCCGACGACTGGGCCAGGAGCAGCTCGCGGGCGGCCTGTTCCAGGACGGTGTGTAGTGCCGGATCGTTGAGCGCCGCCGGTGCCACACGCCAGAACGCGGTTTCCAACCGCCACAGCTCCTGCCAGGTCCAGGCGGTCTGCGGCCCAAGCCACATGCTGAAGTCGCCATTGGCGCCCCAGGAGCCCTCGGCAAGCTGGACGGCGGGGGCTGAAGCGAGCTCCGCCAGATGCGTGGAGGCCGCCACCGGGCGCACCTGGTCCTGACCGGCCATACCGCGATAGCAGTCGGCCAGGAAATCCACGCCCTCGAACCACCAGTGCCCGAACAGCTCCGTGTCGAAGGGTGCCGCAATCAATCGTCCGCCGTCCACGGCCGCGGCGTCGCCCACTTCGCGGAGCATCGCCGCGAAGTGGCGGCCGTCGCGCCAGGCGCGGGCCCGGCCGATGTTGACGTCGTAGGGTTCCTTGCCACCGAGGTCCACCGCGCGCCCCGTGACCCGCCAGAACTTCAGGCCTCCGGGCCAGCGGATCTTGTGGAACTCGAGGTAGCCGCCGTCGCCCGGATAGCCCTCACTGCGGCTCCAGACCTGGCGGGTCGCCGCCGGATCGCGCACCAGCGCATAGACCGGTGTGGCATCCGGGCGTGGCGACACGAGGTAGGCGCGATACGGCGTGCGTTCACCGATCTCTTCCAACGCCACGCCTTCGGCGCCAACCCGGCCGGCCGGGAAATCCCGGTCGCCGTAGAGGGAGAGCGACCGGCCGGCGCGCGCCAGGTGCGAGTCAGTGAAGAACCACCGGAAGTCTGCGGTGCGGAGGTGCTCCTCGATGCCGACGCGATCGCCAGTGACTGGCGCATCGGGGTGGGGCCGCCACGGCCCCGCTCCGCGGTAGGCGCACTCCGGCAGCCAGCAGCCGCGCGGGGCGCGGCCGAAGATGCGGCGGTGCTCCGAGCGCCCGAGGAGCAGCTGGAAGCGAATGCTCTCATCGGTCGCCAGCAGTGGCAAGAACCCGTGGGTGGCCGCAGAACTCATCAGCTCCAGGCGGCCCCGCGATTCGAATCCACGCAGCGCGGCAGGGATGTCGCCGTCCAGGCGGGTAAAGGTGCGCTCGAGACGCGCCAGGCGCCGCTTCCAGAAGCCCGCGACCCGGGCCAGATGCCCATCGCCCTCTGCCGTGAAGGTCTGGACCGCCTCGTCACACGCTTCGAGGCGCTGGGCGAAGAACGCCCTGAGCTCGCTGCGGAACGAGTCATGGGCGAGCTGGTTGGCCAGGATCGGGGTGACGCCCAGGGTGACCGGCGCGGCGATCTCCTGGTGTTCCAGCGACTCCAGTGCCTCGATAAGCGGCAGGTAGGTGTCCACCGCCGCTTCAGTGAGCCAGTCGCTGCCATGCGGCCAGCGCCCATGGTGCAGCACCCATGGCAAGTGGCTGTGCAATCCGAAGACGAAATCCATCACCATGCCGGCGCCCGCCATTCCCCGTCGAGCACCAGGCGATAATGCGCCAGGTATGCTTCCACTGAGCGCTCCCAGCTGAAGTCGCGCGCCATCGCTACCTGCATCATCCGGTGCCACTCCGTGGGCTGCGCGAATCGGTCCAGGGCGCGGACCATGGCCCCGAGGAACGGTTCGGCCGCGAACCCGTCGAACAGCAGCCCCGTGACGCCGTCATCAATCGTGTCGGCGAGTCCGCCGACGCGGCGGGCCACCATCAGCGCACCGTAGCGCTGGGCCCGCATCTGGGTCAGTCCGCACGGTTCATACTGGCAGGGCATGAGGCAGGCGTCGCCGCCGGCCATCAGGACATGCTCCAGGTGGTCCGTGAACTTCGTGTTGACGGCGATCCGTCCCGGCGCCATCTGTGCCACCGAGGTCAGCGCCTCCTCCCAGCGGGCCTCGCCGGCGCCGAGGAAGGCGAACTGGGCCGGCAGGTGGTGCAGCACCGGGCTCTCCAGCAGGATCTGGATTCCCTTCTGGGTCACCAGCCGCGCCGCCATGACGAACACCGGCAGGTCCGGGCGGATCTCCAGGCCGAAGGTGCGCTGGAGCGCCGTCTTGCACGCCGCCTTGTTGGTCAGGTCCTGACGCGAGAATGGCAATGCGATATGGGCGTCCGCGGCGGGGTCCCAGGCGCGCTGGTCGATCCCGTTGATGATGCCACCGAAGCGCGGTCCCATCCAGTCGAACACTTCCTGCAGGCCGAACCCGCCGGCAGGCGTCCGCAGCTCCTTGCTGTGATTCGGGCTGACGGTCACCGCCGCATCGGCGAAGATCAATCCCCCCTTGAGCAGGTTGACCTTGCCGTACCACTCCAGCTGCTCCCAGGTGAACCGCTCCCAGGGAATCCCGAGCTTCGGCAGGAGACTCGGGGGATAGTGGCCCTGGTAGCCGGCGTTGTGCACCGACAGGAAGGTCCGGATGCCGGCATACCATGGATCGGCAGAGAATTCGGTGCGCAGGTAGAACAGGGCCAGGGCCGCGTGCCAGTCGTGGGCATGCAGGAGCAGTGGTCCCTCGCTGATCCGGGGCAGCGCCTGGAGGGCGGCCCGGGCAAAGAAGGCAAAACGCTCGGGGTTGTCCTCGTAATCACCCTTGCTGTCGCCGTAGAGCTTTTCCCGGTCGAAGAAACCGGCATGCTCGATGAAGTGAATCCGTCCCCCTGGGCGCGGCACCACTTCGCGCATCAGCCGGGCGGTCTCCTGTCGCGGTCCCAGCTGGACCTGGAATGGCTCGCCCACCGGCTCCAGGTCACCCGCAACTTCCCGGGCGGCGCGGTAGAGCGGCATGATCGCGGCGGTGCGGACCCCGGCCTGCACCTGGAAGCGGGCCAATCCGGCCACCGCCTCGGCGAGGCCACCGGTGCGGGCATAGGGGAAATACTCGGCCGCCAGATGGACCACGGTCACCGGCCGCCCTTCCGCATCTGGAAGGGCCGACGCGGGATGGATCCCCCGGCGGGCGGCACGGCGCTCAATCATCGGCCGGGAGGGTCGTCCACGAAGGGATCGTCACGCATGGCCGGGAGATAGTACCGCTCGGTGTAGTCCCGCACCATCCGCCGGGCGGTGAAGTGCGTGCCCGCTACCCGGAGGGCGTTGCGCATCCGGTCCACCCAGGAGAAGGGCACGCCACGCCGGTCCCGCAGGTAGTAGAGCGGCACGATCTCGTTCTCCAGCAGCCGGTAGAGGCTGTCGGCGTCGGCGTCGTCGGTGCCGTCGAGATCGTCGGCGTCGGAGGGCAGCGGGATCGCCCACCCGTTGCTGCCGTCGTACCCCTCTTCCCACCAGCCATCGATAGTGCTCAGCTGCGGCACGCCATTGAGGGCGGCCTTCATGCCGCTTGTCCCGGAGGCCTCCAGCGGTACCCGGGGAAGATTCAGCCAGAGGTCCACCCCCTGCACGAGGACGTGCGCCATGTGCATCTCGTAATCCTCGAGGAAGGCCACGCGCCCCTCGAAGAACGGGTCATGGGTGTAGCGGTGAATCGTCTGCAGCACCTCCTTGCCAGGCGTGTCGGCCGGGTGCGCCTTCCCCGCGATGATGATCTGCACCGGCCGCCACGGGTCCACCAGGAGCCGGCGGAGGCGGGCGGGGTCGCGGAACAGGAGGTTGGCACGCTTGTAGGTGGCAAAGCGCCGCGCGAAGCCGATGGTGAAGGCGGTCGGGTCCAGCAGGGGGCCGGCCGACGCAATCTGGGCGGCGTCCTTCCAGCTGTCGGCGAAGCGCCGCCGCGCCTCCTCACGGATGAAGGTCATCAGGTGCTGCTTGAGGTCCTGGTGCACCTGCCAGAAGGCGGCGTCGTCCAGCTGGCGCACCCGTTCCCACAGGAGTGGTTCATCAATCCGCGCCGCCCACCCTTCACCCAGGTGCTGGTCCAGGAGGGCCATGACCGGGTTGGCCATCCAGGTGCCGACATGCACGCCATTGGTGACGGCCCCGATCGGCACGTCATCCTGGGGGCGCCCCGGCCAGAGATCCTGCCAGAGCGACCGGCTCACGTGGCCGTGGCGCACCGCCACCCCGTTCACCTTCGACGCCAGGTTCATGGCCAGCACGGTCATGTGGAAGCGCTCGGATTCCCGGACCGGGTGCGCCCCGAGGTGCAGCAGGTCGGTGGGCTGCACCGGCAACCGTCCCCAGAACCCCGCGGCACAGCGATCCACCTGGTCCGCGTCGAAGATATCGTGGCCCGCCGGGACGGGCGTGTGCGTCGTGAAGACCGTCGTGCGACGCACCTCAATCACCGCCTCCTCCCAGGTGCTGCCGGTCTCCAGCAACTCGCGCAGCCGTTCCACCATCATGAATGCGGCGTGGCCCTCGTTGGCATGCCAGACCGCCGGCGCCAGCCCCGCGGCGCGGAGGATGCGCACCCCCCCCACGCCGAGCAGCCATTCCTGCCGCAGCCGAAGGTCCGGGCCGCCGGCGTACAGCTTGCTCAGCAGCAGGCGGTCCTCGGGGTCGTTCTCCTCGAGGTCGGTGTCCAGCAGGTAGAGCGGCACCCGTCCCACCTGCATCGTCCAGGCCCTGACATGCACCGGCCGCCCGAAGGTCATGACGGTCGTCAGCCACGGCTGGCCGTTTGCGCCGTAGAGTGGCGTGAGTGGGGTGAGCATCGGGTCGGTGGCCTTGTCCGAATCCTCCTGCCAGCCATCGAGGCGCAACCGCTGGTCGAAGTAGCCGCGCATGTAGAACAGCCCGATCCCGACCAGGGGCACGCCAAGGTCGGAGGCCGCCTTGCAGTGGTCGCCGGCCAGGACGCCGAGCCCGCCACTGTAGATCGGCACCGAGGTGTGGAGGCCGAATTCCGCGCAGAAATACGCCACCGTGCGGCGCGGCACGCCGCCATGTTCCTGGGCGAACCAGGTCCCACTGCTCGACTGTTCGGAGGCATGCCAGGCCATGACCGTGTCGTACAGGGCCAGGAACTCCGGGTCCTCCGCCAGGCGCTCCAGCCGCTCCGCGGGGAGCAGGCGGAGCATGGCAATCGGGTTGTGACGGGTGACCCGCCAGAGCGGCTCATCCATGCCCCGGAACAGGGCCCGGGCTTCGCGATTCCAGCTCCACGCCAGGTTGGTGGCCACGGCAGCCAGCCCTTCCAGGCGGGGGGGGAGCACGGGGATCTTGCGACGCAGTGCGTTCATCAGTGGATCAGCTTCTTGTACTTGATGCGGTGCGGTTGGTCCACGGCGGCGCCCTTGCGCCGCTTGTAATCCGCGGCATAGTCCTGGTAGTTCCCCTCGAACCAGTACACCTCGCTGTTCCCCTCGAACGCCAGGATGTGCGTGGCAATCCGGTCCAGGAACCAGCGATCGTGGGAGATGACAACCGCGCAGCCGGCAAACCCAAGCAGGGCATCTTCCAGGGCACGCAGCGTGTCGACGTCCAGGTCGTTGGTCGGCTCGTCGAGCAGCAGCAGGTTGGCCTCGTTCTGCAGCAGCTTCGCGAGGTGGATGCGGTTGCGCTCGCCCCCTGAAAGGTTGCCGACCTGCTTCTGCTGGTCGGCGCCGCGGAAGTTGAAGCCGGCGGCGTAGGCCCGCGCGTTCACCATGCGCTTGCCGAACTGCAGCTGGTCCTCACCCCCGCTGATCTCCTGATAGACGGTCTTGCCGGGGTCCAGCGCCTCCCGCGACTGGTCCACGTAGGCCACCCGGACCGTGGAGCCGACCACCAGCTCGCCGCTGTCGGGCTGTTCCTGGCCGGTGATCATCCGGAAGAGGGTTGTCTTGCCGGCGCCGTTGGGGCCGATGATCCCGACGATCCCGCCGCGGGGCAGGGCAAAGTTGAGGTTCTCGAACAGCAGTCGGTCACCAAATCCCTTGCTCACATCCTTCGCGATGACCACCTCCTCGCCCAGGCGCTCCGGCACGGGGATCAGAATCTCGGCGGTGCCCTCCGATTCACGCTCCCCCTTCTCGCGGAGTTCCTCGAAGGCCTGGATGCGGGCCTTGGACTTGGCCTGCCGGGCTCGGGGGGACATGCGGATCCATTCCAGCTCGCGCTCCAACGTCTTCTGGTGCGCCGATGCCTGCTTTTCCTCGGTGGCCAGCCGCTTCTGCTTCTGGTCGAGCCAGGAGGAGTAGTTGCCCTGCCAGGGAATGCCAGCGCCGCGGTCAAGCTCCAGGATCCAGCCCGCCACGTTGTCCAGGAAGTACCGGTCGTGGGTCACCGCCACGACGGTGCCCGCAAATTCGGCCAGGAAGCGCTCGAGCCAGGCCACCGACTCGGCGTCGAGGTGGTTGGTCGGTTCGTCGAGCAGCAGCATGTCGGGTTGGGACAGCAGCAGGCGGCAGAGGGCCACCCGGCGCTTCTCGCCACCGGAGAGGGTGGCGACGTCGGCGTCACCCGGCGGCAGGCGGAGGGCATCCATCGCCATGTCCACCTTCCAGTCCAGCTCCCAGAGGCCCAGGGCGTCGATCCGCTCCTGCAGGTTGCCCTGCTTCTCGAGCAGGGCGTTCATCTCGTCGTCGCTCATCGGCTCGGCGAATCGGGCGCTGATCTCCTCGAACCGGGTCAGGAGCGCCCGCTGTTCCGCCACGCCCTCCTCGACGTTGCCCCGGACGTCCTTGGTGTAATCCAATACGGGCTCTTGCGGGAGGTAGCCGATTTTGGTGCCGTCGGCGGGGCGCGCGTCACCGGTGAAGTCCTGGTCCACGCCGGCCATGATGCGCAGGAGGGTGCTTTTTCCGGCGCCGTTGGAGCCCAGCACGCCAATCTTGGCGCCGGGGTAGAAGGCCAGGTAGATCCCCTTGAGGATCTCGCGGGAGGGGGGCACCACCTTGCGGAGGTCCCGCATCGTGAAGATGTATTGACCATTTGTCATGGCGGGAAGATACCGGGAAGCGGGGGGGTGGTGGAACCGTGTGGCACCGTGCCGTGTGGAAGGTCTCCTTGCTGGCGCGTCAGGCAACCCGTGTTTGGCTGCTCAGGCAACCCGTGGGCGCGCTGCGTGCAGCGCGCAAAGTGCCCAGCAAGCTGGGCACCCACTCCCTTTCATTGGCGTTCAGGGGTGGCGGGGGAGCCCCCATCGGTGCATTGTTCGGGTGTCAATCGAGATTCACACGGACCACAGGAGGTGGCATGAAGCGAATTGGAGGCGTGCTGGCCGTGGCAGCCCTGGCCGCCGCCCCGCTGGTGGCGCAGCAGCCGGCCGCGCAGCAACCGGCCGCGCCAACCCCCCTGGCCGTGGGCCGGGAGGCTCCGGCGTTCTCCTTGATGGGGGGCACGCGGGAGGGGGTCACTGGTCCCGTCTGGCTCGAGGATTTCCAGGACAAGACCCTCGTCATCTCGTTCTTCTACCGGGCGCGCTCCCGCGGCTGAAC
>JBHEPH010000046.1:0-9388 GCA_046260395.1 Gemmatimonadales bacterium
CGTACGCGGTGCAGAGGTTCTGCATGTAGTTGAGGAAGCTGTTGACCACGAAGGTGGCGGTGGCATCGGCACTGATCCGCTCGATGTGTGCCGGGGTGAGCGGGGTGCACTGCTCCGGGAAGGTGTAGTCGGCAAACTCCCCGAGGACGGCGTACAGCCGTTCCTGCAGCGCGGCCGTGTCGCCGACGTCGGCGAAGTTGTAGGCCGACTCCTTCTTGCGCCAGCCGTGCGCGTCGTAGAGCTGGTAGATCAGGATGGCGACGCCGGCGGCCTGCACGCCGGCGAACGCGAGGGAGAGCTGGGTGGTCAGGTCGGCGGTGAACATGGGCTGGCTCAGGGTCGGGGTAGGGTGATGGTGTCGCGGCAGGATCTCACCACCACCGCCGCACCGCGGCGAAGGCCAGACCTGCCAGGAACAGTGTGCCGAAGATCTGCTTGTTGTACCGCGCCAGCCACTCTGGCAGGTAGATGTCGAAGTTGGCCCGCCGGTCGTCGGTGTATCGCGCCGCCATGTCAGTGAGTGGGCACCGCATCCTGTTGAACGCCAGGACCAGGCATTCCCCGCTCACCAGTGCAATGGCAACCGCCGTCGCCGTCCAGCGACCCTGCCACGCCAAGATCGGGATGGCGACGACCGACCCGGCGAAGATGGCCCACGCCACGGTGTGGACGGTCTTGATCAGGCGGAGCATGGCCCCCGGAGCCTACGGTATCCCGCGGCTGCCACCGATGATCACGCAGGTCCTGCCGCGGAGTCCAAGGTCCATCATCTGCTCCGAGTGATTGGAGACGTAAAGGTAGCGTGGGCAAGAGGTTCCGTGGTATGGCGCGGCGGGAGCCCAGCCACCGTGGAGGCTCCCAACAGGAGGGGCAGCTCCCTGCCGCCACGGATGATCGCCTCCGGAGCGCGCACGTCACGGAGCCGCCGGATCAGTCTACGCCGGGCTTGTCTTCACCCCCGACCCCCCCCAATCTCCAGACCGCAGCGAGGGCACCTCTGCCTGCCACCTGCATGATCACCCATCACACCGGACAGATGAAAGAGGCAAGACGATGAGCGCGAGCAGCGAAGGAGGCGGGGTCCGCCAGACGTCGGGACGGGGGCGGCGGTACGACAGCATCGTCGAGACGGTGGGCGACACGCCCTGCGTGCGCATCAACCGGCTCGCGCCGGCGCACGTCTCCATGTACGTCAAGGCGGAGTTCTTCAACCCCGCGGCGTCGGTCAAGGACCGGCTGGCACTCAGCATCATCGAGGATGCCGAGCGGCGCGGCATCCTGGCCCCGGGCCAGACCGTGGTCGAGGCCACCAGCGGGAACACCGGCATCGGCCTGGCCATGGTGTGCGCGGCCAAGGGCTATCCGCTGGTGGTGACCATGGCCGACAGCTTCTCGGTGGAGCGACGGCAGTTGATGCGCTACCTCGGCGCCAGGGTCATCCTGACCCCCCGCGCGGAGAAAGGGTTCGGGATGTACCGGAAGGCCCAGGAGCTCGCCGAGAAGCACGGCTGGTTCCTGGCCCGCCAGTTCGAGACGGCCGCGAACGCCGACATCCATGAGCGGACCACCGCCCGGGAGATTATCGCCGACTTCGCGGGTGAACGACTCGACTATTTCGTGACCGGCTATGGCACTGGCGGCACCGCGTCGGGGGTGGGCCGGGTGCTGCGACGCGAACGGCCGGAGGTCAGGATGATCCTGTCGGAGCCCGCGAATGCCCAGCTCGTGGGCTCGGGCACGGCGCAGGCGCGCGACTCCGATGGCCGGCCCGCCGCCAGCCATCCGGCCTTCGAGCCGCACGCGATCCAGGGTTGGACCCCGGACTTCATTCCCCTGGTGCTCCAGGAAGCCCTCGACAAGGGCTACTGCGACGAGTTGATTCCCATTGCCGGGGCGGATGCCATGCAGTGGGCTCGCGAGCTCGCGGTCCGCGAGGGAATCCTCACGGGGGTGTCGGGCGGCGCCACCTTCGGTGTGGCGATGCAGGTGGCGGGGAAGGCGGTACCCGGGTCAGTCATCCTCTGCATGTTGCCCGACACCGGCGAGCGCTACCTGTCGACTCCCCTCTTCGAGCCATTCGGTGCCGACATGAACGACGAGGAACTGGCCCTCTCCCGCTCGACCCCGGGGTATCAGCTGGGCTGAGCCTGGGCGGCAGGTGAGGCCCGGCGCCGGGACCGTGGCCTGGTTCACGGCGTTGAGGACCGGGTTCACCACGACCACGAAGGGCGTCTCCCCGAAGGGCACATCAGTGGGCTTAGTGCCCAAGCCACCACAACCAGCGGCAAGGCCCCCGACCACCAGACCGGCCATGGCCCGACTGCGTGACTCGGCGTGGCTCACTCGCCCCTCCCCCTTACCTCCCCCACGATCCTGCCCCTCTCGCAATGCCGCGGCCTCCGTCCAACAGCACTATGACCCGAAAGGAGTAGCTCCTCGAGCGCCACCTTGGGTTGATGGGCCACGGCAGGCGCCTCTCGTCCCTGCTCACTCCGATGATCGATTGTCAGGCCCGGGCAAGTCGGTAGCTTACGATCAGGCACGCCAGTCGCGTCGCGGGCGCTTTGTGCGCCGGTGCTGCACGGCCGCGGTTCGAGCCCCTGTCAGGGGCTGGCCGGTGGGCTCAAAGATGACGTCCTTGACTCGCGCCGAGCGTCCCTGCCACCTCAGGCAGGATGCCTGAGACGACGCGATCCACACTAAATGCTGGGAGCACTGCCATCATGACTACGACTGAGACCAAGACCACCACCGACCTGCTGACCGGTTCCTTTCGCGATCGGGCCTCCGCAGAGCGGGCGTACGACTCCCTGGTCAGCCGGGGGTACTCCAAGGACGAGATCAACGTGATCATGTCCGACGACACCCGCAAGCAGCACTTCTCGGAGACCAGCGAGACCACCGAGTTGGGGACCAAGGCCGCGGAAGGTGGCTTGGCCGGGGCGACCGTCGGGGGCACTGTGGGCGCCATCGCCGGCGTCCTGGCCGTGGCGGGCACGCTGGCGATTCCCGGTCTCGGACTGGTGCTGGCGGGACCCGTCGCGGCCGGCCTGGCCGGGCTGGGCGCCGGTGCCGCGGCGGGTGGGCTTTTGGGAGCCCTTATCGGTGCCGGGATTCCCGAAGAGCGCGCCAAGGTGTACAAGACCGAGATCGAGAATGGCGGCATTGTGGTGGGCGTCAAGCCGCGGTCTGCCGAGGATGTAAAGCATTTTGAGCAGGAGTGGAGCCGGCACGGGGGCGGCGACATCCGGCGATAGGCTGACGCTGACGGGATGAAGGCGGGCGGTTCCACGGTGGAGCCGCCACACCTGCAGGGCCGGCCCGTCAATGGCGCGTGCCGCCTGCATCAGCAGGCACCAGCCTGCGGATCACTTGACTGAAGGGGAACCCAATGAGCACCCAGACACTGTTGATCATCGTCGTCCTGGTTCTGTTGTTCGGCGGCGGTTGGGGCTGGTCCCGTCGGGGCCGGTAGGGCCGCAGCCCGGGGCGCTTGGATCCATGATGTCACCTCACGTCTTCGCGTTTGAGCGACGGCTGCCGCCGTGGACTCGCCCCACATATCGGGGGGCGCTCTGGATCCTCGGCTTGGGCCGCGGCGTTGTCGGCAAGCTTTACGTAACCGCTCTGGTCGCGACATTGATGCTTCTGGTCGGTGTCGGCTTGGGGGCGTTGCTGTTTTTATGGATGCTGGCCGTCACGATGGTGGCCGGCGCCGTGGGCGGCACGATCCACGGCCTCCTGCACGGGCTGGAACGGCGGGGCCGCCCCGGATCGTGGTTGCGGTGGGTCGGAACACTAGTCGCGGCCGGCGCCTCCGCTGTGGTCCTGACCCCACAGGGTCCCTTCAGGCTCGGGGAACTGATGACCTGGATCCTCGCCGTGGCGGTCTCCTGCCTGGGCGCCGGCCTTCTGGTGTGGTGGGATGCGCGTCAACCGGATCGCCTGACGCCCCACCAGTTCCACTGGCTCCAGCACCGCGACCAGCTGTGGTTCACCCGGCCCAGGCCACGGCGGCACAGCCGGCCCGAAGTGAATGAATTCGTGGGAGACACCTAGGAGGATTCGATGTCGTTCATGCTCTATCTCGGCGGGTTCCTGATCGTGATCATCGGTGTGGGGTGGGGAATGATCCGGGCGGGGATCTCCCCCCCATGGGTGATCATTGCCGGCATCATCCTGCTCGGGCTCGGCATCCTGTCAGGCGTGGCGCGCACCCGGTCCAAGGACCTGCCGAGCGACCCCGACGCATGAGCGGGCCACTGACGATGATTGTCGCGAAGGGGCGACTGGTGGGTTCGCAATTTCACTCGCATCTGGTGAGGACATCATGAAACCCGGCACGAAGAACCAAGTGAAGGGCACGATCAAGGAAGTGAAGGGCACGGCCAAGGAAGCCGCTGGCAAGGCGGTTGGGAATGACAGGCTGGTGGTGAGGGGCAAGGTGGAGAAGACCGTGGGCAAGGTGCAGAAGAAGGCCGGCGACATCGAGAAGCGCCTCCGGAAATAGCCTCGGGGGAGCAGGGCCCTTGGTCAGCAGGAATGACTTGGTTGCCTTTGGGCGCGGCCGGCAATAGAGTTCTTCCCGTGCCCATCGGTCACCAGGTACTCCTGCTGTTCCTCTTTGCGATCCCGGTCGCGTGCGTGAGCTGGACGGTCACCCAGGAAGAGGTGTTCCGTGAGCTCCGGGAGTGGCTCACCGCCCAGAGCCACGCCAGCCGAACCATCCTGTCGCGGAAGTTCTTCTACCTCTTCACCTGCGAATACTGTTTCAGTCACTATGTGGCGATCGGGATGCTGGTCCTGACCCGGTTTACGCTGGTTTTTGACGATTGGCGCGGTTACGTCATCGCCGCCTTCTCGCTGGTCTGGCTCGCCAACCTGTACATGAGTCTGTTCTGCTCACTGCGGCTGGCGGTGACCTCCGCGCGGCTGGACATTGAGCGGGCCGAGAAACTGTTGAAGCCGGACGAGGACTAGGGGGGCGGCAGGCATTGAGCCGGGTTCCGGCGGGCAGGCGCCCGCTGGTGCACCGCTCAGCGCATCTGGGAATCCCCATACGCCTTCAGCGCGAGGAAGATGGCATCGAATGCCCGGTCGGCCAGGGCACGCCAGCAACGACCACCTGCGGTTCGATCCCACCTCCCCGTGGCCGGTTCCCATCTGAGGTTCCCCGCCATCTAACGGCTTGCGATTCGGCTGCGTGTGCGATTCACCGGTGCCCGGCCCACGGCAGCGGCAACCGCATGTTATGCTGTCCAGGCCCGATTCGACTCAACGAGGAGTCGGGCGGGAACGATGCCGGGCCAGTGCCAGCGGGATAGAGCGCCGATTCACACCCAGCCCCCGCCCGGGGGTAGCCGGCTCCCGTGCCGGCCCGTATATTCGCGCCGGCTACCCTCCGACACCGGCGGTCCGCATGTTTCGGCTCGTCAAGTGGTACCTGGACCTCGTCACCGACGAGGGGACGGTGGTGATCGTCTATGCCGCCGCGCTCCGCTGGCCGGCGCTCCGGCTTCGGTATCTCTCCACCTTCCTGGCTCGCCCCCGCGAGGAGCCGGTCGAGCGGAGTGCCTGGTCCGGGGTGGCGCTCCCGGACGAGGCGGCCGACACGATCCGCGTCGACCACGCCGGGCTGGGATTGAGTGGCCAATGGCACCGTGCTGCCCCATCCACCCACGCCACCCTCCTGGTCGACACCGAGGGGTCGGTGCAGTGGGACTGCCTGATGCCCAGCGCGACAGCTCGGGTCGTGGTGGACGGCAACATCCTGGTTGGTGCCGGGTACGTCGAGCGGCTCACCCTGACACGGCCACCCTGGAGCCTGCCATTTCGCGGGCTCCGCTGGGGGCGGTACACCGGTGCCTCGCGGTCGGCCACCTGGATTGACCTGCAGGGAGATGCGCCCCGGCGCTGGGTCTGGCTCGACGGGGTGCCAAACCCTGAAGCGATCCCCGACGCCATCGGCTTGCACGGTCCCCACGGCTCCGGGGACGACTGGTCGCTGCGTTTCACGCCAGACCGCGAGCTCCTGAACCGCCAGGCGCTGCAGGTGATCTCCCAGCGGTTGCCCGTGCTCCACGCCCTGCCGCTCGGCCCCTTCGGCAACCTGCACGAGACCAAGTACCTCGCGCGGGGCAGTCTCCACCACCGCGGGACCGTCGTGGACGAGGGATGGGTCATCCATGAGCAGGTGACCTGGTGATGCCGCCCCTCGAGCTCGCCAAGCGCGTCGGCTACGGCGCGCTCTTCGTCGTCGCCGTGCCACTGTTGCTGGTGACCTGGGCCCGCCGGAGCGACGCCATGATCGCGCTCCCGGCCGTGGGAGACCCATGGGTCGGCGGGGCGGTTGCCCTGGCCGGGACTCTGCTGCTGCTGGCAGGAATCGGTACGCTGGTCCGGCGGGGCCGCGGACTTCCCATGAATGCCTTCCCCCCGGAGCGACTGGTGCGCGAAGGGGTGTATCGATGGGTGGGGCACCCGATCTATCTCGGCTTCGGGCTGGCCGTGCTGGGCGCGGCGTTGGCCACCCGCTCGCCGGCTGGGCTCTGGCTGGTCACCCCCGCCACCTGGCTCGCGATGGCTGCCCTGGTCGTGGGGCACGAGCGCCTCGACCTGCGGCGACGGTTCGGAGCGGCGGCCCTCGCCCGGCCCCGGTTCATGTGGCCCCAGGCGGGCGAGGGCGCCCCGGAGCCGATGGAACGGTGGGCCACGCTCGTCCGGGTCCTCCTGCCGTGGCTCCTCACGTGGCTGGCGGTACAGGCGCTCGGCCGTCCACCCGACGCCTTCTCCACCCTGTTGCCGGGGGAGGAACGCTGGCCGGTCTTTCCCTGGCTCGAGCTGCCCTACATCAGCGCCTACCTTGTGGTGCCCCTGGCGGTGTTTGCCGCCCGGTCACGCCGGGTGCTGCGTGACTTTGCGATTGGCGGAATCGCCGGCACGGTCGTGGTGACACTCTGCTGGCTGGTCATTCCCGTCGTCGCAACGCACCGGCCGTTCGACCCGAGCGGCTGGGTTGCGGCACTGCTGGCCACCGAGCAGGCAAACTCGAACAACGTCGCGGCGTTCCCGGCCTTCCACGTCCTCTGGGCCATGCTCGCGGCCCGGGCGTGGGGCGCGGAACGAGGGGCAGGCGTCCGCTGGCTCGCGTGGGGCTGGGCCGCCCTGGTCGCGGCGAGCACGATTGGAACCGGGCATCACAGTGTCCTTGACGTTGCCGCGGGCGCGCTCCTGTATCTGCCTCTGCGCGACCCGGGGCGTACCTGGAGCGTGCTGCGCCGTTCCACCGAGCGGCTGGCCAATTCGTGGCGGGAATGGCGGGTGGGCCCGGTGCGGTTCATCAATCACGGGCTGTACGCAGGGGTCGCGGCCGCCATGGGCGTGCTGGTGGCGGGGTCGGCCGCCGGAACGGGACGCGAGCTGGCCGTGGTCTGGGTGGGCACGTGGGTGCTGGTGGGTGCGGCGAGCTATGCCCAGGTGCTGGAGGGGTCGTCGCGCCTGCTGCGCCCCTTCGGGTGGTACGGTGGCCTGATCGGCGGGGTGCTGGGCATCCTGACCTCGCCGCTTGTCGGCGGGGCGATCATGCCGCTGATGGCGGCGTTCGCGCTGGCCGCGCCGTGGATTCAGCTGCTGGGGCGGCTGCGCTGCCTGGTCCAGGGGTGTTGTCACGGCGCGCCGACGTCGGCCGAGGCCGGGATCTGCTACCACCAATCGCGAAGCCGCGTTGCCCACCTGGCCGATCTGGGCGGCGCCCCGATTTACCCGACGCCGCTGTATTCGATTGGGGGCAACCTGGTCATCGGCTTGCTGCTGATCAGGATGCACACCCTCGGCGCACCAGCCACGCTGATTCTGGGCAGTTACTTCCTGCTGGCGGGTCTGGCCCGCTTTGTGGAGGAGGCCTACCGGGGCGAGCCGCAGACCCCGGTGGTGGTCGGGCTTCGGGTGTACCAGTGGTTTGCCGTGGGCTCGGTCCTGGCGGGGATCGGCATCACGATGGTGCCGATGGCGCCGAGTGGCGCGGGGTTCCAGGCACCGACACCGGCGCTGACTGCCTGGGTGCTGGTCATGTTCCTCGTTTTCTCGGCGGCCATGGGGTTGGACTTCCCCGGTTCTGATCGCCGATTCTCGCGGCTCGCCTCGGCGGAGCCGCTGGAGACACCGCCCCCAGGATCAGGGAGACGGCGAACAGGACCACGCTGAGGCCGGCCAGGGCGCCCAGCAGGCGGTGCCCCCCCACGGCCGGCACCAGTCCGGGCTCGACGTATTCTCCGAATTGTGGCGCCGGTCCACTCCAACTCCGTGTTCGGCATGGCGTTCGCTACAGGTGAGCACGGGGTTCTCGATCGGGGCTCGCCAGGAAGTGAGCCACTTCTTATGGAACCCGCGTAGTAGATGCTACCCCACCCCCGCCCCTGAGATCGCCGAATCAGGGATTCCGTGCAGGAACACGATCGGAGGCCGCCACCCCCTTCGAGGAAGCTTGTCCCACCATGCGTCCGACGAATCAATGGTTCACCGATTGAGGCACTTCGCTAAGGGAAGAGCATGCGTAACTACTGGATGCCTTTCGCCGTCGGCAGCCCAGCCTGGCAGCTACAGGCCACGAACACGACACGCGATGAGCAGAAGGCCAAACCCGACAATCCAGGACCAGGTGGCGAATGGCTCCGGAATAGTGGCGAGGCCGAAGTGAGCAACAAGTGCGACGAGAAATAGCACGAGAGAAATAACCCATACAGCCATTGTTGGAGCCTGAGCGGCGTTGCGCATTGGTGCCTCCCTGAGTGGTGTGGAGTGAACGATATTGTGCTCTTGCCTGCAAGGGATATGGTGGATTGTTGCGGCCGGACCGAAGGGCTTCGGCGGTGAAGGGCCCTCACGAGCCTGGATGACTCGTACAGAATCGCCGGCCCTTCGTCCCCTGCAATCTATGTTCGGCCACGCCGCCTCGCGCCCGGTAGCCAGCGGCGCTGACGCCGGGCGCCAGTGCTGCGAAATCGGCGCGCTTGCACCGAGGGTCCTGAGCCGCGGGCCCCGCACGGTCTACCGGAGAACGCCGCGGTAGGCGCCGGAGATCTACGTCGCCAACTCACAGCCCTGTCGATGCCCCCCATCGTCCGCCGAACTTGTTTATCGGTCTCTCCCACCCCTCCCAATCCCCAAAGAACGTACCGCCCGCAACCCAATCCGTAAAGACTACAGAGCCCCCCAGGTCCAGCAGATCTGCCGGGCTCGGTACCCGCAGCCCACCCCGGTTCAGGACATGGGCGTAGATCATCGTCGTCCGAACATCGGTGCGCCCCAGCAGCTCCTGCACCGTCCGGATGTCCGCCCCAGCGCCCCCGGCAGATCCACCCGCCCCGCCCCCGCCGCCAGGTCGCGCTGG
>JBHEPH010000046.1:9398-20976 GCA_046260395.1 Gemmatimonadales bacterium
GTACCAGCGTTACGGCCGCCATCCCCGACCACGGGCGAGGCAGGCCTCGCCCCTACGGGTGCCCTGACCGCCCTGATCGCCATGTCCATTTTGACCGCCCTGCCCATCCTGTCCATCCTGTCCATCCTGTCTATCCTGTCCCCCTTGACCGTCCTGTCCGCCTACCCGCCCGCTACCCCGCAATACCGGAGAATCGCCACCACCAGCGCCCGCGTCGCCACCTCCAGCTCCGCGATCGGCACGAACTCATCCGGCGCATGCGCCACCCGCACATCTCCCGGCCCGAAAAGCACCGTCGGCACCTTCCCCTGGTTCACCAGCAGGTGCATGTCGGCGCCATAGGGCATCCCGCGGATCACCGGCACCTCACGGGTGACCGACTCGAGCGCGCTCGACAGCATCGTCACCAGCGGATGGTCTGCAGCAATCGCCGCCGGCTCGAACCGGGCCCCCCACCACTCCACCACCGGCGGATGGTCCACCAGCCAGTCATCCTCCGCCGCGGCCGTCTCGACGGCATCCTCCAGCTCCGCGCGCGCCGCGTCGAGGTCCTCGCCGATCCCCACCCCGTAGCGTCCCTCCAGCACCAGCGCCTCCGGCACCGTGGACGCCCACACCCCGCCATGCACCTTGCCGATGCAGATGGCATACGGAACTTCGTAATCAGAAAACAATGGATGAGCCAGCCGGGCGCAGCGCTCCGTCTCCAGTTCCTCCAGCGCGTACAGGAGCCCCGGCAGGCTCTCCAGCGGATTGGCCCCCTCGGTCCGCAGCGCCCCATGCGCCGCCAGCCCGGGAATGGTGATCCGAAAGCTCAGCGCCCCCGCCTGCGCCGGTGCGATCATCAGCTCGGTGGGCTCCAGGATGATCGCTGCATCCCCGGTATGCCCACGCTGAATCGTGGCCAGGGTGCCGAGCCCACCGTCTTCCTCGCCAACGACGCTCTGAATCACGACGGTGCCGCCGAGGGTGATGCCGGCCCGTTGGATGGCCCGCACCGCCTCGAGCGCGCAACAGAGCGGCCCCTTCATGTCCACCGCACCGCGCCCATATACCCGCGCCTGCCGCACCGTGGCCTGGAACGGCGGTACCGTCCAGCGCGAGAGGTCGCCGGCGGGCACCACGTCCACGTGGCCATTCAGGATGAGCGTCGGGCCAGTTCCCGAGCCCCACCGGCCGACGACACCCACCGCGTGCTCCCGCTCAATCTCGGCCCCGTAGGCCGGGTGCTTCCGCAGCGTGTCGAGGTCAATGTCCCACTCGTCCACCTCCATCCCGATCTCGCGCAGCAGGTCGGCCATTCGCCGCTGCACCGCCACCTCGTGCCCGTGGCAACTCTCGATCGCCACCAGCTCACCGATCGTGGCGATCAGCCCCGGCATCTCGATCGCGCCAAGGGCCCAGTTTTCATGGGAGTGCATGGGTCACTCCAGGGTGGCGAGCGCCGCGTCAAGATCGGCGAGCAGGTCGTCCGCGTTCTCGATGCCGACCGCATAGCGCACCAGCCCCTCGGGGATCCCGGCCGCGGCGCGCTCTTCCGCCGAGAGCTCGACATGACTGGTGACCGCCGGCGGGCCCACCAGCGTGCCGACCGAGCCCAAGCTCGCCGCGCGGTGGGCCAGGGTCAGGGCGTTGACCATTCGCTCCATCGCCGGATAGCCCCCGCGCAAGGCGAACGCCAGCACGCCCCCGAATCCGCGCATCTGCCGCTTCGCGATATCATGGCCGCGATGTCCTGGCAGCCCAGGGTAGTACACCGCCTCGATCGCCGGGTGATCAGCCAGGAACTCGGCGATCCGCTGCGCGTTGCGGTTCTGCCGCTCCACCCGCAGCTCCAGCGTCCGGATGCCGCGCGTCAGCAGGAACGCCGACATCGGGTCGAGGGTGGCGCCGGTGATCTCGCGGAAGTGATAGATGGCCCGCACCAGCTTTGCGGGCCCGCAGACGACCCCGCCCATCGCGTCTGAATGGCCGCCCAGGAACTTGGTGGCGCTGTGGAGGACGAGGTCGGCGCCGAGCGTCAGGGGGTTCTGGTTGATCGGGGTGGCGAAGGTGTTGTCCACCACCACCGTGGCGCCCACCGCGTGCGCGGCGCGCGACAGGCGCTCGATATCCACCACCTTGAGCGTGGGGTTGGTGGGGCTTTCGAGGTAGAGTACCGTGCACCCCGCGGCAATCTCGCGCTCGATCGCGTCGTGGTCCTCGGTGTCGCAGACTGCCGTCTCCACACCGAACCGGGGGAGGAATTCCGTGAAGAGCAGGTTGGTGCCACCGTAGGTGTCCTTGATGCTGACCACGCGGTCGCCCGGCTTGAGCAGCGTGAACAGCGTGTTGCTGATCGCCGCCATCCCGGTGCTGAAGCTGGTGCTGTCCTCCGCCGCCTCGAGGGCGCGCATCTTGGCTTCAAAGACGTCTACCGTGGGATTGGTGTTGCGGGAGTAGATGTAGCCCGGCTGCTCGCCCAGGGACACCGCGCGCCAGGTGGCCAGGTCGTCGTACTCGAAGGTCACCCCGTGGAAGACCGGGGTGACGGTGACCCCTTCAGGGCCATGGGCGGGCTCCCCACCCCAGACGGCGCGGGTGGAGGGGCCCCAGGACGGGTCATGGCGCTCAGTACTCACGCAGGAGACTCCGGGAAGATGGCGTGACGACGGGTGGCGGTGATGGCGGGAATCTAGCAGAACGATGCGTATCCCTGCCTACCCTGTACTGATCACCAGGCTGTCAAAGTCCTTGTCCGGCAGGTACATGATCTGGATCTGGTCTCCCACCAGCCAGCGGCCCGCGATACTCGCCCAGACCTCGTCGGCTCCACGGTGGAGCACGCCCTCCACGACCCACTGGTAGCGGATCCGGCAGGTCTTGGCGCCCAGGCTGTCCTTGACGTCCTGGATCGTCAGGATCTCGGCGGTCGCGGGCACCCCGTGCTTGAGGAAGGTTCGCACCCGCCGCCGCCGCGTCATGCTGTATCCGTAATAGATGATCGGCATGACCCCGAGCGAAGCCACCCCCGCCGCGAACATGGCGAGGACGAGGAGCGGTGAGATCGGTTCAGCGGGAGGGCTGTTGGGTGCCATCATGCGCAGGGCGGTCGGGGCCAGGCGACGATACAGCGCCTCGGTCTCTCCCTCGATGGGCCGGGGTGCCGGGGGCAGCTCCGGGATCGCCACCGAGTGCCGCCTCACGCTGACGGGCTGTGGCCTCGACGCGGGGGCCAGCGAGGTGCTCTCCGATTCGACCAGCGCCTGCCGTACCCCCCGCGCATCCTGGAATCGCTCCGCCGGCGAGAGCCGCAGCATCTTGGACAGCACCTGCCGGAGCCGATCGCCGCCCGGCAATGACTCCGGTACCGCGATCCGCCCCTCGCCGTTGAGGAACTCTGGCGGGGCCCGGCCCGTCAACAGGTGGATGAACGTCGCAGCGAGGGCGTACAGGTCACTGGACGGCGTGGCCTGCCCCATGTGCTGCTCGTACGGCATGTAGCCGTAAGTGCCGACGATGGTCGATCCGTCCCTCCCAGGGGCGTGAATGGCGCTGCGTACGGCGCCAAAGTCCACCAGCGTGGGGAAGCCATCCGGTCGCAGGATGATGTTGGCGGGCTTGATGTCTCGGTGCAGGATCGGCGGCACCCGCCCGTGCAAGTAGTCGAGCACGCCGAGCAGCTCCAGCAGGATGTGCGTCGCCTCGGCAGGGTCAAGGTGGTGCCGCTCCGCAATCAGTGCCTCCAGCGACTTCCCCGCCACGTACTCCATGACCAGAAAGGCAGCCGGACTCCCCTCCCAGTCGGCACGCAGGGAGTCGTAGATCTCCGGTACGCCGTGGTGACGGACCGAGCGGAGCACTGCCGCCTCCCGCTCGAACAGCTCGAACCCCTTGAAGCTGTCCACCTTCTGGGTGTCCAGCATCTTGATGGCCACCTCGCGGCCAGCCACCGTGTCCCGGGCCAGGAAAGTGCGGCCGAATGCGCCCTGGCCCAGGGTGCGGAGGACTTCATACCGGCCAGCGATGAGGATCGTTTCAGGCATGGCTGGGGAATGTACTGGCCGGGTCGCGCCACGGATAGGCGCCGGATCGGGCCGGCTGGAGGGATTCTGCCGTTGCCTCTAGCCCTCCGGCCGTCGTGCGGCCAAGTTTGAGGCATCATGCTCACCCTCCTGGCTGCCCTCGTGTTTGCTCCCGTCCCGGCGGACACCCTGCTCCGGACGCAGAGTTCGCTCGGGGTGGCGCAGACGGTCGTTCGACTCCGCACCGCAGCGGAGTCACGCGGCCTGACGATCTTCGCCGTGGTGGACCACGCCGCCAACGCCCGGGCGGTGGATCTCCCGCTCGCCGCCTCTACCCTGGTCCTGTTGGGGAACCCCCGCGCCGGGACGCTTCTGATGCAGTGTGACCCGTCGGTGGCGGCGGATCTCCCACTGCGCATGCTGGTCTGGGAGGATGCAGAGGGCCGGACCTGGGTTGGTCATCACGATGCACGCGCGCTCGCCACCCGATACGATCTTGCCGCCTGCCAGGAGACCGTCGATCGGATTGTCGGGGTACTCGAGGCGCTCCGCCGCGAAGCTGCCGGCGCCGGGGGCGAGTGAGATGGTCTGTCGCATCTGGAGCGGCTGGACCACCGAGGACAACGCCGATGCGTACGAGCAGCTGCTCCTCGACGAGATCGCGCCTGGCATCGTGGCCAAACGGCTTTCAGGATTTCGGGAGATGCAGGTGCTGCGAGAGATTACGAGCGAAGGTGAGGTACGCTTCACCACCCTGATGTGGTTCGAATCGTTGGGTGACATCAAGGCCTTTGCCGGTGAGGATTACGCGACGGCGGTCATCCCCCTGAAGGCGCGGGCACTCCTGCTGCGGTTTGATGCCCAGTCGCGCCACGCGGAGGTATTGGCCACGCTTCCGGGCTGAGGTGGGGGCGTCAAGTAGGGGCCGACCGTGGTCGGCCCTTACACCAACAGCCGGTCGTGAAAAGGGCCGACCACGGTCGGCCCCTACATCCACATCGCGGCCACCTCATCCGGGCCGACCATCCCTCGCTTCGCTCGGGACAGGCTCGTCGGCCCCTACCGCTTGACCATCCGGTACTGCCCCACGAACCACTCCGTCCCGCCCTTGTACCCGAACAACTCCGAACACGCCAGGAAGAACATCCGCCAGCGATGCAGCCACCGCTCCGCCTGGTCGGCGCCGTAGGTCTCCGCGAGCACCGGGCGGATCGTTGCCCGGCGCGCATCGAACCGCTTGAGCCACGCCTCCAGCGTCTGCTGATAGTGGGTTCCCTCCACCTGCCACCGCTCCTCCAGCTGCAGGTGCTCCTGGAAGGTGGTCAGGAGGTCCCACGAGGGCATCATCCCGCCGGTAAAGAAATGCTCCGCCATCCAGTCCTCGTCCCCAGCTGTCTCGAACGGGTAGGCGAATTCCCGATGGCAAAAGACATGCACGAACAGCTTGCCGCCTGGCGTGAGCCACCCCGAAATCCGCTCCAGCAGCCCCGGCCAGTTCCGCATATGCTCGAACATCTCCACGCTCACCACCCGGCCGAACAGGCGGTCGGTCGTGAAGTCGTTCATGTCGGCGGTGATCACTTCCAGGTTGGCCGGGGCCCGCGCCGCGATGTACTCCTGCTGGCTGGCGCTGTTCGACACCGCCACGATCCGGCTGTTTGGGTAGTGCTTCGCCATCCACAGTGACAGCGATCCCCAGCCGCACCCCAACTCCAGGATCTCCTGGCCATCCACCAGCTGCGCCCGCTCGCACGTCAGCGCCAGCATCCGTGACTCGGCCTCGTCCAGCCGTCTGGTGCCCTCGTCCCACCATCCCGCGCTGTACTTGCGGTGCCGGCCGAGCACCTGCTCGAAGAAGGCGGCGGGAACCTCGTAGTGCTGTTGATTGGCGCGCTCGGGCGCGAGGGCGATCGGCGACTCATGCAGGGAGGCGGCGAATGCCCCCGTCCTGTTGGCGTCGGCCTCCTGCTTGAGGCGGTCCGCCAACAGGCCACGAATGCCAACGCGCACCGCAAAGTCCGGGGCCAGGCCCCGTTCGGCGAAACCGGTGGCTACGCTCATCTCCCCTCCTGGTGCCCTTGGGGTAACTCGATCTCTGGATGGTACCGGGGATGCTCGACGGCGGTGTGGCGCGCCATCGGAAGGGAGACGATTGAGCCCGGCGGGGGTTGCACGCCTCGTAAACGGCGTTCGGCCCCTCACGGAGTCATCCCGAAACCCTGCGCAGCAGGGGGAGGGATCTTGCCGGGACTCGCAGGTGGGCCGCCCAGTCGACGGCATCCGGGTAACAAGATCCCTCGCCCGCGATGCGGGCTTCGGGATGACCCCGATGTGCCGCCGCCCCTCCCGTTCCCCGTTTCCTGTCTCTCCGACCTTCTACCGCAACTCCACCCCCACGCGCACCGTCCGGCCCGGCTGGGGCAGCCCGCATTGGTCGTACACCGTGGCGTCGGAAAGGTTCTCCACGGCCAACAGGGCGCGGATGGTGCCGAGCCGCCACCGGTTGACGCGCCATTCACGGGTCAGGGCCAGATGCCCGGCCGCCTGCGCGCTGAGTTCCACCAGCTCGCCCTGGTCAGGATGCTGGCAGAACTGCTTCCCGGTGTGCTGGATGCCCAGCGCAGCACGGAGCCCGGCCAGCAGCGGTGCCCCGACATCCGCCGACCCCCGGATCTCCGGCTGGTGCTCCACGTGGCGTGGCGGCATGCCGAAAGCGCCGCCCAGGGCATCCTGCGCCCGGACTCGCTGCAGCAGTAGATCGGCGCTGACGGTCCACCCCCCGGACCCACCCCCGCGCTGCGCGGCGGAGGACCAGTCCGCCACCACCTCGATCCCGCGGCTGCGGATCCCGCCCTCGTTGCGCCGCTGGAACCGGCGGTCCGGCAGCGTCACCCGCACCACGGCATCATCCAGGACATGCGCAAAGACCACGGTCTGCAGTGTGATCCCTGCCGCGCCAACCGCACCGCCCGAGATCGTCGCGCCCACCTCGGCCCCGACCAGGGTCTCCGGCCTGAGGTTCGGATTGGGCACGAACCGGTTCAGCGCCCCGGAATACAGCTCCCGCAGCGAGGGGAAGCGCGATCGCTGGCTGAGCGAGGCATGGAACCGCACCGCCTCACCAAACCCGGTGGTCGAGGCGCCCAACCGCCATCCCTCCTTGCCGAGTCCGCCCAGCGGCTCGCGACCACCGCTCTCCGGGGTCTCGGCCCGATCGTAGGCCACTCCGGCCGTCAGCTGCGCTCCGTTCAGGAAGGTCCACTCCGCCTCCAGCGCGGAGCTGCCCAGCGTCTGGCGATACCGCGCCGTCTCCCCCGCATCGAACCGCTCGTCGTAGCGCACGGTGGCGCGGGTGTGCGTGGCGCGGAGCTGACCGCCAATGCCGAATGAGTGCGTACCGAGCACGCGCAGGGTGGTGGTGCGCCCGTCGCCGAATTCCGTGGTGGTGATGGTGGTGTAGCGGTCGTCGGTGTAGCTGTCAGTCTGGATGCTGCCGCGTGAGACCCCGACACTCGCGGTCAGCGATCCCATCCCGAACGGTGTGCTGCTGACGCCGGTCCCGAGCGTACCGACCATGAGGCGCCGCGATACCTCAGGGTATCGCCAGAAACGCGGCTCCACCACGTGCAGTTCAGCGGGCACGCCACGCTCCGCCTCGAACCCCGTCACCGTGATCCCGGCGTAGCGACCCGCGCCGCTGGAGAGGCGCACCGCCGCAAAGACATCGAGTTCCTCCAGATCACTGTTGCTGCGCAGCCGTCCCTTGCCATCCTGACCGGGATCGGGCGTGCCGCCGATCAGTCCATCTCCTGCGCCACCGCCCCGGCTCAGCGCAAAGCCCTCACGGGTGCGTTGGCTGACACCCGCTCGCAGGGAAAGTGCGCCAAGCCTGGTGCGCATGCGCGTGCCGCCCGCCACGCTCACCGCTCGTGCCCCCACGTCATCAATGCCTGTCGTGACGGCCTGGTCGGGCGTCGCGGGAGATGTAAACCCCTGATCGGCAAAGCCGAGCTCGATCACCCCGCCCAGGACATTGGGGCCGCCACTCAGCGAGGCCAGGCCGCGCGTGATGCTCACCCAACGCACCCCTGTCAACGGCAGCAGCGACGGATCCACTCGGCCGTCCCAGCCCAGCGTCACCGGCACACCGTCCACCAGCACCGCTGCCTGGCGCGATTCGGCGCCACGCATCGAGATCTCGTGCTCACCGCGGGAGTTCTGCCTGATCAGGACGAAGGGCACCTCGCGCAGGATATCGGAGAGCGAGGCAGCCGGTGGGGCGGGGAACGCCAGGGCGCTCTGCCGGACCACCAGCACGCTGGCGCCACCGACCGTCGCAGGGGCCCGCGAGGCAGTGACCGCGATTGAATCGAGGCGTGCCGTAGCGGTGTCGGGACGGGCCTGGGCATGAAGCGCGCCGGGCATGAAAAGCAGGAGGAACCCGCAGGTGGGAAGGGTGGTACGCACAGGGGAAAGATACCGACTGCACCCCCACCGTACTACGATTCCTCATGCCTCCCGCCCTCCCCCTCGCGCTCCGGCTGCTCGGTTACGGGCTTCTGCTCTTCGTCATTTCGGGCCCGCTCCACCGCTTCGGCGGATTCCACTATCGGCTGGCCATGCTGGTATTGGTCGTGGGGGTAGGACTCCTTGCCGCCGGCCTGGTGACCGGCGGGGTGGCCGTCGCCGCCTCCCTCCGTGCCGGCACCGGCGTCCCCTGGGCCGCGGCTCTCCTCGGCCTGGCCGCCCTTGTCCCGCTGGGCATGGTCGCAAGCATGATCGTGACGGGATTCCGGGTGCCGGTCATTCACGATATCACCACCGACACGGACGACCCGCCGGCCTTCGTGGCGCTGCTTCCGCTCCGCGAGGGCGCCGAGAGTCCTGCGGAGTACGATGGACCGGAGGCCGCCAGGTTGCAGCTGGAGGGGTACCCCGACCTGGCGCCGCTGCGCACGGCGCAACCGCCCGCCGAGGTCCTGCCCGCCGCCGCAGAGGTGGCGGATGAGCTCGGCTGGACGGTGCAGGTCGTGGCGCCAGCCGAGGGGCGGCTTGAGGCACTGGCCACGACGAAATGGTTTGGCTTCACCGATGACGTGGTGGTACGGGTGCGCCCCGACGGCAGCGGTAGCGTCGTGGACATCCGCAGCAAGAGCCGTGTCGGCCGCAGCGACCTGGGCGCCAATGCCGCCCGGATCCGGAAGTTCCTGGCTGCCCTTGCCGCCAGGCTGGAGCGCTGATGTCCCGTGCCTTCGTCAAGGATGACGCCGAGGGGCCGGATCCGCGCTCGCGCTACCGGCTGCCGCCGCCGGAGGATCCGGGGTTCGAGGAGGCGGTGGCGCGGGCGCTGCTGATGGGCGCCAACGAGGGGGATTCCGCCAGCGCCGAGGAGGCGACCGGCTACCTCTGGGGTGACCCGCGTCTGGTGGCGATCATGACACGGTTGCGCGATGAAGCGGTCGAGCGCGGGGATGACCGGATGGAGACGTTGGCGGAGCGGTATCTGCGCGTGGCGGGGGAGTAAGGAAGGAAACGCTGGTACCCGCGGATGGCAGGATCGACGCACGGATCACATCGGAGTCATCCCGAGCCGCATAGCGGCGAGGGATCTTGCTGACGCGTGATCGAACCTCGTCGTATGCGACGGTCCACCAGTCAGGACGGGCAAGATCCCTCGTCAGCGCCTGATGGCGCTTCCTCGGGATGACTCCCCGTGGGAAAATCGTCCCTGGAGCCCTGCGAGTCTGCCTATCGCCCCCTACCGCCCCACGCCCAGCATCGCCCTGATGTACCCGACTGTCACCGCAAATGCCACCGTCCCGGGCGCTACCACCTCGAAATGCCCGGCCTCGGGCACCAGTTCCAGCCGCACCCCATCCCCCGCCCGCCGCGCGGCGTCAGCGAAGGCCGCGACATGTGCCGCGGGCACGAACTGGTCCTCCACGCCGCTCACGATCGCGTAGGGAACCCCAATCGGCAGCAGCGCCGACGGCGAGGTCAGTGCATACCGCTCCGGCACCTCCGCCGGCGTGCCGCCGAGCAGCTGGGCCGCGCTGCGACCACAGATCGGAGTCTCGTCACTGACGGAGGCGGCCAGGTCTGCCACCGGCGACAGTGCCACAACGCCCTGCACCGGCAAGGGGTCTTCCCCCCGCAGCGGATTGCCCGCCGCCGCCCGCGGCCGAGTCGCGGCCCAGAGCGCCAATTGCCCGCCCGCTGAATGCCCGCTCAGCACCACGCGATCGAGGTCGAGCGGGTATCGTGTCGCCAGGAAGCGGAGGTCATCAATCGCCTGGCCAACATCGAGCATCGTGCCGGGCCAGCCGCCGCCCGGATCCCCCACTCGGCGGTACTCGATGTTCCAGGTGGCGATCCCCTCCGCCTTCAATGCGTCACCCAGCGCCCCCATGTACTGCATCCCGTAGGCCGACAGCCAGCAGCCCCCGTGGATCAGCACCACGACGGGATGCGGCCCGGGGCCGGCGGGGAGCCGCAGGTCGCCGAACTGGATCTCGCTCAGCCCCCAGAACAGGCGATGGTCAGCCTCCTCGGAGGGGAGCTGCATCGCCTGGGCGGTGGTCAGGATCTGGGCTTCCATGCGCGCAGTGGCTCCGGTCACGACAAGGAGAAAGGCAAGGAGGGCCTGGCGCTTCACTCGCCCTCCAGGCCGAGATGGCGGAGCACCTCCGGCGGCGGTCCGGTCCAGGTGGCGTGCGGGGTGTTGCCCATGAAGCCGAGGTCCCGCATCCCCTCCGGCGTGGAATAGAAGGCCGTCGCGGTCAGGTTCCGGGCCAGGGTAAAGAATCTGGCCGCCGCGCGGAACTCCGCTGTCGCAGACTCCTGGTGACAGATGTCGTCACAGATGGCCGTCTGCTGGGCGGCAGTGCCCTCGCGGAACCGGCGACCGAAGCGCCGCTGACTCTCGGCATCCAGCCAGACCAGCCCGCCGCGGAAGGTCACCAGCTCGCGCCGTTGCGCGTCATAGGGCGCACTGACATGCTCGTTGATGTAGTCATGTGCGCCAACGCTGCTGGCGGCCGGCGAGCGCTCGTCAGCCGGGATGATCACGTCACAGAGCGCCGCGGTGGTCAGCAGCTCGTCGTCGGTGAGGACCTTCTCCCACCAGACCACCGGCCGGATCAGGTCGGGGTCGGTCGGGGTCCCGCGCGGGCCCGCCACCTTCACCGGCTCCTGGCCCACCCCCGCCAGCGGGTTGAACGGCCGCCGAAACTCGGCCTGCGCCTTCGGGGGGATCGCCGCGGCGGCGGTGCCAACGGCGAGTGCCTTCAGCACCTCGCGCCGGTTCATGTCGTCGCTCACAACGCCCCCTTCTGTGCCTGGTCCACCAGGTAGTCGGCGGCCCGCCAGGCCACCGCCATGATGCTCAGCGTCGGGTTCTTGTCGGCGTTGGAGACGAACGGCCCGCCGTCGGTCACGAACAGGTTCTTCACGTCCCAGCTCTGGCACCACTCGTTGAGGACCGATGTCTTCGGGTCATCGCCCATGCAGGTCGTCCCCACCTCATGAATGATCTCGCCCGGCGCCAGGATTGCGCGCCTGCCATCTGTCTGCAC
>JBHEPH010000047.1:0-287 GCA_046260395.1 Gemmatimonadales bacterium
GCCACGCTCCCCGTCGCGCTCATCCTGATGACCGGAGTCTGGGCGGCGAGCCTGCCGACGCGGGATGCCTCGCTGGTGGACCGCTTCTGGGGGCTCGGGTTTGTGGTCGTGGCCTGGGCCTGCTTCTGGGTGGGTGCCACGGGGGTGCCGGCGACTGTGCTGCCTCCGCTGACCCTGGGTCTGGTCTCGATCTGGGGGGCCCGGCTCAGCGGATACATCACCTGGCGCAACTGGGGCCACGGCGAGGATCGCCGCTACGCCTCAATGCGCGAGGCCGGCGGGGCGGG
>JBHEPH010000047.1:444-14361 GCA_046260395.1 Gemmatimonadales bacterium
CCGCGTCATGGCGGAGGGGTTCTGGCGGTACACGAGACACCCCAACTATTTCGGCGATGCGATGTGCTGGTGGGGGTACTTCCTCCTGGCCGCCTCGGTCGGCGCCTGGTGGACGGTCTTCAGCCCGGTGCTGATGACCTTTCTCCTGATGCGAGTCTCCGGAGTGACACTCCTCGAGCAGTCACTGACCGAGACCAAGCCGGGGTACCAGGACTACGTGGCGCGGACCAACGCCTTCTTCCCGGGGCCGCGTCGAGGGGCGCCGCGCTAGCGGCGAAGCACCCTCACCACGGAGTTTCAGCCGGCAGCTGCCTGCGCCGGCACTCCAGCCGGCGAGGCGGCGGGCACGGAGACCAGCGGCCGCCTGGCCGCCTTCGTCCCGGAACGCCGCAGCATCTCCTCGACCAGCCACTCCCAACCGGGTTGCTGGACCCACCGTTCCGGGGTGGATCCCGCCAGTCGCTCGAGCCAGGTTCGCAATTGCTGCGGGGTCAAGCCAATCATCGTCGCGGCCTCGGTGATCGGCCGGTCCAGGCGGTAGGCGCCGGCGAGCAGGTGGATCCGGGAGAGCGCCAGCCGCGGGGGCAGACCTTCCTTCGACAACCGGCGCCGCAGCGCCCGGTCATCGCCCGGCGGCGGGAGACGGCGAATCGGATCCATGGCCGTGGTCAGGTCCTTCACGAGATCCGGGCGCCCAAGGCGACTGCCGCACCACGCGGCCAGCTGTGCCGCGCGCGGCGGAGCACGCCTGGCGATTGCTTCGAGCACCTCCACGACCAGGGGATGCGTGCCGCCGGCGGGGAGGACCAGGGTGGCGTGGGCCCCGGTCAGCTCCCGCATGGAGGGCAAGGTGATGTCGAGTTGAAATCGCGCTTCGGCGGTGGTCCATGCCGCCACGGGGAGCCAGGGCGCGCGTTTCGCGATCGAGCGGAGGGTTCGCTCCAGCACCGCCATGTCGGTGATCGGCTGGGTCAGGGCAATCGTCCCGGGGGGAGGGACAACCTCGGGGTCGAACGGGATGAACACCCGGTACGGAGGAACAAGCAGTTGGATTGGCCGGTCGGTCATCGGGGCACCCGTGGTTTGTTGACGGCCCACGGTAACACGCTCGGCTCAAACTGGGCTCAACTTTTTTCTGCCATACGTTGCAGAGTGTAACAATTCGGGGTTTTGTGAGGCGATCCAAGTCATCAACGGCATGGCCAAGCCCCATGTGACGGCCAGCGAGCCCATCGCCACCCAGGGGTTTGGGTGAAGGATGACGGCACCCATCCGCTCGCCGGCGGCGAACGAGAGCGGCCCTCCGAGGGCACCGAGTACCGCAGCAAGGCGGTAGCGACCCTGCAGGAACCGGAGGCAATACCGGAGCGTCGTTCCCATCTGCATCCACATCATGACGATCCAGGCCGGAGCGAGCCAGCCGGCGGACTGGGAGGACGGGAAGTTGAGGACGCCGGCCCCAGTCTGGAAGCTGTCCACCAGGAAACCGAGGGCGCCGCAGGCCACCACGAGTCGGAGCTCACCACGCCAGGCGGTGGCCAGCCAGCAGTGCACCACGATGAGGCCGCCGATGACGGTCATGCCCACGGCCGGGTACCCGGCGGCTGCGGTGGTGACGCCCGAGACCCAGCCGATCTTGTAGAGCACCAGGTTCAGGGCCAGCGACTTCAAGTCTGCCAATGTTGACCCATGGTGGTGGTGGGACTAGACTCCTGCCGGTCCGCCATTCCGGCGCCCGCTCGCCGTCTCTCTTACCCTCCTGATGCCCGCATGCTCCCAGTCGACATTGCAGACCTGAGCCGCCACGTCGGACAGACCGTCACGGTGCAGGGGTGGGTGGTGACCACCCGCTCCAGCGGCAAGATTGCCTTCCTCGTGGTGCGCGACGGGTCCGGGATCGTGCAGGCGGTGCTCCCGCGGGCTGAAGTCGGTGAGGAGGCGTGGACCACCTTCCAGGCACTCAGCCAGGAAGCTTCGGTCGCCGTCTCGGGGGTCGTGCGTGCGGATGCCCGCTCGCCCGGCGGGCATGAACTTACCGCGACCTCGCTCACGCTGCTCGGCGCCAGCGTGGAATACCCGATCTCCCCCAAGGAGCACGGGACCACGTTCCTCTTCGAGCACCGACATCTTTGGCTGCGGAGCCGCAAGCAGGTGGCGATCGCACGGGTGCGCGCCGAGGTCATCCAGGCCATCCACGACTTCTATTACGATCGTGGATTCATCCACGTCGACACCCCGATCCTGACCGGTTCAATCGGCGAGGAGGCCGGGGAGCTGTTCGCCACCGATTACTTCGACCTTGGCAAGGCCTACCTGGCACAGACGGGCCAGCTGTATGTGGAGGCCGCCGCGGCGGCGCACGGCAAGGTCTACTGCTTCGGGCCCACCTTCCGCGCCGAGAAGTCCAAGACGCGTCGTCACCTGACCGAATTCTGGATGGTGGAGCCGGAGGTGGCATTCAACGACTCCGACGCCAACATGCGGCTCCAGGAGGAATTCGTGTCCTACCTGGTCGGCCGCGCGCTGGAACGTCGCGCCGAGGAGCTCAAGGAACTCGAGCGGGATACGGCGCCGCTGGAGCGGATCACGCCGCCATTCCCGCGGATCTCCTACACCGACGCCGTGAACAGGCTGAACGCCCTTGGCAGCGACATCACCTGGGGGAAGGACCTGGGTGGCGACGACGAGACCCTGCTGGCGAAGGAGTACGACCGGCCGGTCTTCGTCTACAACTATCCGCGTGAGGTCAAGGCCTTCTACATGAAGGAAAATCCCGAGGATCCGCGCACCGTGCTGAACAACGACTGCCTGGCCCCCGAGGGATACGGGGAGATCATCGGCGGCTCGCAGCGCGAGGACGACCACGACCGCCTGTTGCAGCGGATCCAGGAGCAGGGGCTCGACCCCGCGACCTACGGCTGGTACCTCGACCTCCGGAAGTACGGCACCTTCGTGCACTCCGGTTTTGGGCTCGGTGTCGAGCGCACCGTCGCCTGGATCTGCGGCATCCCCCACATCCGGGAGGCGATCGCCTTTCCGCGGCAGATCCACCGGCTGTATCCCTGAGGCGCCTCCTTGGCCGACTTCCTGTACTCCCGCAGCCGGTTCCCGCCTGGGCTGCTCGGCGCATCGCTCACGGCGCTGCTGGGGGAGTCGGCCGCGGCAGTCGACGAGCACCACGGCACCTGGGGATCGCTGGCGGTCGCCAGGGCCCACCACGACCCGCCCGAGGTTGTCCGCCTCGAATCCGGGTTGCTGACGGTCTTGCTTGGAAACCCGTTGGTCCGCCGGGCCGGTCTGGGGGCCCCCTGGTACGTCGGGGATCGCCGACAGGACGTGCACCAGTTCCTGTCCGGGGGCGACCATCCTGCGTGGACCGAGTTGCTCGACGGGCACTTCGCGCTGCTCGCGGTGGATACCGTCACGGCCAGCGGCCAGGTCGTCACGGACTTCATGTCCCACGTGCCAGTCTATGCCGCCGCTCGCTCGGTGGGCCACGAACGCGAGGCCCTGATGCTGGGCTCTCACCCGGACGCTCTTGCCCGGGCTGCGGGGCTCGCCGACCGCATTGACCTGGTGACCGCGGCTGAGCTGGTCCTCAGCCTCCGGTGCACTTTTCCCCACACCATCTACGAGGGAATTCGACAACTGCCCCCAGGGTCGAGCCGATCGTTCGGGCCAGACGGTTGGGCTGGTCCGCCGGTGTGCTATTGGAGCCCACGCGAGACCGCTGCCCCGGAGAATCGCCGGGCCGCGGCCGCCGAGCTTCACGAGGCGACCCGCGAGTTCGTGGCCTCCCAGTGTTCCGGTCATCCGGAGGTCGGGCTCCTCCTGAGCGGTGGCGAGGATTCACGGGCGTTGCTGGGGGCGATTCCAGACGGCCCGAGGGTGCACGCCTTCACCTATGCGGACGCCGCCGACACCAGGGAAGCACGGATCGCGGCGGCCACCGCCAGGATCCACCGGGCCTCATTCACGGTGGGCGTCCGGGCTCGCGACCACTACACCAGGCATTTCGAGACGGTCGCCCGCCTCGTCGGCAGCCAGCATCTGCTGCTCGACGTCCATGGGTTCGGCATGCATCGCGAGCTCGGAATCCGAGACCTGCCTGTGGTCCTCGACGGGCTCTCGGCCAACGTGCTGTTCAAGGGACACTGCCACGCCAAGCGCCGCGTCAGCCGAGCGGGTGTGCCGGCGACCGCACTCATCCCCGCTGACCTGGTGGACGCCGTGGTGGCTCGAAAGGCTGCGTTCCGGGACTGGGTGGCTGGATTTCGGCCGACCACCGCCGAGGAGTGGATGGCGTTCTACCCCTTCTCGGTTCGCAAGCATGGCGGCGTCCTTCACGGGAACCGGCGCCTATTCCGGAGCGTCGAGCCGTTTCATGCGCTTCGCGGGCTTCAAGTGGCCGCTGCCTGTCCGCCCAACTGGATGCGCGGCGGGTGGCTGTTTCGGCGCGCGATGCGACCGGTCCTTGCGCCGACGCGTTGGCTGCCCCACGCGAGGGGATATTTCCCCTATTTTGGCCGACTCCCAAACCTTGTCCTCGAACCGGCGTTCGTCCTGGGGCGGGCTGCCACAAGCATGGCCACGGGCCGCAGCCCGGCCCAGCAACATCCCTGGCCGGATTGGAAGCGACTGGCGGATTCCCCAGCCGCCGTGTCCATCGGGCGCAATCATCCGATTGCTGACACGCCCCTTGGGCACATTTTCGGGGGGAAATCGGCCAACGACATTGATCGTGAGGTTGCGCGCTGGCCCGCACTTCGACGCCTGATGTTGCTGCAGCTGTCCGTGCTTCACGGTCGGCAGGCTTCCCCGGAAGTGGCACGGTTTCCGTCCGCCGCTTCCCACGAGAGCGCCGTCGGATAATCAGGACTGCGGTCCCCCGCTCGTTCGTTCGGCGGCCTTCGCCTCTTCCCAGATCTCGTCCAGCACCGTCAGTCCCGCCGTCTGTACATCAATCCCACGCGCCGTGGCCAGCCGCTCGACCGTGCCGAACCGACGCCGGAAGCGCTGGTTGGTGCGGTCCAGCGCGTGGCCCGGGGCCACGCCCGCCTTCCGGGCCAGGTTCACGACGGCGAAGAGCAGATCCCCGATTTCATCGGTCAGCCGCTCCGACGGTAACCCTCCGGATCCCGGATGCACCGGTGCCTCGGCCAGTTCAGCCCGGACCTCTTCCAGTTCCTCCTGAACCTTGGCCAACGGGCCCTCGACATCCGGCCAGTCGAACCCGACCGAGGCGGCCCGCTCCTGGATTCGGAACGCCATCAACAGATCGGGCAGGGCAGGCGGCAGCCCCTCCAGGGTCCCCCGTGCCCGACCCTCGGCGCGCTTCAGGTGTTCCCACTGTTCCTGGGGGCCCAGATCAAACAGATGTGGGTGACGCCGCTGCATCTTCGACTCGAGATCCTCGGCCACCTCATCCGCGGTGAACTCGCCGAGTTCCTCGGCCAGGACCAGTTGCCAGGCCAGGTGGAGCAGGAGATCGCTCACTTCTTCCCGGATCGCGGCCTGGTTCCCCGTGGCGAGCGCCTGGTCAAGCTCCAGGGCTTCCTCAACGAGATACGGCCGCAGGGTCTCGCGGGTCTGGACCCGGTCCCACGAGCATCGCTGGCGGAGGTCGGAGACCATCGCCATGGCGCGCGCAAGCGCTGATTTTTCTTGCATTTACCCTCCTGTGCGCGTATTCTACCCGCCGCTGTGACCAAGTCAATTGCGGCCGGGCGAACCCGGGCCTGGGTGGAAGTCGAACTTGATGCGCTGGCGCGCAACGCCCGCCGCTTTGCGGAGGCGATGGGCGTCCCGCTGCTACCCATGGTCAAGGCAGACGCCTATGGGCTCGGGGCGGAGGCCGTGGTCACTGTCCTGGAGCCGCTGGGACCGTGGGGGTACGGCATCGCCACCGTGGAGGAGGGCGCCGCGCTCCGCCGCCAGGGCATCGAGAGACCCCTGCTCCTCATGACCCCGCTGTATCCCCAGATCCTCCATGGCTGCATGACCTGGGGAATCCGCCCTGCCATCGGAAACAGCGCGATGCTCGAGGCGTGGCTCGCGGCAGGTGGCGGCCCCTTCCACCTCGCCGTGGATACCGGGATGTCGCGAGCCGGGGTTGCCTGGCACGATGCCGCGGCGTGGGAGTCCCTGGTGCCCACACTCGATGCCACGCCCGGATTCGAGGGGATGTTCACGCATTTTCACAGCGCGGACACCGATCCGGAATCCTGTCGGGTCCAACTGGCGCGGTTCCACGAGGTCGTGGCGCGGTTGGCGCGCCGTCCCCCGCTGCTGCATGCCGCCAACAGCGCGGCGCTGCCCGAGTGCGCGCTCGACCTGGCCCGGCCGGGTATCTACCTCTACGGTGGTACGGCGGGTCAGGCGGTACCCGAACCTGTGGTGCGCGTGGAGGCGCGGGTGGTCGCCGTGCGGAGAGTCCGCATTGGAGACACGGTGAGTTACGGAGCCACCTGGCGTGCCACCCAACCGACGACGATCGTCACCGTAGCCCTCGGCTATGCCGATGGGGTGCCCTTGGCGCTCGCTGGTCGTGGCGGTTTCGAACTGCAGGGGCAGCGATGCCCGGTCGCTGGAAGGGTCAATATGGACGTGACAATGGTCGATGCCGGGGCGCTCGAGGTGAAGCCCGGGGACATCGCCACGTTCCTTGGGGGCACGCTGACGCTCGAGCAGCAGGCCGAGGCGGCCAACACCACCGCATACCAGCTGTTGACGGCACTCGGACCCCGGCTGCCGCGTCACTATCGGAGGACGGCATGAATCCACACTTTGCGTCGCTCGTGATGGGGCTCGCGGCTCAGGCCGAGGCGGCCCTGCAGGGTCAGGTGCCACCGGGCGTCGAGGGGGTTTCCAGCGCCGACCTCCGTCAGGCCGCCCAGGCGATGATCGACACGCTGGGCATGCTCGAGGACAAGACCCGGGGCCGGCTGACCAAGGAGGAGGAACACCTCCTCACGGAAGCGCTGACCGGCCTCCGTTTCCGCTTTGTGCAGGCAACGGGGCCCAGCCACTGATGCGCCGCGCCGCGCTCATCGTCCTCGACGGCCTGGGGGTGGGGCCGGCGCCAGACACCGCGGCGTACGGCGACGAGGGCAGTGACTCGCTCGGCAACGTGGCGCGCGCGGTGGGTGGCCTCGACTTGCCAAACCTGCAGCGACTCGGGCTCGGGAACCTCGCCACCCTGCCCGGTGTTCCTCCGGCTGAGCACCCGACCGCCGCCTGGGGCGTCGCGCAACCCGCCTCGGCGGGGAAGGATTCCACCACCGGGCACTGGGAACTCTGCGGGCATGTCGTGCGGCAGCCGTTTCCCACCTATCCCCAAGGGTTCCCCGACGCGCTCCTCGAGGAATTCAGCCGGCGCACCGGGCGCGGGGTGCTCTGCAACCGGGCCAGTTCGGGGACGGCCGTGCTGGATGCCATCGGCGCACAGCACGTGGAGACCGGGGCGTGGATCGTTTACACCAGTGCGGACAGTGTCTTTCAGGTGGCGGCCCACGAAGCCGTCGTGCCGGTCCGGGAACTGTACGCGGGGTGCGCCGTGGCCCGGGAGCTCTGTCGCGATGAGCATGGCGTCGCGCGCGTCATTGCGCGCCCGTTCGACGGGCAGGCCCCCGACTGGCGGCGCACGGCTCGGCGCAAAGACTTTAGCCTGGCCCCGCCCGGCCCCACGCTGCTGGATCGCCTCGCGGCCGAGCACATTCCGGTGGTCGGGGTGGGAAAGGTGGACGATCTGTTCGCCGGTCGGGGCGTCTCGAGCATCCATACACCGACCAACGGCGATGCCTACGCGATGATTGATGGAGCCCTCAAGGGAATGCGCCGCGGCCTCCTGTTTGCCAATGTCATCGAGTTCGACCAGTCCTGGGGCCACCGAAACGACGTTCCCGGCTACCTGGCCGGGCTTCGGGAGCTCGACCGTGCCGTCCCCCGGCTCCTCCGCCACGTCCAACCCGATGATCTGGTTATCTTTACCGCGGATCATGGTAACGACCCGACCACCCCGTCCACCGATCATTCGCGGGAGGTCGTGCCGGTGCTCGTGTATGGTCCGGGTGTCCGGGCCGTCTCCATCGGGATACGGCGGACGCTGGCCGATATCGGCCAGACGATGGCCGAGTTCCTGGAGGTGCCGCCGCTCGAGGCCGGCACGTCATTTCTGCGTGAGGTCTGGAGTGGCTGATTCCTTGATAGACGCGGCGCGGGAGGCCCAGGCGCAGGCCTACGCGCCGTATTCATCTTTTCGCGTCGGCGCGGCGTTGGAAGCACTCGACGGCGCGGTGTTTACCGGCTGCAACGTCGAGAGTGCCTCCTACGGGCTGACGATCTGTGCCGAGCGTGCCGCGGTGGCCTTCGCCGTGGCACGCGGAACCCGCCAGTTCCGGCGAATCGTGATCGTGACGGATTCCGACCCACCGGCCTCCCCGTGTGGTGCATGCCGACAAGTCCTGGCCGAGTTCGGGCTGGAACTGGAAGTGATGGCGGTCGGCCCGCACCAGCGGCTGACCTGGACGCTTGCCGAGCTCCTCCCCCACGCGTTCACCCGGGAGCGGCTGGCATGACGCGTATCCTCCTCACCACCCTCCTGGCAGTGGTGGCGCTCGCCGGCTGTCGTGAGCGCCTGACGGTGCCGGGGCAGTGCCCGGATCAGTGCCCCGGGGGTACCTTGGTGATCCGGGACACGGTCATCGACGCGATCCAGTCCGCCGACTCCTCCTTCAGCGGCTACGTGGGCTTCCACGATGCCGCCGGGCTGCTCCTCGCCCAGGGTTCGACCGCCGGCGAGATCCACGCGATCGTGACCTTCGACGAGATGCCGGAGGCCTTCCCGTTCGGCGGCCAGGAGGTCGCCTATGTGATCGATTCCGTTTCCATTTCGATCGGCGTCGTTGGGCGCGATACCCTGGTCAAGCAGCCCCGGCTGCTCCTCTACCGGTTCCCGGTGGATATCGACTCCACCATGACCTTCACGGAGGCCCAGGCGCTGTTCGATGCCGGCACCCCGATGGACACCCTGGTCGTGCCGGATTCCCTCTTGCTCGGGCGGATCAGCCGAACCTACGCCGGGGACGAGCTTGACAAACTCCTCATTCCCGCGGCGGACAGCGGCCGGCTCGCGTTCGGGATCCGCCTCGACGCGGATGCGCCCACTGGCCTGCGGATCGGGGCACGACTGACGGAGGGCCTGATGCCCTCCCTGGTGTACTTCGTCACCATTGATGTGCCGGATTCCCTGTTCCGGAAGCAGTTCTACTCACCCGATGTGCGCTATGCCGGCATGGTGCGGGACACCGATCGGGTCACCGATCCTGATCTGCTCGTGGTCGGCGGTGTACCAGCCAACCGGGCCATCATCCGGTTTGCCCTACCACCGGAAATCGAGCAGGCCGGTTCAGTCCTGCGCGCCACCCTGGAGTTGACGCCGTCCCGCCCGTATTACGGGCTCGCGTCGGATGTCACGCTCGTGGATGTTCGGGCGGTGGTCGTTGATCTCGGGTACCGCTCGGTGCCGATCGCCACCGGAGCCTCGTCAGGGCTGGTCCCCATCAGTGGCGAGGATGTCCTGGAAGTCGAAGTCGGGTCCATTGTGAACATCTGGCGGGCGGAGCGACTGGTTCCCCGGCTCTTGTACCTCTCGGTGGCTCCCGAAGGGCATGCCTTCTCTGAGCCGGTCTTCAACTCGACACGCTCTGCGGTGGGCCCGCCGCGGTTGCGCATCACCTATACGGTTCCGGCCAGGCTGGAGACTCCCTGATGCGTGGCGTGCTGACGATCGGGCTGCTGGTCACCGCGCTGACGGGCCTGCTTCCCGCGATGGCCCTGACCCAGACGTCCCAGTTCGGGACTCGCGGGCTCGGCCTGCCTGCACGGCCCTATTCCGCACACGCGCTGGGCATGGGCGGGGGGCTGGCGCTCTTCGACAATGCGTCGGGGCTGAGTCCGGCCTCGCTGGGCTCGCTGCGCAGCCTCCAGGCCGGGGGGATGGCCACGAGCAACTGGCGCACCAGCCGCAACCCCGCGGGTGAGGGGACCGGCCGGGATACCCGCTATCCCATGGTCCAGGCGGCCGGCCCGATCTTCACCAATGAGTTCGGGGTGGTCCGCCTGGTCGGGGGTGTGAGCCTGACCGCCTACAGCGACCGCAACTTCACCCTCGCATCCTCCGACTCGCTGACGATACGGGGGACACGCTACGAGGTACTCGACACCCTGGTCTCGCTGGGTGGGCTCGCTGATGTGCGACTTGCCGCGGCCTACAACCTCTCCCCCGACCTGACGATCGGGGGCGGGCTGCACCTCGTCACCGGGAGCACGACGATGCGCGCCGTGCGGGTGGTGAACTCCCCCCTCTACCAGCGCGCGGCGGAACAGGCCGAAATCTCCTACCTGGGCTATGGTGCCTCGGTCGGTGTGCAGGCGCAGCTGGGCAGCCGCGTCAGCCTGGCCGGGGTGGCCCGCTTCGATGCGCCGTTGCGGGTGGAACGCGACACGCTCCGGGTGGGCACCATCGACCTCCCGCTGCTCGTGGGTGGCGGGATCGAGTACGCGGCCCATTCGCGGCTCCGCTTGGCCGGCCATGTGATCCACCGCGGCTGGTCCTCCTCCAGTGAGTCGATCGAGGAGCTCGGGGGCCTTGGCGCCCGGAGCACGGTGGAGGCGGCCGGTGGCCTGGAATGGGCCACCAGCCGTGGCAACGTGACCCGCTGGCCGCTCCGCCTGGGTGTTCACCACTCAACGCTCCCCTTCCCGGTCCAGGCCGGCGGGGAGGGGCGGGAGACCGGCGTCTCGATCGGGACGGGGGGACAGTTCGGCCTTGGGGGCCGCGGCAGCCTCGACATGGCGCTGGCAAGGGTGTGGCGCTCCGAAGGCGTTACCCACCGGGAGAGCGCCTTCCTGTTTTCCGTGGGCCTCTCCATCCGCCCGACGAACTGAGGCGTGCCGGCATGAAGCAGGTCTACATCGAGACCTACGGCTGCCAGATGAACGTGGCGGACACCGAGCTGATGCTCGGGGTGCTCGAGGGGCAGGGCTACGCCCGCACCGACGACCCGGGGCGTGCCGATGTCATGCTGGTCAACACCTGTGCCGTGCGCGACAACGCCGAGCAGCGCGTGCTGGGCCGGATGGGAGAGCTGCAGCGGCACAAGCGCGCCGGCGCCGTCCTCGGCGTCGTGGGCTGCATGGCCCAGCGGCTGGGTCCGAAACTGCTCGAGGCCGTCCCGAAGGTGGACCTCGTCGTGGGTCCGGATGCCTATCGCAACCTCCCCGAACTCGTGCGTCACGCCCTCGGCGGGGACCGCGTCAGCGATACGGAGTTCCGCAGCTGGGAACACTACGAGGACGTGCCTCCAGTCCGCGAGGCATCGCCGACCGCATTCGTCACCGTCCAGCGCGGCTGTGACTACCGCTGCACCTTCTGCATCGTCCCGACGACGCGTGGCCCGGAGCGTTCACGCCTGCTGGAGGACGTGGTGCGTGAGGTCCGGACCCTGACCGAGCGCGGCACGACCGAGGTGACCCTCCTCGGCCAGACCGTCAACTCCTGGACCGATGGCACGCATGATTTCGCCGACCTGCTCCGTGCCGTTGGCGCGGTGGACGGGGTCCGGCGCGTACGGTTCACCAGCCCGTATCCCACCGACTTCACCGATCGGGTCATGGCGGCGATGGCCGAAACGCCCACGGTCTGCGAACACGTCCACCTGCCGGTGCAGAGCGGGTCCAACGCGGTGCTGAAGCGGATGCTGCGTCGCTACACCCGCGAGGTGTACCTGGAGGTCGTGGCTCGGCTTCGAGCGGCGATGCCGGGGATCACCTTTTCGACGGATATCATCGTCGGGTTCCCTGGCGAGACCGAGGCGCAGTTCGAAGAGACGCTGACGCTGGTGGCCGAGGCCGGATTCGACGATGCCTACATGTTCCGGTACTCGCCGCGCGAGGGGACGCCAGCCGTCCGGCTGAAGGACCACGTGGAGGACGCGGTGGCCGGGGAACGGTTGACCCGGTTGATCGAGGTGGTCCGGGCCCAGGCCCATCGTCGGAACATGGACCGGGTTGGCCAGGTGCACGAGGTGCTGGTGGAGCGGCCCGCCCGCCGGGGTGACTCGATGCTGGGACGGACCCGGTCCAACCACCTGGTGCTGGTGGACCTGCCGCCCGATGCCATTGGTGAGTACCATACGGTGCGGCTGACGGGCACCACCGGGTCCACCTTTACCGGCGCGCGTACCACGCGCGAGTTGGCGGTCCTGTGATCCAGAACCAGGTTGAGCATCATGTTGTCCAAGCCTACCAGGCGCTCCACGCGCACATCCCGGATTTCTGCGGGTGCGAGATCTGCCGGGCCGATGTGCTGGTGTTTGCCCTGAATCGCCTGCCGGCGCGGTACGTGGCGAGTCGGGAGGGGACCGTGATCACCGAACTCAATCTCGACAAGCAGCAGATGCGGGCGCGCATCGATGTGGTCGTGCTCGAGGGGCTGCGGCAGGTGGCCGCCCGGCGCCGCTGCGGCACGGCCCGTCGGGAACTCTCGCCATGATGGCGGGTGGCGCCTGAGGGCGCCAACGGCACTGACCTTTACGGTGGCACTGGGGGCCGGTCTGATGACCGGCCTTTCGCGTTTTTTGGACCCAGGCGTTGCCCTGGTGCTGGCCGCACTGGTGGCCGGGGTGCTGCGACGGCACCCGGCGGGGTTGCTGCCCCTGGCGTTCGGGGCCGGCCTCCTCCTGGCGCTCACCACCCAGGTCCGTGAGGCGGGGCGGTGTGCCGTTCGGTTGCCGGCCGGGGACGTCAGCCTGACGATCCGGCTCGCGGACCCGGTCAGTGGCGGTACGGCCCGAGCTCGAGTGGAAGGCCACGGCTGCCACGGCCTGGTGGCGCTCCGGGTGGAACAGGCAGACTCCCTGCCGGCCGGAACCCGCCTGGCGGTCACGGGGAGGTGGCTGCCCCGGCTCAGCCGCCTGCGACCGGCGGCGGGCATGCTGGTGGTGCGTTCCCATGACGTCGTGGGGAGTCAGCCCCGGGTGGGTGAACGGCTGCGCACCGCCCTCACGAGGGCCAGCGAGCGCCTGTACGGCCACCGAGCTCCGGTGGTCGATGCGCTGATCCTGGGGCGGCGCACGGCGATGGATCCGGAATTGCGCGAGGATTTCGCCCGGGCGGGCCTGGTGCACCTCCTGGCCATCAGCGGGTTCCATGTCGGCCTTCTCACGTCGTGGACCGTCCTGGTTGGCCTGGCGTGTCGCCTCTCGCGGGAGCGGGCGTACGGCCTGGGCGCCGCCGTCGCGGTGGGCTACGTGGCGTTCCTTGGCTGGCCCGCCCCCGCGACGCGCGCGGCGGTACTCGGTGTGCTCGTCGCCCGCGGCGTCATCCGCCAGCGCTCGGTCCGGGCCTCCGCCACCCTGGCCACGGCGGCGCTCGTCGTGATGCTGGTCGAGCCGTGGGCGGTGTTCGACCTGGGGGCATGGCTGAGTGTGAGCGCGGTTGCGGGGCTCGCCGCTGCCACGCGCTGGACCGACCATGCCCTCGGTCGGGGATGGGGATGGCGCATGCTGGCGGCGTCGGTGGGCTCTACCGTCACGACCGCGCCGCTGACGGCGGCCGTACTCGGTGCCGTGGCGCCGATCGGCATCCTCCTCAACTTCGTGGCGATTCCGCTCGCCGTAGTGGCCGTCCCAGGGGTACTCGCGAGCCTGGTGGCGGCCCTCGTGGTTCCGCCACTCGCCCCCTCGCTCGCGGCCGGTGCGGGTCTGGCGCTCCACGGACTCGAGGCATTGGCGCGGTTCGGCGCCGCCGTGCCCGGGGGACACCTCATCACCGAACCCGGTTGGCCGGCCGCCGTGCCCTGGGTGCTCGTGGCCATCGTCATGGCCTGGGGGACGGCCGGCCGCACCACGGCGGTGG
>JBHEPH010000047.1:14371-19941 GCA_046260395.1 Gemmatimonadales bacterium
GGCCCGCCGCTGGCTCCTGGCCACGGCGGGCGTCACCTGGGTCCTCACGGCCGGCACGGTGTGGAGCCGCGTCGCCGCTGACGATGCCGCGGCGCTGACGTTACATTTTCTGGATGTCGGCCAGGGCGACGGTATCCTGATCCGCACGCCGGCAGGCCGATGGGTCCTGGTCGATGCCGGACCGGCCGATGAGCGGATGGACGCGGGCCGGCGGGTCGTGGCGCCCTACCTGGCGCGCCACCGGGCCCGGCGCGTGGAGGTGGCGCTGGTGAGCCACGCCCACGCGGACCATCTCGGCGGGCTCGCCGCGGTGCTGCGGCGCGTGCCGGCCGGGATGATCGTGGAGCCGGCGATGCCGGTGGCGGATGGAGGCTATGACCGGTTCCTGGATCTGGTGGCCGCCGAAGGCCAGCCGTGGCGCGCCGGGCGCCGGGGCGACCGATTCACACTGGACGGCGTGGCGTTTGAAATCCTCCACCCGGACACCACCTGGGCATGGTGGGGACTCGATCTCAATGAGAACTCCCTGGTGGTGCGGGTGACATATGCGGGCTTTTCCGCGCTGCTGACCGGCGATGCCGGCGTGCCGGCGGAGGCGATGCTGGCCGGGCGGCTGGGGGCGGTGGACCTCCTCAAGGTCGGCCACCATGGGTCTCGCGGTTCGACCAGCGAGTCCTTCCTCGCGGAGACGCGCCCGGCGCTCGCGGTGATCAGCGCCGGGCGCAACAACCGCCACGGCCACCCCGCCCCCGCGGCGCTGGCCCGGCTGGAGGCGGCCGGGGCGGTCGTGCGGCGCACCGACCGGGATGGCACGATCCGCGTGACCGTGACCCCGGGCCGGATGCGGGTGCGCACGGCAGACAGCGACACGACATTTACCCTCCGGCCCTGAGAGGCACTCGTGATGCGCAACACGTCGATCGCCACGATCGAACGATTCATCCTCGACCAGGAACGGCACCATCCCGAGGCCACCGGGGAGCTGACCAATCTCCTCTATGACATCGCGCTGGGGACCAAGATCGTCGCGGCGGCCATTCGTCGCGCCGGCCTGGTGGACATCCTCGGCGCGGCCGGGGCGGTCAACGTGCAGGGTGAGGAGCAGCAGAAGCTCGACGTCTTCGCCAACGAGACACTGAAAAATGCGATGAACCACACCGGCCGGGTCTGTGTGCTGGCCTCGGAGGAGGACGACGAGATCATCTCGATTCCGCCGGAATACCGGGCCGGCAAGTACGCCGTCCTCTTCGACCCGCTGGACGGCTCGTCCAACATCGATGTCAATGGGGCCGTGGGCACGATCTTCAGCATCTACCGGCGCGTCTCGGAAGAGGGCACTGGCACGCTGGCCGACGTCCTGCAGGCCGGCAGCCAGCAGGTCGCCGCCGGGTACGTGATGTACGGATCGAGTGTCATGCTGGTCTACACCGCAGGCGACGGGGTCCACGGTTTCACACTCGATCCGACCGTCGGCGAGTTTCTCCTCTCCCATCCGTCCATCATCATGCCGACGCGGGGCAAGTACTACAGCGTCAACGAGAGCAATTTTGCCCGCTGGAGCAAGGGAGTCCAACGCGCCGTTCGCGGTTTCCACGGCGACCTCCCGGACCTGATCCCGGGCAAGGTCAGCCGCTACATCGGCTCGCTGGTGGCCGACTTCCATCGCAACCTGATCGCCGGCGGGGGCTTCCTCTATCCGGGCGATGCCAAGAACCCCGCCGGCAAGCTTCGCCTCTCGTACGAGGCCGCGCCCATGGCCTTCATCGCCGAGCAGGCGGGCGGCGCCGCCACTGATGGCCTGAACCGGATCCTGGACATCGCGCCCTCGGAGCTGCACCAGCGCGTCCCGCTGGTCATCGGCAGCCGGGACGACGTCGAGTTCGTGGCGCGGATGATCCGGGAAACCCCGGAATGACCGACGAGCGTCCCACCCCGGGGCGGCTCCCGGTGAAGCCGGTCTACGAGGCGGGGGACGTCGCGGGGTCGCCGCCCCCGGGCGCCCCCGGCGAATGGCCCTACACCCGCGGCGTGCACGCGGGGATGTACACGACGCGCCCCTGGACGATGCGTCAGTACGCCGGCTTTGGCACGGCCCAGGAAACCAACGCCAGGTTCCGCGCCCTCCTGGCGGCCGGGCAGACCGGCCTCTCCACCGCCTTCGACCTCCCCACCCAGATGGGCTATGACTCCGACCATCCGATGGCGGAGGGCGAGGTGGGCCGGGTGGGGGTCGCCATTGATACCGTGGATGATCTCGCCGAGCTGTTCCGCGAAATTCCGCTCGACCAGGTCAGCACCTCGATGACCATCAATGCCACGGCGGCCATCCTGCTGGCGATGTATGTCGTGGTCGGGGAAGAGCAGGGGGTGGACCGGCGCAGGCTGTCCGGCACGGTCCAGAACGACGTGCTCAAGGAGTACATCGCGCGGGGAACCTACATCTATCCTGCCGCGCCCTCGCTCCGGTTGATCGCGGACGTCTTCCGCTTCGTGGCGGATGAGGGGATGAACGTCAACCCGATCTCGATCAGCGGCTACCACATGCGCGAAGCAGGCGCCACGGCCGTCCAGGAGGTGGGCTTCACCCTGGCCAACGCCTGCGCCTACGTCCAGTGCGCCCTGGACGCGGGGCTGGCGATCGACCAGTTCGGACCGCGCCTGTCCTTCTTCTTCGCGGCCCACAATGACCTGTTCGAAGAGGCCGCCAAGTTCCGGGCGGCGCGCCGGCTCTGGGCCACGATTGCCCGGGAGCGGTTCGGTGCCGATGAGGCCACCTGCCGGTTGCGATTCCACACCCAGACCGGTGGTGTCACCCTGCAGGCTCGACAGCCACACAACAATGTCGTGCGGGTGACCGTGCAGGCCCTCGCGGCCGTGCTCGGCAGCACCCAGTCGCTGCACACCAACGCCTATGACGAGGCGCTGGCGCTGCCGACCGAGGAGAGCGCCACCCTCGCCCTGCGCACGCAACAGATCCTGGCGCACGAAAGCGGAGTGACCCGCACCGTGGATCCCCTGGCGGGGAGCTACTACGTCGAGGACCTGACCCGCCGCATCGAGGCAGGGGCCCGCGCCCTGCTCGACGAAGTGGATGCCCTCGGTGGTGCGGCCCGGGCCATCGAACAGGGGTATTTCCAGGAGGCAATCGCCCGGAGCGCCTGGGAGTTCCAGCAGGCGCAGGAGTCGGGGGACCTGGTCGTGGTGGGCGTGAACCAGTTCACCGACGAGTCGCCCCCGATGCCCATCGAGATGCCGGACTTCGCCGACCTCGCCGCCCGGCAGCGGCAGCGCCTGGATGTCACCCGGGCCGGCCGCGACCAGGCTGCGGTCGCCGCCACCCTCGATGCCCTCCAGGCGGGTGCCGCTGAAGGGGATGTCCTGATGCCGCGGATCGTCGCCGCCGTGCGCGCTCGCGCCACCCTCGGGGAGATCAGTGACCGCCTTCGCCTGGTCTGGGGGACCTACCACGGCTGACCGCCGCTCGGTTGTCCCGCCCGCCCGGATCGGCTAACTTTAGGGGCTGTCACCACTTAGGCGCAATCGAGGACCATGCCGACCTACGAGTATCAGTGCCCCGACGGGCACAGCTTCGAGAAATTCCAGAAAATGAATGAGCGGCCGCGGGCCAAGTGCCCCACCTGCGGCAAGCCTGGGGCGCGCAAGATCTCCGGTGGTGCGGGACTCGTCTTCAAGGGGAGCGGGTTCTATATCACCGATTACGGCAAGGACGGCAAGGGTCCGCGCAAGCCGGCCACGGAGGGCGCCGCGCCCGCCGCGGCGACGAAGGACGCCGGCGCCACGGCCAAGCCGGACGCGGCACCTGCCGCCACCCCGCCCTCGCCCAAGAAGCCCGCCGCGAGCGGCGAGTGAGCGATCTCCTCCGCCGCGAGCTCGAACGGGTGGCGCAGGCACTCGGCGGGGACGGGCTGGCGTTCGTGCTGGAGCGCCCGCGTGATGCCGGCCATGGGGACCTGGCCACCAACCTCGCCATGCTCCTCGCCCGCCCGCGCCGAGCCAATCCGCGGGCCCTGGCGCAGGAAGTGATCGACGCCATCCAGCTTCCCGAGGGCGTCATCAGCCGGACCGAGATTGCCGGCCCCGGTTTCATCAATTTCTGGCTGGCCGAAGACGCCCTGGCCGGGCTGTTGACCCGAATCATCAATGACGGCGGGAAGTACGGGCGCGCGACCACCGGCGCCGGTCAGCGGGTCAACGTCGAGTTCGTCTCCGCCAACCCCACCGGCCCGCTGCATGTCGGCCACGGGCGGGGCGCCGCCCTGGGCGATGCCATCGCCTCGCTGCTGGAATGGACCGGGCACGATGTGGTGCGGGAGTTCTACATCAACGATGCCGGCGTGCAGATCGATCGCCTGGCCGAGTCGTTGTGGGCTCGCGTGCAGGAAGCGGCTGGCAGGACTGGTCAGGTTCCCGAGGGCGGGTATCACGGCGAGTACCTGAAGGAGGCCGCGGCGCAGCTGCTGGCGGTCGAGGGTGCCGCATTGGCCGATTTGGCGCCGGCGGACGGCCTGGCCGTCTGTCGGCGCCTGGCACTCCGGATGCAGCGCACCGAGCAGGATCTCCTCCTGGCCGATTTCGGGGTGCATTTCGAGATCTGGACCTCCGAGCAGGCACTCTACGAGGACGGCCGGGTGGCGAAAGCGCTGGCGCTGCTGGCGGAGCGCGGCCTGACCTTTGAGCAGGACGGTGCATTGTGGCTGCGCACCACCGACTTCGGTGACGACAAGGACCGTGTCCTGCGGAAGAGTGACGGCAGCTATACCTACCTGGTACCCGACATCGCCTATCACATCGACAAGCACGAACGCGGGTTTGTGCGCGCCATCAATGTCTGGGGCGCGGATCACCATGGCTACATCCCCAGGATGCGCTCGGTGCTCACCGCGCTGGGCTACGGGGAGGATTGGCTTGAAGTGGCGCTGGTGCAACTGGTCAAGGTGACCAAGGGCGGGGCCGAGGTGAAGATGTCGAAGCGTTCGGGGCAGTTCGTGACCCTGCGCGATCTCATCGACGATGTCGGCACCGATGCCGCCCGCTACTTCTTCCTGATGCGGCGGGGGGAAACGCCATTCACCTTCGACGTGGACCTCGCCCGCACCCAGACCGACGAAAACCCCGTGTTCTACGTCCAGATGGCGCACGCCCGGCTCACCGGAATCTTCAGGGTGGCCGGGCGCGAGGTGGATGCGGTGGGCGACACCGCCGACCTGGCGGCGCTGACCGCGCCGGATGACACCGCGCTGCTCAAGAAGCTCACCGCCTTCCCCGAGACCGTGGGCCGCGCCGCCCGCGACCGCGAACCGCACCGGATCACCGGCTATCTCGAGGAACTGGCCCAGATCGTCCACGGCTGGTACCACAACTGCCGCGTGCTCGGCGAGCCACCCGCCACCGAGCAGGCCCGCCTGGTGCTGGCGCGCGCCGCCCGGCAGGTGCTCGCCAATGGCCTCGCCCTGCTCGGCCTCTCCGCCCCTGACCGGATGTGATTCGATGAGCCTCCTCGTGGTGGGCAGTGTCGCCCTCGACTCAATCTTCACCCCGTTCGGCGAGAC
>JBHEPH010000047.1:19951-20258 GCA_046260395.1 Gemmatimonadales bacterium
CCGCCGATACGCTGGGGGGCTCGGCGGTCTTTTTTGCCGTCAGCGCCTCCCTCCTCAGCCCGGTGCGCGTCGTCGGCGTCATCGGGGACGACTATCCGGTCAAGGAACTCGAGCGCCTGGGCCACGATCGCATTGACTGGAGCGGCGTGGAACGGGTGGCCGGCGAGAGCTTCCGGTGGAAGGGGAAATACAGCTACGACCTGCAGAGCCGGGAAACCCTCGAAACCCGGCTCGGGGTCTTCGCGGATTTCCAGCCGAAACTCCCGGCCGCGTGGCGTGACGCAAAATTCGTCTTCCTCGGCAATAT
>JBHEPH010000048.1:0-363 GCA_046260395.1 Gemmatimonadales bacterium
CCTTCAACGACATCATCATCAAGGCCACGGCGATGGCACTGAAGCAGCACCCCGCCTGCAACGCATGGTGGCAGGACGGCACGATCCGCCAGTGGAACGACGTACACATGGGGATGGCCGTGGCCATCCCCGACGGGCTGATCACGCCGGTCATCCGCCACGCCGACCGGAAGTCGCTGCGGCAGATCAGCGCCGAGGCACGCGACCTGGCCACGCGGTCTCGCGACCGGAAGCTGCAGCCCGAGGAGTACACCGGCGCCACCTTCACGATCTCGAACCTCGGCATGCTCGACATCCACGAGTTCACCGCCATCATCAACCCGCCCGAGGCGGGCATCCTGGCGGTGGGCCGGATCGCCGAGG
>JBHEPH010000048.1:373-19110 GCA_046260395.1 Gemmatimonadales bacterium
GTGGTGGACGGGGTCATTGATTCGCGCCGCCGGATGATGCTGACGATGTCCTGCGACCACCGCGTCATTGACGGCGCCACCGGCGCGACGTTCCTGAAGACGTTGAAAATGATGCTGGAGAATCCGTTGGCGTTGGTGTGGTAGACAGCGAGAAGCCAGAAGCAAGAAGGGAGAAGTCAGCCCCGCCACCCCCTTTCGCTTCTTGCTTCTCCCTTCTCCCTTCTCACTCGTACGGAGTACCACGTGGCAAACTTTGATGTCATCATCCTCGGCGGCGGTCCTGCCGGTTACGTGTGCGCCATTCGCTGCGCCCAGCTCGGCCTGTCCGTGGCCGTCGTCGAGAAGGACAAGCTCGGCGGCGTGTGCGTCAACATCGGCTGCATCCCCACCAAGGCGCTGCTCTACAGCGCGCAGATGGCCCGCGTGGTGCAACACGAGGCCAAGGACCTCGGCATCACCACCGGCGAGGTCTCGGTGGATTACGGCGTGGCCATGAAGCGGAGCCGCCGGGTGGCCGACCAGAACTCGAAGGGTGCCGAGTTCCTGATGAAGAAGAACAAGGTCACCGTCCTCAAGGGGATGGGCACCGTGCTGGCCGGGAAGAAGGTGAAGGTGGGTGACGAGACCCACACCGCCACCAAGGCGCTGGTCATCGCCACCGGCTCGCGGGTCAAGGGCATTCCCCAGATCGGGCTGGAGATCAACAAGGACACGGTCATCAGCTCCGACGAGGCGCTGTTCATGGAGCAGGCCCCCGCCACCCTGGCGGTGATCGGCGCGGGGGCGGTCGGCTCCGAGTTTGCCGACATCTTCAATGCCTTTGGCAGCAAGGTGACGCTGATCGAGGCGCTGCCCCGGATCCTCCCGATCGAGGATCCCGACGCGAGCGAGGTGGTCAGCAAGAGCTTCAAGAAGCGCGGCATTGACGTGCTGGCCGGGGTGAAGGTCACCAAGGCCGAGGTCGGCAAGGACGGCGTGAAACTGACCCTTGAGGTTGGTGGTGAGTCGAAGACGGTGGAGGCAGAGAAGGTGCTGATGGCTGCCGGCCGCGCCGTGAACACCGAGAAGATGGGGTTCAAGGAGGCCGGGATCGAGCTGGATGAGCGGGGCTTCGTGAAGGTGAAGCGGGAGACGCTGGAAACCACGGCCAAGGGCGTCTACGCGATCGGTGACGTGGCCGGCCCGCCGATGCTGGCGCACAAGGGGAGCCGCGAGGGCGTCGTCGTGGCGGAGATCATCGCCGGGCACCACCACCACCCGATCCGCTACGACAACATTCCCAGCGTCACCTACTGCCACCCCGAGGTGGCGAGCGTCGGGATGACCGAGGAGCAGGCCAAGGAGAAGAAGCTGGAATACACCGTCGGCAAGTTTCCCTTCAGCGCCAATGGCCGCGCCCGCGCCTCCAACGAGACCGAGGGGTTCGTCAAGATCATCCGCGACAAGAAGTACGGCGAAATCCTCGGCGCGCACATCGTCGGCGGCCACGCCTCCGAATTGATCCACGAGCTCGGCCTGGCCCGCGAGAACGAGTACACCGTCGAGGAGATCGATCTCTTCGTCCACGCCCACCCCACCCTGTCCGAGGCGATCGCCGAGGCGAGCCTGGACGCGATGGGGAGGGTGCTGCATACCTGACCACGGGACCTGCCAGAGTCGCTTGCGTGGGCTCTGATCATCGACTGGTGAGCGGGAACTACCAAGCGTCCGCTGTGAGTGTGGATCCTTGCTCGGTGAGCGGGACCGACGCGGATGAGGTAGTTCCCGATCACCTAGCGAGGATCTCCTCGGCAGACTGGACTTGGGCAGGTCCCGCTCACCCCGGAAGGAAAGCCGTGCCGTGACCATGCCCGGCAGTTCCCCTCCCCCGCCCTCCCCCCACCCGCTCGGCGCTGACGCGCCGACCAAGGATTACGTGGGCCTGGCGATGGCCACCATGGGGCTGGCGATCATGGTGGGGACCGCGATCCTCTCCGTGGTGACGTGGACAGTCCGGACGGTGCAGGTTTACCAGCCGCCCCCGCCGCCCGGTGAGCTGGGGCTGGCCGGCACGGTCCTGCTCGGCGGCACGTTGACCGGGCTCCTCGTCAGCGGCGCGATCGTCTGGACGGCACTGAGCCCGGTCCGTTCGCCCTACCGCCAGGGCGGGCTCGCCATGGCCACCGTCTTCGCCACCATCCTCGTCGCGTTCATTGCCACCTTCGTGGCGGACAATTTCCTGGGCCGCACCGGCCTCCTGATCCTTGCCGGCCTGGCCTCGGCCATCGCCTGGATGGCATCACGCGCGGTGGCCCGCGAACGGGCAGCAGTCGCGTGACGCCCCAGCCCAGCCGCCCACTGCATGTGGTGGAGCTTGGCCGGCAGCCCTATGGCCCGGTGCTCGAGCTGCAGCGCACCCTCTGCCGCAAGCGGATGGCTGGCGAGATCACCGAGGACCTCCTCCTCCTGGTGGAACACGAGCCGGTGGTGACGCTCGGGCGAGGCACGAGACCATCCAGCCTGCCGCTGGCAGCGGCGGCCATGGTGCGGCAGGGCTATGAGGTGGTGGAGGTGGAGCGCGGCGGGGATGTCACGGTGCACGAACCGGGTCAGCTGGTGGGATACCCGATCCTGAACCTCCAGGACCACCGGCCGGACCTGCACTGGTACCTGCGCCAGCTGGAGGAGGCGCTGATCACGGCACTGGGCACGCTGGGCATCCCCGCCGAGCGCAATCCTGGGCTGACAGGGGTGTGGACGCAGGGCCGCAAGATCGCCAGCCTGGGCATCCACGTGAAGCAGTGGATCACCTTCCATGGCTTGGCCCTGAATGTGGTGAATGACCTCCATGGCTTCGGCCTGGTGGTACCATGCGGCATTGATGGTGTGGTCATGACCAACGTGGCCCGGGAACTGGGCGACGGCCGTGACCCCCGCGAGGTCTGGGCGCTGACGAGGGCGGCGGTGATTGACGCGATGGGTGCCGTGTTCGATCGAGAACCCACGCCGGCTGACCTGGGGAACTTTCTGGCCGCTGGAGACGTTTCAGTACTGACCCCGACCGTGGCGGCGACCTTCGCATGACCAAGCCTCTCGACGTTCGTCCCACCGATCGCGACCGCACCCCGCCGGGCCAGGTCCTGACCCGCAAGTGGCCCGTCCTTCACTACGGCCATGTCCCCCGGGTGGACCCTGCCACGTGGACCTTCCGGATCTGGGGGGCCGTGGAGGAACCGCTCGAGGTCGGCTGGGAGGAGTTCGAGGTCCTGCCCCGCCGTGAGGTGCTCTGCGACATCCACTGCGTGACCCGCTGGAGCCGCCACGACAATCGCTTCACCGGCGTTCCGGTGCAGGAGCTGCTGAGCCGCGTGAACCTGCTGCCGGTCGCGACCCATGTGCTGGTGCACGCCGCGCCAGACTACACCACCAACCTGCCGCTGGAGGATCTGGACCGCCCGGAAAATCTCCTGGCCACCCACCACGACGGCGAACTGCTGGCGCCGGAGCACGGCGGGCCGATCCGGCTGGTGGTGCCTCACCTCTACTTCTGGAAGAGCGCCAAGTGGGTGACGGGCTTCGAGGTGATGGAGGGCGACGAGCCGGGCTTCTGGGAGGAGAACGGCTACCACATGTACGGTGATCCCTGGGCCGAACAGCGCTTCGGCCGCCCCGACTACACCAGGATGCGGCGCGGCCCACGCCGCTGAGCCATTCCGGGCCTGCCCCTTCCCGCCCCGGGGGGGGCGTCTATCTTTCGGAGATGGAAGAGGGGACGGAGCACCAGACGCTGAACGCGCAGGCCCTGGACAAGGTAGGCGACATCCTCCGGGCAGCCGCCAGCTGGTCACGGGAGGCCCCCTCGGCGCTGACGCCGGCCATTCGCGCCGTGTGCGTCCGCCTGGCGGAGATGGTGGCCGACCAGCGTCATTACCTCGCGCCACTGCCGGAACCCCAGGAGACCGAGCGCCGCACCGTCCTGTCGCTGGTGGCCGAGCGGATGCGCTCCGCCGAGGTCACCCGTGACATCGGTCCGAACCTGGAGACACTCGCCGAATTGGAGCTGCGCGCCACCGGTTCGTGGTCGATCGTGGGATCGGCGCAGGCCGAGTGGATCACCACCGCCATCCAGTACCTTGAGGAAGCTGCCGCGGAGCTCCCCGAGACCGAGCGTCCCGATCCCTACTGGGCGGATGACGTCGTCGGCGGGATCATCGTGTCGGTGAAGGCGATCATCGGCGCCGACGACCTGCTGGCGCGGACGGAGTCGCAGTATCCCGAGGGGCGGCGTCCGGCGGAGGAGCAGTGAGAGGTGAGAAGTGAGAGGTAAGAGGTGAGAGGAACGAACACGGCAGGCGGCCCTCAACCTACGAAAGCCGCTTTTCGTGCTTTTTCCTCTTACCTCTCACCTCTTACCGCTCTCCGCCCTCCCCCATCAACTCCATGAACCGCTTGAATACCGCCACCCCTTCCCAGAGCTGGGTCAGGGTGAGCTTCTCATTGGGGGAATGCAGCCCGTCATCGGGCAGGCCGATGCCCGTCAGGATCACCGGCGCGCCGGCAATACCGAGCTTGGGCACGACGGGGATCGAGCCACCGGCGCGCACCGGCACCGGCGCCCGCCCGGTGGCCTCCTGGAAGGCGCGGTCGAGGAGCTGGAACGGCGGCGCGGAAATATCCACCTGAACCGGATCGCCGCCGTGGAGGATCCGGACCTCCACATCGGCCCAGCGCGGCGCGGCCTTGCGCACCGCGCGCTCCAGGTTGCGGGCGACCATCGCCATCGGCAGGCCGGGAACCAGCCGCAGGCTCACCTTGGCCGTGGCTTCGGCGGGATGACGGTCTTGGCGCCTTCCCCGGTAAAGCCGCCCTTGATGCCGTGGACTTCGAAGGTGGGCAGCGCCCAGGTGCGCTCCAGCACCGAGTACTCCTTGAGTCCCGTGAGGGTCTGCGCGGTGACTTCCTCCTGGCGGTACTTCACCAGATCCAGCGGCAGCGCCTTCCAGGCCTTCAGCTCCGCCTTGGTGGGCGCCACCACCGACTTGTAGATCTTCGGCACCCGGATCTTGCCATCGCGATCCTTCAAGTCGGTCAGGATCCGGATCAGGGTCTCCACCGCGTTCGGCGCGACGCCGCCGTAGCTGCCGGAGTGCAGGTCACGCTGCAGCGTCCGCACGTGGACCTCGGCGTAGCACATGCCACGCAGCGCGGTGTAGACCGCGGGGATCCCCGGTGCGTAATACGACATGTCGCAGACCAGCACGGCATCGGCCCGGGCCCGCTCCGGCTCGCGTTCCAGCAGGTCGAAGATGACCTGCCCGCCGCATTCTTCCTCGCCCTCAATGATGAAGTTGATGTTGCACGGCGGCACCCCGTCGGCGCTGAGCGCGGCCTGGTAGGCCTTGAGCAGGCAATACACCTGCCCCTTGTCGTCAGCGGCGCCCCGGGCGTACAGCTTGCCGTCACGCACCGTCGGCGTGAACGGTGGCGACACCCACTCATGGACCGGATCCACCGGCTGCACGTCGTAGTGACCGTAGATCAGCAAGGTCGGGCGCCCCTCGACCCGCGGGCTCTCGGCCCACACCACCGGGTGCCCGCTGCTGCCCTCGATAAGCTCGACCTTCGGGCAGCCGAGCCCCTGCAGGTGGTTCACCAGCCAGGCGGCGGCGGTGCGGCAGTCGTCCTTGTGATCAGGCAGTGCGCTGATGCTGGGGATGGCGAGCCACTCGCTCAGTTCTGAGAGGTAGCGCTGCTGGGTTGCGTCAGAGAGAGTAGACATGGTCACGGAGTGAGAAGGGAGAAGTGAGAAGCGTAGGGGCGAGGCATGCCTCGCCCGGGTCGGGAACACAAGATCGAGGACCGTAGGGGCGAGGCATGCCTCGCCCGGCTCAGGAATGCGTGATCAAGCGCCGCCGGGGCGAGACCCGCCTCGCCCGGCGGGAAGGCTAACCCCCGCCTGGCCCCGGCACGGCCAACGCCGCCTCAAGCCGCTGGAAGGCCTGATCGCCCTCGGCGCCATCAAGCAGCTCGCGCAGTGCGCGCACCGCCACCGCAACATCGCCATCGTGCCGCTGGAACCAGGCCTCGAACCATTCGAGGTTGGTCCGGTAGAGCCGGACCCCCACAAGCTGGGCGTTGTTGATCGGGCGCTCGGCCAGTGGCCCGATGCGCCAGGTCCTGAGCCGGCTCCCGTAGGGGCCCTCCAGCTGCTCGCGGGACCACCGGGCCAGCTCGGCGCGGCCACTGTCGAGCGCCGCGGGCCCGGGCTTCGTGGCGTAGAACGCCTCGAGCCGGCCCACGAACTCCGAATAATACTCTCCCAGCACGATCTCGTCGGCCCAGCGGTCCGCGGCGCGCTGCGCCAGTGCCGAGTCACCGCGGGAGCGGAAGAAGGCCTCCGCGGCACGGTACCCCGCCATCTGGGCGAAGCTCTCGTTGAACGGCGTGGCGCTCTTGATGTAGAGGGTGTTGTGGGCGATCTCATGAAACACCAGGGAGGCCAGGTCCACGGAGTCGCGGCTCAGCGCGGTGGAGAGCAACGGGTCGTTGAACCACCCCAAGGTGGAGAAGGCCGCCGCCGGGCGGAGGTTCACGTCCATTCCCTGCGCGGCAAAACGGTCCGCCTCGCGCTGCGCCATCCGGGTGTCGAAGAATCCCTTGTACGGAATCCGCCCGACGATCGGATAGCGCCAGGTGTGGGGACAGATGCAGTCCTTCGGGGATGCCGAAAGCACCAGCAGCAGCGTATCGCGGCCGATGTCCGTGAACTTCGTGTAGGTCTTCCCCGCCTCGAAGCCGATATCATCGGCGTAGTCCCGGGCGTCCCGAACCAGCGAAAGCCAGGCTCGCGTCTCCGGTGAGGTCTCTGGATCGGCGATCAGCCTGTCGAGGGGCTGGGCCTTCTGGAGGATCGCCACCTCCTCGAAGCCGGCCCGAGTCAGGTAGCGCACATCGTGGCTGAGGACATACGCCGAGCCAAAGCCAAAGAAGAGCGCCGCCGCGGCGATGAGGAATCCCATGCGAATCCGTCGCCCGTTCACCGTGTCCAGCGCACGCCGAAGAGGTGGGTCACCGGGTCGCCCGCGGAGGAGGCCCGGTAGGCATAGTCAATCCTGGCGCTGCCCAGGAGAATGCCACCACCAAAGGCGGTCTTGGAAAACCCGCTGCCGGCGGGCTGACCCCCGTGCCCCACGCGGAGAATGAGGCCCAATCCACTCACCACCGCGCCACCCTCCAGCCCCACGATCGTCCGGCGCTCCTCACCCTGGGTCCAGACCGTCTCGACCAGGGCCAGGAGGCGGCCATTGGAATAGGTGTCAATCAGGTTCAGCGAGAAGCCGACATGAAAGGAGCCCGGCACCGGAATGACGGGGCCCTTCACCGATCGCGCCCCATGGTTTTGCCAGCTGATGGCCAGGGCGGTGATGTCCCAGAGCGCCACGGTCATGCCAATATCGCGCACCAGTGTTCGGTCAATCGTGCCTGCCGAGTCTTCCACCGAGAGGTACTTGAGCCCGCCACCGAGGGCGAGCCCACCGCGACGATAGGTCAGAGCGCCCACGCTGAGCACGTTGTCCCGGGTGGCCTCCCCTTCCGGGTAGACCAGGTACTGGTAGCCGCCGCCCAGGTTGAAGGCGCCAATCCGGGCGGCGGCGGCGCCCATGTTGTAGGTGGATCCGTCCGGCCGCCGGGCGAGCGCCGCTTCGATACTGAGATTGCGGATCGGGGCCAGGCCGGAGGGATTCTCGAAGACGGTGCCCGCATACCCGATGTTGGCCACGCCGGCCCCCGCCAGGCCCGCCACCCGGACCGAGGCCGGCAGGTCGGGCAGCAGGGAAGCCTGCGGGCGCTGCGCCTGGGCCTGCCCGGCACCGAGACAGCCGAGCATGCCGCACGTCGCCCCCCAGCCCAACCGAGGATTCACCGGATCCTGACGACAGCGACGCGCGCCTCGAGGGCGCGGTCGGGCTGCAGGCTGCTCCCGGCCGCGCCAGTGAGCAGCAGGTCCTTGACCGTGCCACCGGGCCTCAGGAGGAAGTACCGGCCACTCCCGGCGCGCAGCGTCCCGGAGCGGGTGAGCTGTTGCAGCACCACCTCCGGCTTGAGCGGAAACCCGCCGGGAAAGAGTGAACTGTTGGCGGGGTTGTCCATGACGGTCCGGAAGTTCCAGGTCGCGAAGTTCAGACGGCCGGTCGGGTCGGGGAATCCCGGCAGGTCGTCGGTGTAGTTGGTGGCCAGCCACTCCCCCACCAGGCGCGCCATCGGCTGGCCGGTAACGGCCTCGAGGTTGGCCTGGCCGAGCCGGTTGGTCGCCACCAGCGCGCGGGTGAAGATGAAGCCATTCTCTCCGGTGCCGTTGCGGTCCAGCAGCCACCGCACGAAGAGGAAGCCGGCCCCCCGCTCCGCCAGCGTCCCGGTGGAGGTGCCCTCAAACACCAGGGCGTGCGCCTCGGTGTTGCCCAGGTAGCTGTGGGCGTTGAACAGATTGGGCGTGGCGTAGAGCCCGCGGCAGGAGGTGGACCCCGGGCAGGCCGCATTCGGGATGAGTTGGCCCGCCAGGTCCTCCGCCAGGTGGCTCAACCCCTCGTTCAACCAGGTCTCCTCCTGGGAGCCGTTGCGGATCAGCCGGTGCTGGTTGAAGCTGATCATGTGCTGGAACTCATGGATCAGCGTTGGCTTGAGCTGGTTCAGCACGGTCCGCCGCGCCAGCATCGAACACTGCGCCGTGGCCGGTGAAGGCGCGAAGGTAAAGAAGACTTCCGACTTGTTGCTGTTCGTGAACGTTTCCAGGAGGTCCGCACCGAAGAAATACCCGACCACTCGTCCCTGCGCGCAGTTCGTGGTGAAATCGTTGACCCGCTTGGTGATCAGGATCAGCACGACACCGTTGTTGTCGATGTCCGACTCGGCCCCGAAGGCGCTGGTGGCGATCGGGTGGAGGTGATCATCCCAGGCGGTGACCAACTCCGCATAGTCTCCGTCCTGCAGGCTTTCCGCGAACTCGGGGTTGGCCTCGTCGGCGTAGATGGCCACCTTCTGGCCCACGGCGCGCACCTTGGCCACCACGTCGTTGAACGCCTTGCACTCGGAGTTGGCGCAGACCTTGAAGGTGCGCTGCTCGCCAACCTGCGGCGCCAGTGCGGGCCCGCCGGGCGCCGCGGCCGGGCCAGGCGAGACAGTCCGGGCCAGCTCCGCCTCGCGCTGGCGCAACATGGAATGGAACCGGTCGGCCTCGCTCAGCGGCGGGGCCTGCGTGGCCCACGCGAACTGCGGGGCTGGAGGGGAGGACGGGAAGGGTCCGGTGGCAGTCACGGCGCCTTCGTTGCCGATCCGGACGGTAAAGGGGCCGGCCACGCCGGTCGTCGTTTCCTTGCCGCTCCCGCTGAAGACGGCCAGCAGGTATTCCTCATCCGCCGCGGCCCCACCGAGTCGCAGACAGCCGCGGCTGCCCGCGGGGTCAGCCACCTGGTGGCTTCCGACGCCAAGTGTCACCACCAGGGGCGCGGTGCAGTCGGCAGGATCTGGCGGGAGGGGCCCGGTCGTGCCACCACCGCACCCTGCCGCCAACAGCACGCCAATACCAAGGGTCAAGCGAGCGATCACGAGTGGACTCCAGGGCGCCGGAAAATCGTGCAGGCCAGTGCTCCAAAGTAAGACAGGACAACGACTTTTGACAATCACTCGGGAGGCCGATAGCTTGTCTGGGCTGGTTGGAGCCCTGAATCTCGGCGGTTGGACCGCGTTCCGCGCCCGGAGCGTTGGCCCTCCACCTTCCCAATATTGCCGTCGGATGGCCGGTGTCCCGCTGGACGCCCCCATACCCCGTCGGCGTGGTCCATCTCGATGGCCTTTGCCCACCTCCATACCCACAGCGAATTCAGCCTGCTCGACGGGGCCAACCGGATCCCCGAGCTGGTGGATCACGTCCAGAAGCTCGGCATGGACAGCCTGGCGATCACTGACCACGGCAACATGCATGCGGCCTGGACCTTCTACGAAACCGCCAAGGCCAGGAAGATCCGCCCGATCCTCGGGTTCGAGGCGTACCTGGCGTTCGGCCCCCGGACCGCCACCCAGAAGCCCGTGTGGGCGCCGGCCCAGTACAGCCACCTCGTCCTTCTCGCCCGGAACAAGCAGGGCTACAAGAACCTGATCCGGCTCACCTCGATCGGGCACACCGAGGGGTTCTACCGGCGACCCCGGATCGACAAGGAGGTACTGGCGCAGTACAGCGAGGGAATCGTCTGCCTGGCGGCCTGCCTCTCGGGTGAGATTGCGCTCTGGCTCCGGCAGGGGCGGTACGAGGAGGCCAAGTCCTCCGCCCAGTGGTTCGCCAGCACCTTCGGCAAGGATGGCTTCTGGCTGGAAATCCAGGAGCACGGCATCGGCGAGGAACGCGTGGTGACCGAGGGGATGCTCCGGCTGGGGCAGGAGCTCGGGCTCGGCGTCGTCGCCACCAATGACGCCCATTACCTGCGCCGCGAGGATGCCCAGGCCCACGACTGCCTGCTGGCCATTGGCACCGGCAGCGACCTTGATGACCCCAAGCGGTTCCGGTTCACGGGCGAGGAATCCTACGTCAAGAGCGAGGCGGAGATGCGCGAGCTGTTCGGTGCGCATCCCGAGACGCTCGACAACACCCAGGTGGTAGCCAACCTCTGCGAGTTCAATTTCGAGAAGAAGTACTACCTGCCCGAGTTCCCGCGCCCCGCCGAGTTCGCCAGCGACGAGGCGCTCCTGCGTCACCTGACGGAGCAGGGCGCGGCGGAGCGCTACGGCGCGCCGCTCCCCGCGCCGGTGCGCGAGCGGCTGGAGTACGAGCTCGGCGTCATCAACACGGCGGGCTACGCCGGGTATTTCCTGATCACCTGGGACTTCATCCTGGCCGCACGGGAGCGGGGGATTCCGGTGGGCCCGGGGCGTGGGTCGGCGGCCGGCTCGCTGGTGGCGTACGCGCTGAGGATCACCGACGTGGATCCGCTGGCGTTCGACCTGCTCTTCGAGCGGTTCCTGAACCCCGAGCGGGTGTCGATGCCCGACATTGACGTGGACTTCTGCTTCGAGCGCCGGGGCGAGGTCATCGAATACGTCCGCCAGCGCTACGGCCGCGACAGCGTGGGGCAGATCATCACCTTCGGGACGATGAAGGCCCGGGCGGCGATCAAGGACGTGGCCCGGGTGCTGAAGATCGCCCCCAGCGAGGCGGACAAGATCACCAAGCTGATCCCCTCCGGCCCCGCCTACAGCCTGACCATTCCCGAGGCGTTGAAGAAGATCCCCGAACTGCGCGACCTGGCGAAGTCCGGCGAAGTGTACCGGCGGTTGATGGAGCTGGGCTCCCGGATTGAGGGCATCAGCCGCCATGCCTCGGTGCATGCCGCCGGTGTGGTCATTGCCCCCGGACCGCTGCAGGAGTACGTGCCGGTCTGCACGGCGCCCACCAAGGGGTCCGGCGCCAGCGCTGACGGAGCCGACTCGATCATCTGCCAGTACGACATGAATTCGCTGGAGAAGGTCGGGATGCTCAAGGTCGACATCCTCGGCCTCAAGACGCTCACCGTCATCCACGACACCGTGCAGATGGTGCGCGAGCGGCACCAGCGCGAGCTGGACATGGCGGCGCTGCCCCTCGACGACCCGGCGGTCTATGACCTCCTCCGCCGGGGCCGCACCGCCGGCGTCTTCCAGTTCGAGTCGCCGCTGGCCACCGAGACGCTGCGTTCCATGCGAGTGGACCGCTTCGACGACCTGGTGGCCTCCAACGCCCTCCTCCGCCCCGGCCCGCTCGACGCCGGGATGCACACCGTCTACATCAAGCGCAAGCTCGGCCAGGAGCGGGTGACCTATCCGCACCCGCTGCTCGCCGAACTGCTGGAACCCACCTACGGGGTCATCACCTACCAGGAACAGGTGATGCGCATCGCCAACATCATGGCGGGATTCAGCCTGGCCGAAGCCGACCTGCTCCGGAAGGCGGTGGGCAAGAAGGACGCGGAGCTGATCAAGCGGGAGCTGGGCACGTTCATCGAGCGGGCCGTGGCCCAGGGGCACACCCGGCACCTCGCCGAGGAGCTGGCGGCCCAGCTGGAGACCTTTGGCCGCTACGGCTTCAACAAGTCGCACTCGGTGGCGTACACGGTCCTGTCGTACCAGACCGCCTGGCTCAAGGCGCACTACCCCGCCGAGTTCATGGCGGCGCTGCTCTCCTCGGAAATCGGCAACACCGACAAGGTGGTGCAGTATATCAACGAGGCCCGCGAGATGGGCCTTGAGGTCCTGCCCCCGGACGTGACGGAGTCTGGATTCAAGTTCACCGTGGTCGGCACCTCGCGGATCCGGTTCGGGCTCGGCGCGGTGCGCAACGTGGGCCGCGGCGCCATCGAGTCGATCATTGCCGCCCGCGAGGGCGGCCCGTTCACCAACCTCAGCGACTTCAGCGGGCGGCTGGATCTGCGGCTCTGCAACAAGCGGGTCCTCGAATCGCTCATTGCCGCCGGCGCGTGCGACTCCCTCGGTGGCCACCGTGCCCAGCTCCTGGCGGCCCTCGATGCCGCGCTGTCGGAGGCGCAGCTCAGTCAGCAGGAGCGGGAGGCGGGCCAGGAATCGCTCTTCGGGGAGGCACTCCCCGCCCGCCCCGCGTCGGCCGACCTGCCGGACGTGCCGGCGTGGACCGAGGCGGAGCGGCTGGCCAAGGAGAAGGAGGTCCTCGGGTTCTTCATCTCCGGTCACCCGCTGGAGCGGTTTCGGCCGGAAGTGGAACTCTTCGGCACGCGCACGAATGCCACGCTGCACGAGTGGAGTGAGCACCCGGTGACGGTGGCGACGGTGATCACGGCGGTGAAGCGGCAGATCAGCAAGAAGACGGGGAAGGAGTACGCCCGGCTGGTCCTGGAGGATTTCCACGGCACCGCCGAGGCGATCGTCTTCCCGGAGAGCTGGGCCAAGCTGAACCAGGTGATCGTGGTGGACATGGCGGTGCTCCTGACCGGCGGGTACAGCGCCCGCGACCGGGGGGAGGACCGGGCCCCGTTCGTGATCGAGTCGGCCCGGCCGCTGGAGGAGTTGCGGGCCCAGGGGGAGGTCGGGGTGGCCATCCGCTGGCGTGCCCCCACCGCGCCGGGCGCCGAGGCGCTCCGGGCCGCCGCGGCGGTCTGTGCCGCCCACCCCGGCCCCGCGCCGGTCTATATTGAATGGTCGGATGGCAATGGCGAGGCCCTTCGCCTGCGGGCCCGCCGGCTCCGGATTGATCCACAGGACGATGTGATCCAGGCACTCCGCACCCGGCTCGGGTCGGAGGCGGTTCTCTACGTGAAGGCGGGGTGACCGTGGCATCCAACTACACACTGGACTTCGAGAAGCCGCTCCAGGAGCTGGACCGCCAGATCGAGGAACTGACCCGCATGGGGCGGGAACGGGAGATTGACGTCGAGGAGGAGCTGACCCTGCTCCAGCAGAAGCTCGAGAAGCTGCGGGTCGAAATCTACGGGCGGCTCACGCCGATGCAACGGGTGGCGCTGGCCCGCCACGCGAAGCGGCCCTACACCACGGACTACCTCTCCACCATCTTCACCGACTTCGTGGAGCTGCACGGCGACCGCCTCTACCGCGACGACCCGGCCATCGTGGGTGGCTGGGCCCGGCTCGACGGCACGTCGGTCATGGTCATCGGCCACCAGAAGGGCCGTGACACCCGGGAAAACCTGCGCCGCAACTTCGGCATGCCACACCCCGAGGGGTACCGCAAGGCGCTCCGGCTCATGCGCATGGCCGAGCGGTTCCACGCGCCGGTCATCACCCTGATTGACACCCCGGGCGCGTATCCCGGGCTGGGCGCCGAGGAGCGCGGCCAGTCGGAAGCGCTGGCCACCAACATCCTCGAGATGGCGGCGCTGGCCACCCCATGCATCGCCGTGGTCATCGGCGAGGGCGGGTCGGGCGGCGCGCTGGCACTCGGCGTGGCCGACCGGATCCTGATGTTCGAGAACTCGGTCTACTCGGTCATTTCCCCCGAGGGCTGCGCCGCGATCCTCTGGAAGGATGCCACGCAGCGCGAACGCGCTGCCGAGGCGCTCAAGCTCACCGGCGATGACCTGCTCCGCCTGGGCGTGGTGGACGAGATCATCCCTGAGCCGCTCGGCGGCGCCCACCAGGACGCGGAGGCCGCCGGCGAGGCGCTGCGCGCCGCGCTGATCCGGCACCTCGGTGAGCTGCGCAAGATCAAGCCCGCCAAGCTGGTCTCCCGCCGCGCCGACAAGTTCGGCGCCATGGGAGCCTTCGCCGAAGCCTGATGCCCGCCACTGTCGAGGTTCGGTTCAAGGGCACCCGCAAGGATTATTTTCTCTGGCCGGCGGAAGACGCCCCCCTGCGCCTGCAGGAGCCGGTGATCGTCGAGAGCGATCGCGGGCTCGATTTCGGGCGCATCAGCGCCACCGACGATGTGGCCACCGCCAAGTGCGCGGTGGCCTGCAGCGGGTGCGCCACCGGCGAGGCGCCCACCCCCACCTTCCGTGTCCTCCGCCGGGCCTCGCAGGAGGAGATCGCCACCGCCAACGAGCTCCGGCGCAGCGAGGAGGAAACCCGGCAGCAGGTCATCGAGCGGATCCGCGCCCACAAGCTGGAGATGAAGGCCGCCGACACCGAGTGGCAGTGGGACCGCAAGAAGCTGACGGTCTACTTCACCGCCGAACAGCGCGTGGACTTCCGCGAGCTGGTGCGCGACCTCGCCGCCCGCCTCAAGACCCGGATCGAGCTGCGCCAGATCGGCGTTCGCGACGAGGCCGCCCGGCTGGGTGGCGTGGGTCGCTGTGGTCGCGAATACTGCTGCTCGACCTGGCTCACCGAGCTGTCGCCGGTCAGCCTGGCCCTCGCCAAGGACCAGCACCTCTCGCTCAACCCCGCCCAGATCAGCGGCGGCTGCGGCCGGCTGCTCTGCTGCCTTAAGTACGAGCACGAGTTCTACGTGAAGGCCCGCAAGCGCTTCCCCAAGGAGGGGAAGTCGGTCCGGACCCTGCGGGGCACCGAGAAGGTAATTGCCGTGGACATCTTCCGCGAGCGGGTCTTCCTCCGGCACGACGAGGAAGGGCCCAGGATCGTGGCGCTGCTGGACCTCAACCAGGAAATGGAGACCGCGGCGAGCGGCCCGCTACCGGAGGCCGCCGCGCCCGCTCCCTCACGGCCGGCGGCCTCACCGCGCCCGGAACGGCCGGCGCGGGCGGAACGGCCACCCCGTCCCGACCGGAAGCCTCGGCGGGAGGGAGTGGCCCGCTTCTATCTCACCACCGCCATTGATTACGCCAACGGCGACCCCCATCTGGGCCATGCCTACGAGAAACTCGGAGCCGACGCCATCGCGCGGTACCGGCGTCTTCGGGGGGACGACGTCTGGTTCCTGATCGGCATGGACGAGCACGGCCAGAAGGTGGCGCAGACGGCGGCGGCCGGGGGGGAGGAGCCGCAGGCGTTCACCGACCGGATCGCCGCGCGGTTTGCCGGCACCTGGCAGCGCCTGGGGATCTCCCACGACCAGTTCATCCGCACCACCTCACCCGTGCACCAGGCCGGCGTGCAGGAACTCATCGAGCGGATCTTTGCGCGCAACCCCGATGACTTCTACGAGCGCGAGTACCAGGGGCTCTACTGCGTCGGCTGCGAGGCGTTCAAGGCCGACAGCGAGGTGGTCGAGGGGAAATGCACCCTCCACCCGACCCGGGTGCTGGAGACCGTGCGCGAGCGGAACTGGTTCTTCCGGCTGTCGCGCTACACGCCGTTCCTGCTGGAACACATTGCCGCCCATCCCGACTTCATCTCCCCGCCCAGCCGGCGCAACGAGATCCTGGGCCTGCTGCAGGAGGGACTCGACGACATCTCCGCGAGCCGGTCACGGTTCACCTGGGGCGTGCCCTTCCCCCGGCCGCTCAGCACCGGCGAGACGCAGATCACCTATGTCTGGTTCGATGCGCTGCCCAATTACTGGACCGCCACCCGGGCGGAGGGTTCCGGCGCGGAGTGGCCAGCGCACCTGCATGTCATCGGCAAGGACATCACCCGCTTCCACACGGTCATCTGGCCGGCGATGCTGGCGGCGGCGGAACTGCCGCTGCCCGAGCGGGTCTGGGCGCACGGCTTTGTGTACCTGGGTGGGGAGCGCTTCAGCAAGAGCGCCGGGGTCAAGCTCAACCTCGATGAGGCCATTGAACGGTTCGGTCCCGACGCCTTTCGCTTCTTCCTGCTCCGGGAGATCTCCTGGGACAGCGACGGCAACTTCAGCTGGGAGCGGTTCGAGGAGCGCTACACCTCCGACCTGGCCGACGGGCTCGGCAATCTGGCCTCCCGGTCGCTGGCGATGCTGGCCAAGTACCGGGATGGGGTGGTGCCGGCCACGGAAACCCTGACCGTACTCGACGCGCGGGGGGCGGATACCCTCGCCCGGTACCGGCAGGCCATGGACGCCCTGGATCTCCGGGGTGGCGCCGATGCGGCCTGGGAGTTGGTGACCGCGGCCAACCAGTTCATCGTCCAGACTGCCCCCTGGACCCTGGCCAAGGCCGGTCAGGACGGGGCGTTGGACGAGGCCCTGGCGGCCCTGGCCCGCTGCCTGTTCCGGCTGGCATTGATGGCCTCCCCCTTCCTGCCCAACGCCTCCGAGCTGCTCTGGCAGGCGCTGGGACAGGGTGGCACCGCCGCCGGCGCCCAACTCTCCCTGGCCGACGCCCCCGCCCTGGCCGGCAGCCCCACGTCCAAACCGCCCGCGCTGTTTCCCAGGCCTGGCGTGGAGCCAACCGCGTAACTCATTGTTTCACAATACATTACAATTCGATTACAACGGGTTGACATCCCAGTGATTGAGGGGCACATTACCAGTCTGTGCCGGGGGTCACAAAGACCACCCGGACCTGTCTGGAGGGTTGGGTCGGCCCTGCGGCGGGATTGGTCTGGTGCGCAGTCAGGATGCGAGGGTGAATGCCGGAACGTCGCTGGACGATCATGATCGTGCCGCAGGGCTCGAGTGCCTCGCGGGTGCTGGAACTCTCGCATACGGCGCTGAAGCTGGTGGCGAGCGTCGTGGTCGCCCTGACCGTGGTGGCCCTGCTGCTAGGCTATGCCACCGTCGCTCGCACCGTGGATGTGGCCCGGGCGGAAGCGCTGGAGATCGAGAACGCGCGGCTGGCCCAGACGCTCGGCCAGCTCCAGGGCCGCCTCAGCACCCTCGCCGACACCCTCCACGAGCTCGAGCAGCGCGATTCCCGGCTGCGCGTCATGGCCAACCTGGACCCGATCGACCCGCAGGTGCGTGCCGCCGGAATCGGTGGTCCCGCCCGGGTCTCTGCCGAACCGGGCAGCGTCCTCCTCCATCAGGCCGGATCCGTGCGGGTGGACGTCAACGCCCTGACCCGCCGTGCCACTTTGCTCTCGGCCAGCTTCAGCGAGGCCGCCGACAGCCTGGCCACGCACGCCGACCGGCTGGCCAGCCTGCCCTCGATCATGCCGACGCAGGGCTGGCTCTCCAGCAACTATTCCCCCATGCGGTCGCATCCCCTGCTGCAGGAGGCGCGTCCCCATGAAGGCATCGATGTGGTGGCGCCGCGAGGCACTCCCATCATCGCGCCGGGCGCCGGCACCGTGGTCTCCTCCCAGTTCGAGACGGGCTATGGCAATACCGTGGTCCTCGACCACGGCCATGGCATCATCACCCGGTACGCCCACGCGTCCCGCCTGCTTGTCACCCCGGGCCAGCGCGTCCAGCGGGGCGATCGGATCGCCCTGGTCGGCAACTCCGGCCTCTCCACCAGCCCCCACCTGCACTACGAGGTGCTTGTGAACGGCCGGCCGGTGAATCCGCTGCGGTATATCCTGCCAGGGGTCATTACCGACTGACGGGGAGCGGGGAACAGGGAACGGGGAACAGAGACGGAGGCCATCCGGCCTCGGAGTCATCCCGAAGCCTGCCAAGCGGGCGAGGGATCTTGTTACCCGGGCACAGTTGACTGAGCAGCCCACCAGCGATGCCGACAAGATCCCTCGCTCGGACCTGCCGGTCCTCACTCGGGATGACACCCTTTACCGCCGCCCATTCCCTGCTCCCTGCTCCCTGCTCCCTGCTTACTGCTTACTGCTCACTTCTCACTGCTCACTTCTCACTGCTCACTTCTCACTGCTCACCTCTTACCTCTTACCTCTCACCCGTCAGAACTGCACCCTCGGCACCTCTCCCGCCGCCGGACTCGTCAGGTCGAAGTACTCCCGTGGCGTACCGTTCCCGAAGATCTTCGCGGTCAGGTTCACCGGAAAGCGCCGGATCGTGCCGTTGAAATCCTCCACGGCGCGGTTGTAGTCCTGGCGTGACACCGCGATGCGGTTCTCCGTCCCCTCGAGCTGGTCCTGCAGCTGCAGGAAGTTCTCGTTGGAGCGGAGCTCGGGATACGCCTCCACGATCGCCAGCAACCGGCCCAGTGGCGCATTCAGCGCCGCATTGGCCTCGGCCATTTCGGTGACCCCCCCGCTCTGCACGGCGCCGGCCAGCCGGCTCCGCGCCTCGGCCACGGCGATGAAGATCTCGGTTTCCTGGGCGGCGAACCCCTTGACCGTCTCCACCAGGTTGGGAATCAGGTCGGCTCGGCGCTGCAGCTGGACCTTGACCTGCGCCAGCGCGCTGTTGACCGCCTCGTCCTTGGTCTGGATCGTGTTGTAGCCACAGCCGCTGGTAGCAAGCACCAGGGTCAGGGCGGCCATCGGGAACCATCGGGTGCGAAACATCAGGC
>JBHEPH010000049.1:0-18403 GCA_046260395.1 Gemmatimonadales bacterium
TCGTCGATGCCAAGCTGGGTCTCACGGTCCAGCTTCGATCGCAGCGTCTCGCCGTCGATGAACGGCATGACATAGTAGAGGAACCCGTCGGCGGTGCCGGAGTCGAACAGCGGCAGGATGTGGGGATGCTGGAGCGCCGCCGTGGTCGTGATCTCCTGCACGAACCGCTCGGCGCCGAGCACGGCGGCGAGTTCGGGCTTGAGCACCTTGAGCGCCACCTTGCGCTTGTGCTTGAGGTCTTCGGCCAGGTACACCGTTGCCATGCCGCCCTGGCCGAGCTCACGCTCGATCCGATAGCGGTCGGCGAGGCTTGCCCTGAGGGCCTCAATTCCCATGACAGATGCCCTGAACAGGATGGCCCGAGGGGGCGGAGGATAAGCGCGGTTCGGGCATGTGCCCCCTCATCCCGTTGGTGTGGAACCGCCCGGCCGCCGGAAGTCGCCGACGCCGTGCGGAGTTACCCCCAACGCCCCCACCCACGACACGTCGCTGACCGCGATCGCGAAGCGACTGCCTGACATCGCAGGGTCTCAGCCCTCCGCCCAGGGGGCGACGGCGTGCGGTGTGAACCGCGCTTTTCGCTGTCGGCCATTGGTGGATCAGGCGCGCTCAAGCACGACGCGGTAGTGATCGAGCAGCTCGCGCTGGAAGCAGACGGAGTTGGCCTCGATGCCGGATGCAAACGCGTCCCGGAATTGCTTGCTTGTCAGATAGCGCGGCAGCAGCGTCAACTTGATGGCGAACTTTTTGAGGCCGAACGCCGCAAAGCGCAGCTTCCACTGGCGCGTCGTCTCAATGTAATCGAGGCGGCCGCTTTCGGCGTGAACCGTCCGGAAGTACGGCGCCGCGGTGCGCTCGATCTGCTCGAGGCCGTAGGGCAGCCAGGAGCCGGGGAACTGCGCGGCGAGCAGCGCGAGCACATGCCCATCGGAGCCGTGCGGCGCGTTGATATCGACGCGGTCTGCGGCAACCATGTGGCGACCGAACACCATCGACTGCATGTAGAAGCGGCCGCGGGGCGGCAGCAGCGCGTGCACGCCGCGGAAGAAGGCGTCGTAGACGGCATCCTGCCGGCCGGCGTCGTACTCCTCGCGGGTGGCGAAGTGCTCGAAGCCGCCGACGCACACGACGGCATCGAAGCTGCCCAGTGTATCCGGCGTGATCGTGCGGCAATCCATGAGGTGCGCATCGAGCCCGTTGCTGCGGCAGGCCTCGACCTGGGCCCGCGCCAGCGAGGTGCCGATGCCGTGCGCGCCGCGCTCCTGGGCAAAGCGCAGAAACGGTCCCCAGCCGCACGTCATGTCGAGGACCCGAGAGCCCGGCCGCAGTCCGATCTGGTCGGCGATGAACTCGTGCTTGCGCCGCTGCGCCTGCTCCAGCGTCAGCGAGAAGTCGCCGTCGTACTTGGCATTACTGAAGTCGGCCGTCTGGCCGATGCTGGCGCGGAAGAGGCGGTCGATCTGGGTGTATGACCAATCGAGGTCATGCCTGGTCGCCATGGCGGCCTCCGGGATGCTTGGCTGTGGATCCGACAGTACACCGCACCGCGCGGTGAGCCCATTCGGGCTTGGGAACCCTGCGCAGAACCTTGCGCCGGGGGCCGCGAACTCGTCGCGCGTACCCACCGCTCACGGGTTCCGCCTGGCCGCGTTGTCGAACCAGTGCAGCACCACGTTCAAGCGAAGGTTCTCGCCTTCCACGCGGCGGGTGAATACGAATCGCCGCCCGTCGGGCGACAGATCCCAGGCGGGACGGTTTGGTTCTGTCACGTACGACCCGGTCCAGACGCGGCGCGGTGCGCCGACACTGGGCGTCGCACCCGGCGTCACGGTCACCACCAGCACCGAATCCGCAGCCCGGTAGTACAGTGCACGGCCGCCGGGCCCCCAGCGCGGCTCGCTGCCTATCCCGGGGGACACCCGCACGCGCCCTCCCCCTCTCGTGACCGCGCGCAGGTATACGGCGTCGTCGCCCGATTCGTTCGACACGTAGGCGAGCCAGCGACCGTCCGGCGACAGCGCCAGATTCCGTTCGTTGAAGGGCGTCGCCTGGAGCAACTCGGGTTCGGCATCGCCGGCAAGATTCATGAAGAGGATGTCCCGGTTTCCACCCCTTCCGCGCCGGTACACCGCCCCTTGTTCATCGGGCAACAGGTGCACTTCGTCAACCGGCCCGCTGCCCCAGCCCCCCCGCAGGGTGTCGGTCCGCCCACTGCCATCCGCGCTGAGGATGTGGAGGCCCTGCCCGATCACCAGCAGACGCCGACTGTCAGCCAGCCATTCAGGAGAGAAACTCTGCGCATCGGAGGTCTCGCGAGAGACCGTGCCGGAAGCGAAGTCGTAGGTCCAGACGTCGGCCGCGGTGAGCCCCGCGAACTCCAAGATGTTGAACGCGAGCCGCCGGCCGTCCGGAGAGAATCGGGGACCCGCATAGAACTTGCCCCGCTGGAGCACCCCCTCCTGCCCAGTCGTAGGATCAATGAGCACGAGCTCGCGGTTGGAGTTGGCTCCCCCGAAGTACGCCAGGGCCCCCGAGCGGCTGACCGCCAGTTTGCCGGGGAAGGCCGGACCGAAGCGCACGCCGGTGGCGATGGGCTGGGGCGGGCCGATCAGCTCCAGCGCGCGATCGTCGAATCGGGCGGCGAGCAGGGTCCCGTCCATGTCCAGCCAGACGAGGTACCCCTTCTCCACCCAGCGGGGATACATCCCCACGGGGCCCAGGACTTTCACCGTGAGGTCGGGGAGGGTGACCACCGCGAGCCGGGGTTCCTGGTCCTCCACGAGGGTGAGGAGCACTCCGCGTCCGTTGGGCAGCGCATCGGGCCACCGCAGCACCTGGCTCGTGGCCGAGTCGCGGGGGATGACCGCCGCTCCGGCGGTGCCACCGCGGGCCGGGACGCGCTCCAGACTGTTCGCCGTCGCGAGCCAGATGTTTCCGTCGGGGCCCCAACTCCCACCGGTGCTTCCGGCCTCGCTGACGGTCCGTATCGGGCCGCCGTCGAGCACTTTGGCGCGAAGCCGACCGCCCTGGGCAAAGCCGATCTCGAGGCCATCGGGCGAGAAGAACGGGCCGGTGGCGTCCTCCGTACCGGGCAGCAACTCCGGCACCGGGTTGTCCAAGGTCCGGCGGTAGAGATGTTGGCGGTCTTCGGCGTCGCGGCCCACGTACACGAGCTGGCTGCCGTCCGGCGAGAACGCCAATGGCGAGCCGGGGACGTCCGCAAAGGCCCCGGTTGCGGAGTGCTCGATGGTGAACCGCGCCTCCGGCGGCGGCGTGGGCGCTGCCGCCGGTCGCAGCCACCCCCAAGCGGCAAGGGCGGCCAGGGCGGTCAAGGCGATCAGGACGGGCACGGCGGTCAGGCTGGTGGCGGGGCGAGCCGCCGTGGCCTGCAGCCGAGAGCGCCGGGAGCTGACCGTGGTTCCCTCCCCTGCCAGCGCGTCGGCAAACTCCTTCGCGCTCGTGAACCGATCCGCCGGCAGCTTCTCCAGCGCCTGCGCCACGGCGTCGGCTACGTGCGGCGGCACCGATTTCCGCAGGTCGGTCACCGGTTTCACCGGCTCGGCGATGATCTTCATGATGATCTGCTGCGCCGACTTGCCCATGTGGGGCGGCTCGCCCGTCAGCATCTCGTACAGCACGCTGGCCAGCGAGTACACATCCGACCGGCCGCTGATCTCCTTGTCGGCGGTGGCCTGCTCGGGGCTCATGTAGTGCGGCGTGCCAAGACTCATCCCCGTCTCGGTCATCCGTCCCCCAGCCGCCGCGCTCAGCGCCAGCGCGATCCCGAAATCGGCCACCATCGGGCGGCCGTCGTGGAGCAGGATGTTCTCCGGCTTGATGTCGCGGTGGATCACACCATGGCGGTGGGCGTAGTCGAGCGCGTCGGCCACCTCCCGGGCAATGCGGACCGCCTCGTCAATGCCGAGTTGGGTTTCGCGGTCCAGCTTGGTGCGGAGCGTTTCGCCCTGGATGAACGGCATCACGTAGTAGAGGAAACCGTCGGCCACACCAGAATCGAAGAGCGGCAGGATGTGGGGATGCTGCAGCGCGGCGGTGGTCTTGATCTCCACCACGAACCGCTCGGCGCCGAGCACGGCGGCGAGTTCGGGCTTGAGGACCTTGATGGCCACCTGGCGGTCGTGCTTGAGGTCCTGGGCGAGGTAGACGGTGGCCATGCCGCCCTGACCGAGCTCGCGCTCGATGCGGTAGCGGTCGGAGAGGGCGGCGGTGAGGCGCTCCATGGGGCGACTCACTGCCGCATCCGCTGCGTAAGTTCGGTGAACCAGTTCTCGACGTAGACTACCTCTCGCGCTGCGCTCCCCGGCTCCCGGATCATTACGAAGCGCTGGTCCCCCGGGGCCACGTCGTACTGCGGCCGGTTGCGGGCCACCCGGAAGCCGGCCAGGGAGAAGAGCGGCCTCGGTGCCCCGGGGGCCAGGGTGGGACCCGGTGGCACCGCGACGGTCATCAGTGTTCCGGCATTCTCGAAGAAGAGCTCGCGGCCACTCCGGGACCAGCGCGGCGCGTCCCCGCCTCCACGCGAGACCTGGCGCAGCGAGCCCATGTCGGGAAATGACGCCACGTAAATCTCCCCCTCCCCGGCACCTAAAGTGCCGGACCAGGCCAGCCACCGGCCGTCCGGCGAGAGGGAGACTCGACCCATCCCCACCATCCGGTCCACGTGCAGCGGGAGCACGGTCGTGTCACCCGCCAGGCGGCGCGCGTAAATGCGGTTGGCGCCACCCTCCTCATCGGCCCGGAATACCGCCCATTGCCCGTCCCGCGAGAGTTCCACCTCCCAGACGCCAAAGTCGTGGGTGAGCAGCTGGCGCGCCGTGCCCACACCATCCGTCCGCGCCAGGAACGCCCGCGCCTGATCGGCCCCGCGTTCACTGGTGACAGCAATGAACGCCAGCGACTCCCCGTCCGGGGTCCACGAGGGACGCCAGATCGCCTCACCCGCCGCGATGAGCTTCTGGCGGGTCCCGTCCTCCCGCCGGATCCAGAGGTCGGTGGTCTGGCCGCGCAGGCTGACGGCCACCGACCGGCCGTCCGGCGAGATCGCGGGGTACTCGAACCAGCCCTTCCAGGTGGAGTCCACCGGCTCAACCCGGCCGTCCCGCGCAACCCAGACCAGGTCGGACGGCGCTTCGGCCGTCCGATCCACGACGTACACTGCCGTCCCCGACGCCGACAGGGCGAACCGGGTGGGCTCCACCCCTTCGATCACCGACACGGAGCCCCCGGTGACCTCCAGGGTGCCGAGGTCGAACGGCGCCGCGAACAGCCCGCGCTCGCGATCGGTGAACAGGAGGTGCCCGGTGGGCGCGTACCAGACCCCCGAGGCGTTCGGAATCACAAGCCGGGCGCTGTCCGACGCGAACTCGTAGACATACACCGCGGAGTTGACGGCACAGTTGCCGTCGCAGAGCGCCGCCAAAAACCCGCGGCTGCCGGGCAACGCCACGATGGACAACAGATTGACACCACTGGCCGCTCCCGGCATCGGGAGCATCACCGGTTCCCCGCCGTCGGCCGAGACCCTGGCGACCTCGGTGAGCCCGACGCCATAGACGATGGTCTGGTCGTCGAGCCAGGTGCCGACCTTGTAGTTGAAACTGCCATTCTCCGCCAGGGTGACGGCGCCCCCACCCTCGACCGGGATCTTGCGCAGCTTGCGATCCAGCGTCTGAAAGCCGACCCACCGGCCATCGGGCGAGAAGAACGGCGCCACCCCACCCTCGGTGTCCGGCATCGGCACCGCTGCCGCGGCACCGCGCAGCTTGCGCCACAGCATCAGGGTGCCGTCCGCGGTATCGGCGTAGACGATGCTCGATCCATCCGGGGCGATCGCCACCTGGTTCGCCACCATCCGGGCGCCGGGGTCGAGGGGGGAGGGAAGGTGGTAGGACCAGAGCACCACGCGCTGCCGGGTGACGGCTGGCTCCGGTGACGGACGCAGCCAGCCCCAGGCGGCGAGCCCGGTGGCGAGAAGGAGGGCCGCGGCCAGGATGGTCAGCAGGCCCGACGACCGAACGGCGCGAGGACCCGATGCGGCCCGGTTGGCGGTGGGTCTGCGGGTCACCGTGCCGCCCTCCCCACCCAGCGCCGCCGCAAACTCCGCCGCGCTCGTGAACCGATCGGCCGGCAGCTTCTCCAGCGCCTGCGCCACGGCGTCCGCGACGTGCGGCGGCACCGATTTCCGCAGGTCGGTGACCGGTTTCACCGGCTCGGCGATGATCTTCATGATGATCTGCTGGGCCGACTTGCCCATGTGCGGCGGCTCACCGGTGAGCATCTCGTACAGCACACTGGCCAGCGAGTACACATCCGACCGGCCGCTGATCTCCTTCTCGGCGGTGGCCTGCTCGGGGCTCATGTAGTGCGGCGTGCCGAGCGACATTCCCGTTTCGGTCATCCGGCCACCGGCGGCGGCGGAAAGCGCCAGCGCAATCCCGAAGTCGGCCACCATCGGCCGGCCGTCGTGCAACAGGATGTTCTCCGGCTTGATGTCGCGGTGGATCACGCCATGGCGGTGGGCGTAGTCGAGCGCGTCGGCCACGTCGCGCGCAATGCGGACCGCCTCGTCAATGCCGAGCTGGGTTTCGCGATCGAGCTTAGTGCGCAGCGTTTCGCCCTGGATGAACGGCATGACGTAGTACAGGAAGCCGTCGGCCACGCCGGAATCGAAGAGCGGCAGGATGTGGGGATGCTGCAGGGCGGCGGTGGTCTTGATCTCCACCACGAACCGCTCGGCGCCGAGGACGGCGGCGAGCTCGGGCTTGAGGACCTTGATGGCCACCTGGCGGTCGTGCTTGAGGTCCTGGGCCAGGTAGACGGTGGCCATGCCGCCCTGGCCGAGCTCGCGCTCGAGGGTGTAGCGGTCAGAGAGGGCGGTCTTCAGTCGTGCCAGTGCGTCGGTCATGGCGTGCCCGGTGTGGTGTGAAACACTATCGTGACCGTCCGCCATCGGGCAGGGTGAGCCGGTCAACGTCGAGGTTGAGCTGGCGGAGGACGGCGGCGAAACGCGGGTCCGCACGCAGCGGGTCAAAGACCGTGTTGTGCAGGCCGTGCGCCACCAAGCGCTGCGGATCAACCTGCACCGCCGTTTCAAGGGCCGTGATCGCGCCCTCGAGATCATTGACCGCCAGGTGCGCGTAGACAAGGCCCACTTCGCGCTCCCGGTTCCCGGCGGGAAGCGCCTCGATGCGATGCAGCAGTGCGCGTGCCTCGTCGCGCGCGCCGGAGCGACTCAGAATCCACGCCGCACTACCGACTCGCACGGGCGTGATATCCGGCAGCGCGAGCAGTCGGCGCGCCTGCGCCGCGGCCTCCTCGCCGCGCCCCGCGAGATCGAGCACGTAGGCATACCACTGGTTGACCTGGATCTGTTCCGGATCCAGTGCCAGCGCGCGTTGGGCCACGGCGATGGCCTCCTCGAACCGCCCGAGCATCGCCAGCGTCAGGCTGAGGTAGGCGTTGTTCTGCGTGTACAGTGGATCCAATCGATTGGCGGCTTCGAGATATCCGAGCGATTCGCGGGGCAGCCCCATCCGATACAGCATCTCTCCCATCCGGTAGCGCGCTTCGACGAACTGGGGATCGAGGGCGATCGCACGCTCGTACTGCTGCCGCGCTGCCACCCACTCTTGCGCTTCCGCGTGCGCGTGGGCGAGGGCCTGGTGTCCATCGGCCAGCGCGTCATCGAGGGCAATCGCCCGCATCGCCGCAGCCCGCCCCCGCTCGGCGACATCGCGGGCGCTGACCGAAACGAAGTACGGCTGCGCCAGGAGCGTCGATGCCAGCATCGCGTGGGCGCGGGCATAGTCCGGATCGCGCGAGACCGCCTCCACGAGGTACCGCTCGGCTTCGAGCAACCCGCTGCCACGCCCCTTGTAGAGCGGGAGCGCGCGCAGATACAGGTCGTACGCCTCGAGGTTTGTGGTGCCGCCCCGCGCGCTCATGCCGCCCGAACCACCCGCCGAGCTGAGTCGCAGCTGCAGCGCCGCGACGATCTCCCGGGTGATCTCGTCCTGTACGGCAAACACATCGGCCAGGGACCGCTCGTACGTCTGGCTCCAGATCACCCGTTCATCGCCGGCGCTGGTGAGTTCCGCCGAGACGCGGATCCGACCGCCCGACCGGCGGACCGAGCCATCGAGCACCGCCGCGACATTCAGTGCCTCGCCGATCTCGCGGGCCCCGCCCCCCTGCTCCTTGACGCGGGCCGCCGAGGCGCGCCCCGCCAGGCGCAGGCCCGGGATCTGCATGAGGGCACTGGTGAGTTCGTCCGCGATGCCGGCGGCAAAGTAGCTGTTGGCGGTGTCGCCGCCCACCGAGGAGAACGGGAGCACCGCCAGGGAGCGCTCATCGGTGCTGGCGGCCGCACCGGCGGTGTCCCCGGACGGGGCGCGCCACTTCAGAACGCCCCCAACGCCTACGATCGCGACGAGTACCAGCACCGCACCGACAAGGTTGCGACGGCGTCGGGTGCCCTGGGCCAACGTGCCTGGACCCACCGCGGGGCGATCGGGCACCACCGCGGTGTCACGAGCGCCGGCGGTCAGTGCCGCCGCAAACGCCCCGCAGCTCGGGAACCGGTCGGCCGGGGATTTCTCAAGCGCCCGGAAGATCGCCGTTTCGACACCGGGAGGGACGGCGGGACGCACGGCGCGGATGCTCCGCGGTCGCTCGGTCATCAGGCGGGCGATGATGGCGGGTGTCGTCGCGCCCGTATGCGGCGGCTCCCCGGTCAGCATCTCATACGCCGTGGCGCCGAGGGCATACTGGTCCGACCGGGCATCAACTGTGGGCGTGCCCGCGGCCTGCTCCGGACTCATGTAGTGCGGGGTGCCGAGGGAGAGGCCCGTCTGCGTCACCCGCTCGCCGCCGGCCTGCGCCACGGCCAGCGCGATGCCGAAGTCCGCGATGATCGGCTGGCCGGCCTGCAGCAGGATGTTCTCGGGCTTGAGGTCGCGGTGCACGACGCCGCGGGCGTGGGCGAAGTCGAGGGCACCCGCCAGGAGCGCCATCAGCCGCACCGTCTCCTCGACCGGCAGTTGGCGCTCAGCGTCCATGCGTGCCCGCAGCGTCTCCCCTTCCACGTAGGGCATGACGTAGAACAGGAACCCGTCGGCCTCGCCCGAGTCGAACAAGGGCAGCAGGTTGGGGTGCTGCAGGTTGGCGGTTGTGCGGATCTCGTTGATGAACCGCTCGGCGCCCAGTACGGCACCAAGCTCGGGTTTCAGGACCTTGACGGCGACCTGGCGCGTGTGCTTGAGGTCCTCGGCCAGATACACCGTGGCCATGCCGCCGGCTCCGAGCTCGCGCTCGAGGCGGTAGCTACGGCTGAGGGCGGCGGTGAGCCTCTGAGTGGCCGGATCGTTCATCACGGTGCCTGCGGACCTTCGCCGGCCCTCCGGCGCAGCTCATCCAGCCAGTTGACCATCACGGTGAGCTGGCGGGCGGCTTCCACCGGTTGCAGCATGACGAAGCCGCTGCCATCCGGCAGCACATCGTAGTTGGTCGCATTGGACATGGAAAACACGTCCTCGAACAGTGCGGTACGCACCAGGACGCGCACATCCTCCCCGAACTCGAGCGCGGCCGCAATCAGCCGTGCCCCATCGCGATAGAACAGCTCTCTCCCATCGCGCGACCAGGCCGGCTGGTTTCCACCACCGGCCGAGATCTGCTGCTTGCCGCCCGCACCGGCGAACGGCCGCACGTACACCTCCCACCTGCCTGTTTCGTTGGACGCATACGTCAGCCAGCGACCATCGGGCGACACACTGGGAAGTCGGTTTGTGGCCTCGGGCGAACCGACCACCACGCGCGATGGCCCGTCACTCCCCACATCGACAGCCATGATCCGCGTGGGATTGCCGCTGACGATTTCGTCGTAAACGAGCGTGCGTTCATCCGGCGTCCACGACCACGGCCACTGGTTCCCCGCACCTGTCACGGCCGGCTCCGGAGCCCCGCTGCCGTCGGCCGCCTGCCAGAAGATGTCGACGTTCGACTGCGCTCCCATGGCCGCGAAGGCAAGCCGCCGACCGTCCGGTGTCCAGATCGCGTCCGAATACGCTCCGCTCGGCGTGAACCGGCCGAGCGTGCCGGTACGACGATCGTGGATCCAGATACCCCCTTCACCGGTGCCGCTCACCTGGACCGTGATCCGCTGGCCATCCGGTGAGACGCGCGGCAATCGAAAATCGCGCGACTCCATGCTCAGCGGCTCAACCCTTCCCGCGCGGTCCACGAGCACCAGCCGGCTGCTCGAAGAACCGCGATCGATGACGAGGGTCCCGGTCGGTGACGACGCCCAATGCCCTGCGCCTCTCACGTCGTCCGCGATCAGGGCGGGCGCCCCCGTGAAACGCCCGCGTGCCAGGTCGAACCGGGCGGCGACCAGGCTCCCTTCCGCCGTGCTGAACAACAGATGACCACTGCCCGACACGAACTGCGGCCCGATTCCGGGCTGCCCCAGCTCCTCGATGTGGCCATCGAGCGTCCCGACGGCCAGCGACGTGGAGTTCGGACGGTAGATCGTGAACACGAACGTCCGCCCGTCCGGCAGGAAGTGGGGCCACGCGTGGGCAACGTCGCCGCGCACGCTGTCGAGCACAGTGGCCGGCTGCGGCTCCCCGCCGCCGGCTGACACGCGCCACAACCCAGCACTGGCGCCACGGGAGAAGAGGATGACGTCATCACCCCCCCATGTCGCCCCACCGAACACGCTCCCCAGCGCGGGCACGATCGTGGCTGGGCCGCCACCGGAGAGGTCCAGTCGCAGGAGCCGACCACTCATGGCGATCCCGACGGATCGTCCATCGGGGGCGAAGAACATGAAGCTGGCGCCTTCCGTACCCGGCAGCTCGTGCACTGCCTGGTCGGACAACGTGCGAACAAAGATCCGGGGAGTGGCGGCGTCCCCACCACGACTGCCGAGAAAGACGACGGTGCCACCATCCGGTGAGACGGCGAAGCTCGTGGATGCACCGGGCGGCGGAAGGGAGACGTCGGGTGGCAGTTGCAGTGCGAACTGTACTGCGTGGTGGGCTGGGACGGCGGGGGCGCCGGAGCGATAGGACAGCCACAGCGTGGCCGTCAGGAGCAGTGCGGCCACCGAGAGAGCCCCGATTGCGATGACACGCCAGCGGTCCGGCCGATGCCCGGCGCCCGCGAGCGCGGCGGTGGTCGCCGTCGTGAAGCCTCGGTCGCTGAGCGCGGCCGCGAAGGCGGCCGCGCTCTCGAACCGGTCCGCCGGCAGCTTCTCCAGCGCCTTGGCCACCGCCGCCGCCACGTTGCCGGGCACCGCCTTGCGCAGCTTCGTGACCGGTGCCGCCTCCTCCGTCACGATCTTCATGATGATCTGCTGGGCAGAAGCCCCGGTGTGCGGCGGGCTCCCGGTGAGCATCTCGTACAACACGCTGGCCAGCGAGTACACATCGCTTCGGGCGGTGATCTCCTTCTCCGCCGTCGCTTGCTCGGGCGACATGTAGTGCGGGGTGCCCAGGCTCAAGCCTGTCTCCGTCATGCGACCACCAGCCGCGGCGCTCACCGCCAGGGCAATCCCGAAATCGGCCACCATCGGCCGGCCGTTGTGGATCAGGATGTTCTCGGGCTTGATGTCGCGATGGATCACGCCCTGGGTGTGCGCATAGTGGAGCGCGTCCGCGACGTCGGTCGTGATCCTGACCGCCTCGTCCACACCGAGCTGCGTCTCGCGGTCCAGCTTGCCCCGCAACGTCTCGCCGTCAATGAACGGCATGACATAGTAGAGGAACCCCTCGGCGGTGCCGGAATCGAACAGCGGCAGGATGTGCGGATGCTGCAGCGCCGCCGTGGTCGTGATCTCCTGCACGAACCGCTCGGCGCCGAGCACGGCGGCGAGTTCGGGCTTGAGCACCTTCACCGCGACGCGGCGTTTGTGCTTGAGATCCTCGGCCAGATACACCGTGGCCATGCCGCCCTGGCCGAGCTCGCGCTCGATCCGGTAGCGGTCGGACAATGCGGCGGCGAGTCGGTCGAGTGGGGCGCTCATCGGTACACGTCCTTTCGGTGCCCCAGCTTGAGGATGATCACGATCAGCGTGCGGCCCTCCACGCTGTAGAGCACTCGGAACACGCCGACGCGGATCCGGAAGACATCGGTGTAGCCGCTCAGCTTCCGGGAGCCGGGCGGGTGGGGGTCCTCGCCCAGCCCTACCAGCGCCTGGACGACTCGACGACGGTCCGCGACCCCGAGCTTGCGCAGCTGCTTCTCCGCCGTCCTGCTGACCTCGATCCTATAGCGCGCCATCACGCTTCAGGTCGGCCAGCACCGCGGCCAGGGGGCGGGTCGGTTCGTGGCGAATGGCCTTGAGGTCCTCGATATCCTCGAACTCCTCCAGGCGGTCGAGGATCGCCTCCTGGATGAAGTGATTCATCACGATCCCCCGCGACTGGCAGAACGCATCGAGGGTCTGCTTCAGGCGTGGATCAATGCGGGCGCTGATCTGGACCGTTGCCACGAGATCCTCCTGGTACAATGGCATGGTAACTGATATTATTTAATATCATAACATACCTGACGATATGACGGGTGTCCAGTCCCGTTGCCGCGTTCGGACCCGCACTCCCCCACCCTGGGCCGAACCCCCAGCGAGGCAGTCGAGGGGTGCGGTCATGGCTCCCGCCCCTCAGGCGCTCGCCGCACCATCCAGACGTTCGACTCCACTTGGCGGGCGCCATAGTACAGCGTCCGGCCATCGGGCGCGGCGACAAGGCTGCCGTATAGATCCGGAGGGTAGGGCAAGGCGGCACTCAGGACGCGCCGCTCGAGCGACTCGATGTCCTGGACCACGAGCGCCCCGGACTCTGTGAAGTACACCACGCGCCGGTACCCGGGAAGCCATCCCAGCACGAGGCTGATTCCATCGCTGCTCAGGGCCCGGGCACGGCCGGCCGCCATCTCGTAGATGGCAGTGCCACGGAAACCACCGGAGGGGGGCTGCACCACACCCGTGAGCCAGCGCCCATCCGGCGACCACGAGGACGGGACCATCCGACCCCCCGCAACGTCCAATCCCGTCAATCGGGTCGCGGTCTCCGGGGTCACCGGCCACGGCGTGGTGCCAATCAGCGGGAGGTTGTTGTTCTCGGCCATGACCAGCAGGCGCTCCCCATCCGGGGCGAACACCGTGAAATTGACCCCCACCTCCCCGAAGTCGGTCAGCCGCGTCCGCCCGCTCCCATCCCGCCGAATCAGCCACCCGTCGTAGGGACCGAGCTGATTCGAGTAGAAGGTGAGCGCTGCCCCGTCGGGCGTGAATCGCGGGATCCAGTCCCGCGCGACATCATCGGTGAGCCGGGTCAGGTCACGGCCGTCGGCGCGCATGAGGAAGATGTCCTGCTGCCGTTCGGAGGCGTTGTACAGGGCCAGCCATGTGCCGTCAGGACTGATGTCGGTCGGCACCAGCATGCCGGACCGCTGCTGCAGGAGCGTCACCGCGCCGATGCGTTCGGCGATCGGATCGAAGGTGATGGCGGCCGGATTCACCGATTCAAGTCGCGAGCGGAAGATGATCGCCCCACCATCCCGGGAAAGTTGGGGCAGATCCATCGCCACATCCACGCCGGCTACTACCAGTTCCGGCGCTCCCCGAGCACGGCCCGACGATTCGTCAATGCCGATTTGCCAGAGGCCCATCGTCCCGCCCCGGTCACTGGCGAAGTAGAGGTGGCGGCCATCCGGCCCCCACGTGGGCGCCCAGTCCACCGCCGCATCGTCGGTGACCAGGACCGGCTCGCCGCCGGTGGCCGCCACGGTCGCGATGTCCCGCCGGCCGCCGCGCACCACCCAGAACGCAATCCGCCCACCCGAGGGCGACCACGCGGGCTGGTACACGGGAAACGTTTCCTCCCCGACCAGCGGAATCGGCTCCCCACCCCCCACGTCGGCGAGAAGGATCCGTCCCAGGCTGTTCACGCCGTAGGGATTGACCACCTCCTCGGTGCCGAACGCCACTTGCTGGCCATCGGGGGACCACGCCGGATCCGAACCAAAGGCGGTCAGCCGCCGCGGCGACTCCCCGGTGGCGCCCACCACGAACAGCCCTCCCCCACCAACGCTATAAACGATCTGCCGGCCGTCGGGACTGTACTTCGGCGCCCGCTCATCAACGCCGGTGTCCCCGGCCACCAAAACCGGATTGCGGCCACCCACTCTCTGGGCATAGATGTCCCACGTCCCTCGCGCATTGCTGCTGTACGCGAAGGATTCCCCATCCGGCGACAGGCTCGGCGAACTCTCCTCGCCCGTGGCGTCGGTGAGCTGCGTGTACGCCGTCCAGCTGTCAGCAGGCGCACCCCCTGGGCGCCCCAGCCAGCCCCACGCGGCCAGTGCCAGGGCGACCACAGCGACGGCAGGCCAGGCAAAGCGCGCCGGGCCACTCGCGGGCGTGGCACGGCCAATTGCGGTGCGCCGCGCCGTGGCCCCCTCTGTGCCGCGCAGTGCCGCGCTGAACTCCGCCGCCGTCGCAAACCGGTCGGCCGGCAGCTTGGCCAGCGCGGTGAGCACCGCGTCTTCCACCCCCTCCGGGATCGTGTCGCGCACCCGGCTGGGCGCGACCGGCTTCTCGGTCAGCACCTTCGCCACGATCGCCTGGGCGGTGCTGCCGGTGAACGGCGGATCGCCCACCAGCATCTCGTAGGTCATCGCCCCCAGCGCGTAGACATCCGTGCGGGCATCGAGGGTGCGCTCGCCCATCGCCTGCTCGGGACTCATGTAGTGCGGCGTCCCCAGGCTCATTCCGGTTTCGGTCATCCGGGAGCCGGCGCTGGTGGCGGCCAGCGCGATGCCGAAATCGGCCACCAGCGCCTGGCCATCGTGCAGCAGGATGTTCTCGGGCTTGATGTCGCGGTGGATGATGCCGCGGCGATGGGCGTAGTCGAGGGCGCTGGCCACCTCGGTAGCGATCCGCACCGCGTCGCCGATCGGCAGCTGCTTCTCCCTCTGCAGCCGGTCGCGCAGTGACTCGCCCTCGACGAACGGCATGACGTAATAGAGGAACGAGTCGGCGACCCCGCTGTCGTGCAGCGGCAGGATGTGCGGATGCTGCAAATTCGCGGTGGTCTTGATCTCGGCCAGGAACCGCTCGGCGCCGATGACCGCGGCGAGCTCGGGGCGCAGCACCTTGACCGCCACCTGGCGGTCGTGCTTGAGGTCCTGGGCCAGGTAGACGGTGGCCATGCCGCCAGCCCCGAGCTCGCGCTCGATGCGGTAGCGGTCGGACAAGGCGGTCTTGAGTCCTTCGATGCTCATCATTTCCCCCAGGCATCCCTCGCGCGATCCGCCGCGAGGATTTCCCGGATGACCATGGCGTCCTGCCGATCCTGGGGCCGATCTGACGCCATCTTGGACCGGAGGATGTCCTCGAGCGAGGCCACGAGCAATGGCACACCATGAAAGTCAAAATGGATCGCCGTCAACCGTAACTCTTCATACCCCGTCGTCCCGGAGGGGCGGAGGATCAGGTCGATGCGGCCGGCGGCGCTCACCAGATTCCAGAGGTCGGCCCGGCCGAGCGTGGGGCCACTGCAGTCGAACGGCAGTCCCTCCGGGACCGACTCGGTATAGACCCGCGCCTCCAACTCCCGCAGCGCCGCCGCCAACCGCACGAGGTTTTCGGGCGTGTTCGCGGGGGTGACGTCGGCGTCGGCGGTGAGCCGGGGAAAGCCCTGCAGGCGAGCCGCCAAGGCACCGACGAGCACAAATTCAACCGCGTGTTGCCCCAGGACCGACAGGATCCGCTCCGGGTCGAAGGGCGCCGGGTCAGGCACGCCGCACGCCGCCGATGAACCGACTGACGTTGGCCACCTCGCGGATCCGGTCCACCGGGGAGAGGGACCGGATGCGGGCCACGTCGTCCAGCATGTGGGAGCCGACCACCATACTGGGGACAAGGTGCGGCTGCAATTCGAGGCCGGCCGCCCGAAGGAGTCGAACCAGGGTATCCCACGTCGGCGACGTCGCGCCCAGCTCGATCCGGGCCACCACCGATTGCGAGGTTCCGGCACGCTCAGCCAGGCCGCGCTGGCTGAGGCCGGATCGTCTCCGGGCGGTCTTGAGGAGTTCAGCGGGGTTCATCACCATGGTTTATGATAGCCAAAAAGCTATCATTACACAACCACTTGGGTGGCAACAGGTTGCGCCAAGGCAGCAGGATGTTCCGGACCCGGGTTGAGGCCTCGCTCGAGGCGGCAGCGCCCGACTTGGTACGCCGTCAATCGATCGAGTACCGTGCTCACCGGTTTGCCTCGTCCACCGCCCGCTTCATCTGGGCCACCCAGTCCGGCACCACGCGCGCGTAGTGGCCGAGGTTCTCCGACGGCGACTGCAGGTACACCAGCTCCCCATCGCGCGTGAGCGCAAACGACCACCCTGGCGTGTCGGCGAAGCGCGGGTCGCGGGCGAGGGTCGCGCGCGGCCCCACGGGATTACCGCTGGTGGGTTCGATGCGAACCTGCATGATGGCCGCAGCCTGGCCACCCTGGTCGCGATAGTGCGACAGATAGACGAGTTCATTCGCCGATCCCCAGCGCGGTTCCGTGCCCGCGGCGTCCACGAGATAGCGCCGGTCCATGGCTGGCCACGGCTGCAGCTGGACGCCGGCAGTGCCGGGCATTGTGTAGGCAATCCATCGCAGATCGGGGGAGATCGAGCCAAAGAAAGTGTTGATGGGGAGCGTGTCGGACGTCGCCGGCGTCCGCGTCGGATTCACGAGCAGCGTACCGAACTCCTTTCCCGCAGAGCCCATCACGATCAGCTCCGGCCGGAGCCACGCCGACACCTGGTTGCCCGCTCCGCGTGGCAGCAGCGCGAGTTCGCGTGGGCCACCCGGTGCGTCGAGTTCACGTACCAGCAGGCGCTCACGCAGCGGATCGTCGCTGCGCACATACGCGAGCGACCGCCCATCGGGACTCCACGCGGGGGCGCCGACGAAGAACCCAGCGTCGAAGGCTTCGTACGTGCCGGCCGCGAGGTCGTAGACGCGGAGCTCCTGTTCCTGCCGGCCCTCCACGACGGCCGCGAGACGACCGCCGTCGGGGCTCGGCGCGTACCGCTGGAAGGCCGCCGCCGCGATCGGCAGCGTGTCGAGCCCGCCGTCGCGGCGCACCTTCACGAGTCGGCCAATATCCGCGTTGATGCCGGGCACGTAGGTGAGTGTGCCGTCATCGGCGATGTCGTACTGCCCGATCCCCGAGTAGGCGCTGCGGCGCACTTCGGGCACGAGCGCCACGGGCCGTCCCACGGTGAGCGAGTCGAGGTCTGCGATGCGCGTGCCCATGAGTGTGCCGTCGAGCGACAGGTACACGACGTAGCGTTCATCCACGAGATGGAAGTGTGAGCCGAGCAGCACGCCCGAATCGGCGGCGCTACCGGTCACCACGCGCAGCGCCGTCTTCTCGAGCGGACGGTCCACATGAATGATCGCCGCCCACTTCTGCGCACCGCCGCCGCAGAGCACCCGCGCGGCGTCGATCCGCTGCGGGTGCAGGCAATAGGCGCTCTCGACCGTGCGCTCACGGCCCGTCGTGATTTCGATTCAACGCAACGATCGGCCGTCACGGTCGCCGAGAAAGAGTGTGCCGTCGGCGAGCCACTCACCGCCCTGAAGGTCCTCCGCCTGGCCCACCGAGGTCACGGCACCGCCAGCAATGCTGGCCACCTTGAGCATGCCGCGGGCCTGGAAGGCGACACGCGTGCCGTCCGGGGAGAGGCGCGGCGTTCCGCTCACGTGCTCCGTGCCCGGCAGCTCGCGCACGTCGGGGCTGTGCAACCCATGATACCGTAGCACGGTGGATTCGTTTGCCTTCGCCACGTAGACGAAGAACGATCCGTCGCGCGCGACGGTGAACGTGCGGTACTGCCCCGCCAGCTGCATCGGGGCATTCGGTGGAAGGCCCGCGTCACGAGGCGACCGGTCGGTGCGCCGGAGCGCCCAGCCGGCGAGCGCGCCGAGCACCAGGGCGAGTGCAACGCTGCCGGCCGCAATGCGCCGCCACGGCATGGAGCCCAGGCTGTCGGAGGTCATCCTCGCGGTCGCCGTGCCGCTGGTATATCCACCATCGGCGAGCGCCCGGGCGAAGTCGGCCGCGCTGGCGAACCGATCGGCCGGTAGTTTCTCCAGCGCCTTCGCCACCGCCGCCGCCACGTTGCCGGGCACCGCCTTGCGCACCTTCGTGACCGGTGCCGCCTCCTCGGTCACGATCTTCATGATGATCTGCTGCGCCGACGCCCCGGTGTGCGGCGGGCTCCCGGTGAGCATCTCGTACAGCACACTGGCCAGCGAGTACACATCGCTTCGGGCGGTGATCTCCTTCTCCGCCGTCGCTTGCTCGGGCGACATGTAGTGCGG
>JBHEPH010000005.1:0-73024 GCA_046260395.1 Gemmatimonadales bacterium
GAGATGCTTGAGGCCGGCGGCTATGCGGTAGTAGCGCTCACCACCACTGCAAGGCTCGGCGTGGGAGCCGTGAAGTAGGAATCACGAAGCCCCCCCACCCCCTCGATCCACCCCGGTCGCTACACGCCGTCCCCTGCTCACTTCTCACTTCTTACTTCTTACTTTCTCCCACGCCGACACCGTCAGCGGATGGAACCGCGCCCACCGCTCCAGGTGGGGCAGGATCATCACGGCCAGGAATCGCTCCATCGCCAGGTCGAAGGGAAAGCGACGACGGAACTCCGCCGCCGTGATCCCTACCGCCGCCCGCACGTGCCGACAGAGCCCCTGGGGCGAGGAGTACTCCAGCCGATAGGCCACGTCGGCCACCGACAACCCACCCCCCTCCAGCAGCTGGCTGGCGTGGAGCAGGCGGATGGCGGTCAGGTAGTTCTTTGGGCTGGGCAGCTCCGCACGCAGGAAGCGACTCATCAGGGTGGTCGGCTGGATCGCGAGGTGGCGGGAGAGCCCGCGGACGGTCGGGGTGTGGGGCGCCAGGCGCACCGTGGCCTCCAGGAAAAGCCTGGCGTCGGCCGTCAGCTCCGGCAGGGCCTGGCAGAGCGGGGCAAGGATCCGGGCCGCGGAGCGAGACGCCGGCTCCGCCAGGATCGTGCGCAGCCGGGCCCACCCCGCCGGGGAGGTCACGTCCACCACCTGCCGAACCCCGGTGGCGCCGAGTCGGAGAAGCATCTCCGTGGCATCGGGGTCGTGGCGCGAGATCAGCGCCACCGTCGGAATGGCGGGAAACTGCGCACCAGCCTGCCGACCGCCTCGATGTGGGCATCGGCACACTCGTGCACCGAGACGAGCACGGCGTCCACGGGCCGCTCACGGACCACGCGGACGGCATCGCCCACCGACTCGCGATGTACCACCTGAAAGCATCCACTGCCGGCCACGTCGAGCCGGGTCCGCTCGGCGGCCGGTACTACGGCGGCCACGGTTACGCCGGGCGCCTCGCTGCGATACCCCTGAGTCACGGTTCCTCCGAAAGGTCGGGTCGCGTGTCGAGGGTATCCCGTCAAGGTCATTGCAGACTCAATCGCCCCCCGCGCCGCTGGCGGCGCAGGGAACCGAAACCGTGCACGCCCCAGGGAAATGGCCTTCGGCGCCAAGCCACTTACCCCTTCTCGCTCCTGCCTTCTCGCTTATCTTTCAGGCACGGGCCGGTGGCGATGGTCGCGGGCGGGTCTTCGGATCCGTTCGAGGAAAGTCCGAGCTCCACAGGGTAGGCTGCCAGGTAACGCCTGGGCGCCGCGAGGCGACGGACAGGGCCACAGAAAGCAAACCGCCGGCGGGGCAACCTGCCGGTAAGGGTGAAAGGGTGGGGTAAGAGCCCACCGCGTCCCTGGCAACAGGGGCGGCACGGTAACCCCCAGTCGGAGCAAGGCCAAATATGCGGCGAGGTACGACCCGTACCGCCTGAGCCGCGGGTAGGCTGCTTGAGGACGCCGGCGACGGCGCTCCCAGACAGATGACCATCTTCCGCCCTCGGGCGGAAAACAGAACTCGGCTTACCGCCCGACCCGTGCCCCCGGCGCCGTCCTCGGCGCCGGGGGCTTTTACAGACAACGGCACCCCTGGCCCCGACAGAGCCGGCCGCCAAACGTTGTTTGTTGCTATCCATACTACTATGACATTACAGCCTTGAGCCGTGGACAAACCCACTGAACGCCTGGACATCGGCATGCCCGTGCCGGTCGGCCCGCCCCCGGTGCCCACCCGGCGCCCCTGGCGGGTGCGGCGCACCGTGGGCCGGGTCCTGCTGCTCTCGGGTGCAGTGTTCCTGGTCTGGGTGTTCGTGGTCCTGCCACCGCCACTGTGGTATCGCTTCCAGTCTCCCCGCACGACCGCGTTCATGGAGCTGCGCGCCCGGCAGGCCGAGCGGGAGGGGGTCGCGTATGAGGCTCGTCACACGCCGGTCCCGCTGACGGCGGTTGCCCCGGTGATGCGGCGCGCCGTGCTCGCGGGGGAGGACCATCGGTTCTACGACCACGCCGGGCTCGACTGGATAGAGATTCGCCGGGCAGCGGGGTACCCCAGGGACGACTTCGGGTGGCTGGTGGGGGGCGACTGGGCGGACCTGGCTGGCGGGGTCTGGGAGAGCCTCCGTGGCCGCCGCCCGGTGCGCGGCGCGAGCACCATCACCCAGCAGCTGGCGAAGAACCTCTATCTCTCACCGGCGCGCAGCATCCCGCGCAAGCTGAAGGAAGCGCTCCTGGCCAAACGCCTCGAATGGACACTCTCCAAGGACCGGATCCTGGAGCTCTACCTGAACCATGTCGAATTCGGGCCGGGTGTGTGGGGAGTCGAGGCGGCCAGCCGCACCTACTTCAACAAGCCGGCGAACCGGCTGTCGCGTCAGGAGGCGGCGGCGCTGGCGGCAACGCTGCCCGCCCCGTTGCGATCCAACCCCGCGTATCGGCCTGCGGAGATGCGTGCGCGGCAGGAGGGGATCCTGCGGAGGATGCGGTGAGGGGGAAAGCGGTAAGAGGGAACCGTATGGCTCCTTCGACCCGCTGAGCGATTCGCGTGGTGAGAGGGAACTACCCCGTCGAGCAGGTCCGTCTCACCATGTCGGGAACCCAGCCAGCCAGGGGATCCTGCTGCTCCCTCTTACCTCTTACCGCCGTTCAGTCCACCAGCCGCAGCGGCATCACCAGGGTCAGGTAGCTGGCCGGGTCATCCCAGCCGACCGGCTCGCAGGTGGCGGCCCGCTCGGGGGCCTTGAAGGTCAGCCGTACCTCGTCGGTGGGCATGTACTTGAGCACCTCGAGCAGGTACAGGGCATTGAAACCGATCTCGAGCGGATCGCCCTCATAGCCGACCGCGAGCTCCTCCTGGGCTTCGCCGAGGTCCGGGGTCTGGACCGACAGTTTGCAGCTGGCGTTGGCGAAGGCCATCCGGATCCGGTGGGTCTGGTCGCTGGCCACGATGCTCATCCGCCGCAGCGCGGAGATCAGCGCGGTCTTGTCGGCGGTGGCGAGCTTGTCATTCTCCCGCGGAATGACCTGCTCGTAATTCGGGTAGGGCCCCTCGATCAGCCGCGTAAAGACCTGGGTGGTCGAGGACCGGAAGCCGAGGTGGTTGTCGCTCTTGGCCAGTTCGACCTCGTCATCCGAGACGAAGAGGCGCTTGATCTGGTCGAGTGCCTTGGGCGGCACGATCAGGTCGGCCTGCTGGCCGGCGCCGCCGGCCACCGGCACATCCATGCGTGCCAGGCGGTGGCCGTTGGTCGCCACCATCCGCATCCGGTCGTTCTTGAGTTCCCAGAGCACGCCGTTGAGGATCGGTCGGGACTCCTCGGTGCTGGCCGCAAAGGCGACGTGGGAGATCAGCTTGTGGAGGTCCTTCGACGGGACCCGCCAGCCCCCCTCGAACTTCACGGCGGGGAAGGCGGGGAACTCCTCCTTCGGCAATCCCAGCAGCTTGAACTTCGACTTGCCGCACTCGATGGCCACCCGCTGCTCGCCGGAACTGGTAATCCGGATGGCGGCCGAGGGCAGCTCGCGGACGATCTCGACCAGTTTCCGGGCCGGCAGGGTGATGGCCCCTTCCTGGTCCACGGACGCCGGGATGGTGGTGCTCACGGCGATGTCCAGGTCGGTGCCGGAGAGGCGCAGGCCGTCACGCGTGGCTTCGACCAGGATGTTGGAGAGCACCGGAAGGGTGGTCTTCGATGGCACCGACGCCGCGACGGCGACCAGGCCTTCCTGGAGCTTCTCTCGGGTGATCGTAAACTTCATCCGCTGCCTCGGGTTGCTAGGTCTTTAGTACTGTACCACCGGAATATAAGAACTAGTAGCACTAGTAGAGGGTGTGGAACTGTGGAGAGGTCCACCATCTCCGCCCCGGACGCCGGGTTACGACGATCCACACCTGTCGATCCCCTGTGGGCGACGTGGACGGACGGGGAGAGCCACCGGGTTTGTCCGCACTCTCCACACCCGCACATGCGCCGCGCCGATTACGGTGCCAACAACTCCTGCCGGGCCGACTCGACCCGTTCCCTGAACGCACGATCGCTGCGCAACTGCTGCTGCACCTTGTCCACAGAATGAATCACAGTCGAGTGATCACGCCCGCCGAACGACTGCCCAATTTCCACAAGCTGCATCTGCAGCATCTCGCGGGCGAGGTACATGGCAATCTGGCGTGGCACCGTGAGCGTCTTGATGCGGGCCTTGGAGCGCAACCCCTCCGGGGTGACGCCCCAGCGCTTGGCCACGACCTCCTGGACCTTGTCGATGGTCGGCAGCTGCCGCTGCGATACCGCCTCGCCCGCAACCGGCCGGATCTTGTCGGCCAGCGCCTCGCGGGCGGTGTCGATGGTGATCTCGCGCTTCTTGAGCGACCCGTAAAGGATCAACTTGATGATGCAGCCTTCGAGTTCGCGCACGTTGGAGGCCACGTGCTCGGCGATGAAGGAGAGGACCTCGTCGGGAATCGCGGTTTCGAGATGGTCCTGTTCCTTCTTCTTCCGGAGGATGGCGATCCGGTGCTCGAGGTCGGGCAGGCCGACGTCCACCACCATCCCCGCCTGGAAGCGGCTCACCAGGCGCGCCTCGAGGCCGGGCATCTCGGTCGGCGGCCGGTCGGAGGTCAGGACGATCTGCTTCTTCTCGCCGTAGAGGGAGTTGAAGGTATGGAAGAATTCCTCCTGGGTGGCTTCCTTGCCCTCGAGGAAATGCACGTCATCCACCAGGAAGAGGTCCACCTCGGAGCGGTAGCGTCGGCGGAGCTCCTGCATCGTCCGCCCGTGGATTCCCTCGATGACCTCGTTGATGAACCGCTCCGCCCCGATGTAGAGCACCCGGGTGGCCGGCTCCCGGAGGACGACCCGATGGGCAATCGCCTGCATCAGGTGGGTCTTGCCCAGGCCGGTGGCGCCGTAGATGAACAGGGGGTTGTAGGTCTTGCCGGGCGCCTCGGCCACCGCGTTGGCGGCCGCGGCGGCCATCTCGTTCGACTTGCCGATGACAAAGTTGTCGAAGGTGTAGCGATCGTTGAGCGGCTGGTTGCTCGGGTTGACCGGGATCACCGCCGGGGCCCCCGGCTCGGCTGGCGGGGCGACGAAGAAATCCATCTGGGGCCGGCGCTGCCGCTCCTCGATGACCCGGAAGACGACTTCGGCGCCGTGGCCGAGGTGGGGCTCCGCCAGCCGGGCCAGCAGGGCGGCGTGCTTCTCTTCGTTCCAGTTCACCGAGAACTGGTCCGGGGCACCGATCACCAGCCGGCTCCCCTCCAGCGCCAGCGGCTCGGCGGGGGTCAGCCAGCTCTGGATGGCGTGGGCGGGAAGCTCCTGCTTCGCGTCCTCGAGGATGCGTTTCCAGGCGTCTTTGGGCGAAAGCTGCATGGCGACTCGACGTGGCCGATCGTGCGGGAAGGTGGGGGCGCTTGGTAAGGGCTGGCGAGTTTACGGCCCCGGTGTGGAAAAGTCAACGCTTGACCGAACGGGGTTGCCTTCGCTAGCTTTCCGGGCTCACTCTGAGGATCTGGGTTTTATGAAGCCGTCATATCGTCCGCGCAACAAGAAGCGGAGCAACAAGCATGGGTTTCGGGCGCGGATGGCCGATCGATGGGGCCGGGCCGTGTTGTCGCGTCGCCGCAAGAAGGGGCGCCGGCTGCTGACCGTCCGCATCGCGTCGAAGCACGGGAGCGCCTGACGCCAGGGGAAGGGTTTCCGCGCCAGCATCGGCTGGCGCGGGAACAGGACATCCGGCACACGCTTCGTGCGGGACGACGCCGGCGGCTGGCGCACCTGGATGTCATCTGGACCGATAATGCGGCGGGCCACCCACGGATGGGACTGGTTGTACCCCGGTTCCGGTCCAGCGCGGTGGCCCGCAATCGTTTGCGGCGGCGCCTGCGCGAGATCTGGCGCCGCGAGGTCCAGGGTCGCCCGCCCGGCTGGGACCTGTTGATCCGGGTCCGGCGCGAGGCCTACGAGGCGTCCCCTGAGGCACTCCGGGCCCAGTTGCTGGCCTGGCGCGACGAGGCAATGGGGTAGGGGATGGTGTCGCCGATCGAGTGGCCGCGCCGCGGGGCGATGCTCCTGATCCGGGGCTACCAGAAGTTCATCTCCCCGGCACTGCCCCCCTCCTGCCGTTTCCACCCCTCCTGCTCGCAGTACACCCTCGAAGCGGTGGAGCGGTACGGGTTGGTGAAAGGCTCATGGCTGGGTGCGCGACGGCTGGTACGCTGCCACCCGTTCAACCCGGGCGGGCATGATCCGGTGCCGTAGGGGCGCGCTTGAGGCGCGCCCCGGGCCGGGAACACCTGAAACAAGTACGCAGCCCGATCCGTGATGCCGGTGAGGGCTGCTCCTGTGTGAGGGGACATGGACCGTCGGATCTTTGCGGCAATCATCCTGATGATGCTGGTGGCGATTGCGCCGGCGGTCATTTTCAAGCGTCCCGACCCACCGCCGGTGGTCGAGGGTGAGCAGTCCCCGGCCTCCGGCGCCACCACACCCTCGCCGGCCCCGGCGTCTCCCGTGCTGGGGGCCGCGCCGGAGCAGCCCGCCGGCGCCGACACCGCCGCGTCCATTCCGACCTCGGCTGCACCGGACACCATCCTGGTCTCCTCTCCGCTCTATCAGTACGCCTTCAGCACCCGTGGGGGCCGGCTCGTCGGGGCCACCATGCTCGAGTACCGATCGATGCTCCCGGAAGACGGCGGCCGCTCGGCCCAGATCCTCCAGCCCACCAGCGAATTGCTGTCGAGCGCCATCGTCATCGGTCGGGACACCTTCGACATCGGGGAGTGGATCCTCGAGCCCTCGGACAGCGTGCTCGACGTCCGGAGCGGGCCGGCCACCCTGACCTTCACCGGCTCGGCGGGCGGCGTGCGCGTGGCGCTGAGCTACACCTTCACGCCGGAGGACTACCGTATCGCCGTGCGCGGCGAGGTGGCGGAGGTCGGGCCCAACGGCGCGCTGCTGCTGGTCGGGATGGGGCCCGGGCTGCGCAACACCGAGAGCGACTCGGTGGAGCACCGGCGCGAGCTGGGTGTGGTGGTCAAGTCCGACGCGTCCAAGCTGCACCGGTTCAACGCGCTGGATCGCGGCGTGCCGGCGGTCTGGAGCGGGCCGTTCGAGTGGGTGGCGGTCAAGTCGAAGTACTTCGTTACCGCCATCTTCGCGGTGGACTCCACGCGGCTGAACGGCAACAGCGGCCGGCTCTCGGGCGCGCGTGCCTTCCACGCCGACCCGATCAGCGCCAAGCCGGCGCTGGCCGATGTCGAGGCGAGCATGGCGGTCGCGGCCGACGGACGCTTCGCCTACGTCCTCTATGCCGGGCCGATGGAGTACCCGAGGCTGCGCGGCATGGGGCACGACTTCTACGACGTGAACCCCTATGGCTGGCCCGGCTTTCGGACCATCATCCGTCCGGTCGCGCTGGGCGCCCGGTGGCTCCTGGTCTGGATGCACGAACGCCTCGGCTTCGCGTACGGGCTGGGCCTGGTGGCGTTCGGTGTCCTGATCCGCCTGCTGCTCTGGCCGCTGAACCAGAAGGCGATGCGCTCGAGCATGGAGATGCAGGCGATCCAGCCGATCATGAAGGAGCTGCAGGAGAAGCACAAGAACGACCCGCAGAAGCTGCAGCAGGAGATGTTCAAGCTCTACAAGGAACACAACGTCAACCCGCTGGGCGGTTGCTGGCCGATGCTGCTGCCGTGGCCGGTGCTGCTGGCGCTGTTCTTCGTGTTCATGAACACGATCGAGCTGCGGGGCGAGTCGTTCCTGTGGATCCCCGACCTCTCCCGGGCCGACCCGCTGTTCCTGACCCCATTGCTGATGGGCGCCTCGATGTATGCGCTGATGAAGCTGGGCCAGCGGGGGATGGAGCCCAATCCGCAGATGAAGATGATGCTCTACATCATGCCGCCGGTGATGACGTTCATGTTCGCGCAGTTCGCCAGCGGGCTGAACCTGTACTACCTGGTGAGCAACCTGGCCAGCCTGCCGCAGCAGTGGTTGCTGACCAAGGAGCGCCTGCGTCGCAATCCCCCGAAGCCGCCCCTCCCACCAAAACCCGCCCCCAAGGGCGCGAAGGGCGCGAAGCGCCCGTAGGGGCGCGCCGTCCGGCGCGCCCCAAACGCCGCCACGCCAACGCCGCCACGGGCGCGCCGTCCGGCGCGCCCGATAGGGGCATTCCGGAGGAATGCCCATACATTTGGCTCCATGATCAGTGACCCTATCGTGGCCTTGGCGAGTGCCCCGGGCCGGGCCGCCATCGCGGTGGTGCGCCTCTCGGGCACCGGCGCCTTCGGGGTGGCCGCCCGCGTGGTGAAGGGGTTCCAACCCCACCCGCCACGGACCGCGCGGCTATCCACCTTCCGGGACGCCGACGGCCACACCATCGACCATGGCATCTGCACCGCCTTCCCCGCCCCCCACAGCTACACCGGCGAAGACCTCGTCGAGTTGACCTGCCACGGCGGGAGCGTCGCCCCCGCGAGGCTGCTGGCGGCGCTCCACGAGGCCGGTGCCCGCTCGGCAGCCCCGGGGGAGTTCACCCGGCGTGCTGTGCTCAACGGGAAGCTCGATCTGATCCAGGCCGAGGCGGTTGGGGACCTGATCGATGCCTCGGCGCCGGCTCAGGCCCAGGCGGCACTCCACCAGATCGAAGGCGGGCTCTCTCGAAAAATTGAGTCGTTGCGAGAACAACTACTAGAGCTGACCGCGTTGATGAGCTACGATATCGACTTCCCGGACGAGGATGACGGCCCGATCAACACCGAGCAGCTTCAGGGGCTCTTGGGCCAGCTCGAACGGGAGATGGACGGCCTTCTGGCCACCGCTCCGGCCGGGGAGCGGCTGAGGGAAGGGGCGCTCGTGGTCCTGGCGGGCCGACCCAACTCCGGCAAATCGTCCCTGTTCAACGCGCTCCTGGGCCTCGACCGGGCAATCGTCACCGCCATCCCGGGGACGACCCGCGATGCCATCGAGGCGGACACCGAATTCGACGGCTGGCCAATTCGCCTGGCGGACACCGCGGGGATGCATGATGCGGAGGACATGATTGAGCGGCTGGGGATTGAGGTGAGCCGGCGGTATCTGGACCGGGCCGACCTGGTGTTGGTCTGCGCCGAGGCCGGCCAACCGCTCGAAGAGGGTGCCCGGGAGTTGCTGTCGACCGGCAGGGCGGTGCTGGCCCGTACCAAGGCCGACCTGTTGCCAGACAGGGCGGGCGATGAGGCAATCGAGGGAATTCCTGTGTCGGTGGTCAGTCGTGAAGGGCTCGACGCGCTGAGAACCGCGGTCGCAAGCCAGGTCTTTGGCGGGACTGGTGCGCCCGCCCGCCTGGACCTGGAGCCGGTCCTGGTTCGGGAGCGCCACCGCGTTGGCCTTGCCCGTGCGCGGGACGCCCTCTCAGGGGCCCGCCCGCACCTCGGGGGTAGCGGAGACGCCGCGCTCGCCGCGCATCACGTGAGGGGCGCCCTCGCGGCGCTGGATGAACTCGTCGGCGTGATCGACGCCGAGGCGGTGCTCGGCAGGATCTTCAGCCGGTTCTGCGTGGGGAAGTAGGCGGGCCGACGCCTACCGCTTGTGGCTGCTGTCGCAGAACGGCTTGTGCTTCGACATTCCGCAGCCGCACAACTTGACCTGACCAGGAATCTTCGCCTCGGGTGGCGTGAGCGGGTTGCCCTCATTGTCGAGGATGACGACATCGCCTTCGATGACGTAGGGGCCGGCGGGCTTGTGGGTGATGGTGACAGGCATGGCGGGGGGAAGATAGGGGGTGAGAGGTCAAGAGGGACCTGCCGCAACTCCCTGCACCTCAGACATCCTCACCGAGTGAGCGGGACCTGCTTGGGCGTCCTGTACCGCGAACATCTCTGCCAGGTAAGCGGGACCCGCCTGACCATGCTGTTCCCGCTCACCCCGAGTAGCAGCCCGCTGTGCACGGAAGGTCGGCAGGTCCCGCTCACCTCTGGGCTGCTACGCCGACTGCCTCCCGAGCGCGAGTTCCTCGGCCACCATCACTTCCTTGGCGGAGGCGCGCAGGGCGTCGGCCACGCCGCGTTCGGCGACGATCGCCTCGGTCATCCGGTACCCGAGGTAGTAGCCACAGCGTTCCGGGATGACCCGGCCGAGGGTGAGGCGGGCGGAGGGGGTGGTCCCGCCGGACAGATAACGCAACCGCAGTCCCAGCCCACTCCGGTCGAGCTCACCGGCGACCGCCCGACGCAGAAAGGCCTCGAGTTCCCGCATCCGCTGGTACTGGCGCCGGGGATACCCGAAGTAATCCGCCATGTCGAAGCCGGGTGCCACCGCCTGGGCCGCGTGAACCGCCAGCCCCTCGTTGACCAGCAGCTCGCGCAAGGACGCCCGCCGGGCCGTTTCCCAGTAGTCGTAATAGCCATCCTGCTCCGCCACCAGGCGCCGCAGCTCACTGGCGCTGGCGGGCGAGGTATACCGCACCGCATGGGCCAGTTCGTGGGCCACCCACAACGGGATGAGGTCGGGCTGCAACCCCATGCCGAAGGACTCGGCGTTGGTGCGTCCAGTGAAATGCTCGATGCAGATGAAGGCCACGCCGCGGCCATTGACCACCAGCTCGCCGGCGTTGGCGCCCCCGACTCCCACCATCAGGTAGGTGTCGGTGGGTCGATCAATGTGCAGGATGTCGGTGGCCCTGGCGATCGCCTCTTCGGCGAGGTGCGCGATATCCATGCCCGCGAGCAGCGCGTGCAGGTCACTGCGATCGGCCTGCACGGCATCCGTGATGACCTGCGAGGCGCCCGGGCTGTCGAGGTCCAGCACGTAGTTGGACCAGTAGGCGGAGAGTATCGGACGATGGCGATCGAGATAGCGATGGTAGGCCGCCTCGCGATCGTCGGAGGCGAGAATCTCAAGAAACTCTGGAATGAGATTGATGAGCACGGGTCACAATACGCAAGTGACTCGTGAAGATCAAGAGAGGGGGAGGGAAGCGAGAAGATGCGAAGGGAGAAGCGAGAAGTGCGTGCGCCCCCTCGCCCACTTCTGGTGACCTACGACTCACCCTCCCGTTTCTTTGCCGCAATCTCCTGCAGCATGACGCGCTCTTCCGGCGTCAGGCTGTCGAGACCGTCCGCGCTGATCTTGTCGAGCAGGCGATTGAGCTCGGCGCGTTCGCGCTCGCGCGGGGAGATCGTGGGTTCGGGCTTGGCGGGTGGCGGCGGTGGAGCCATGTCAGCGTGCTCCTCCTGGCGAGCCAGGAGCTGGGTGGCCATGACCGGATGACGCGTCGGCCTGGAGGCGGAAGCCGGCCGGGCACGGTTGAATCCCTGCGTGCGGAACCATCCGTAGGCCACGATCAGGCCACCGAAGTGGGCAAAGTGAGCCAGACCATCGTCTGCGAACCGGAACGCACCCAGGAGGTCGAGGACGACCACGATGCCGAGGAGTGTCGCGGCGGACAGCGGGACGGGTATGGGGAAGACGTGAACCTCGGCGTCGGGCCAGAGCAGCGCGAAGGCGAGCGCCACGCCGAGGACGGCACCCGAGGCGCCGAGCAGCGGCGGCAGGCTGACGAACCCCGCCAGCAAGGTGCCGAAGATCGCCGTGCCAAGGCCGCAGGCCAGGTACAGCTGCAGGAACCGCCGGCCTCCGAGCCGGTGCTCAACGGCGGGGCCGAACAGGTAGAGGAAAACCAGGGCAATGGCCAGGTGCAGGGGGCCGGCGTGGGCAAACAGGTGGGTCAGCCAGGCCCAGGGCTGCGCCAAGGGGGTGCCGGGGGTGAAGACCAGGGCGGCCCGGAACTCGGGGGCGGTGAACACCGTCATCAGCAGCACCAGCACGCCCGCGTTGGCCACCATCAGGCGGCCAACCCACGGCGTGAGGCGTACGGGACTGACGGTGGTCATGGCAATGCTCCCGGGGTCACCCTGTTCATACCAATACGGGAGACGCCTCGAAGGGTTCCATCCTGCACCCGGGGGGCTGTTACCGGCCGGGGTGGGCCCGGTGCAGCGCCGCAAGGCAGATGGCCTCGCAGAGCTCCGGGAAACCGAGTCCGGTGGCTGCCGCCGACTGGGGAAGCAGGCTCGTGGCGGTCAGGCCCGGAAGGGTGTTCACCTCTAAACAGACGAGTTGGCCGTCCCCTGTCAAGCGAAAGTCCGCCCGGGAATAGCCCCGCAATTTCAGCGCCCGATGCGCCGCGAGGCCGAGGCGCTGGCATTCCGCGGTCACGGCGGGCGAGAGGTCGGCCGGGAAGATCTCTTCGGACATCCCCGGTGTGTATTTGCACTCGTAATCGAAGATCTCATGACTGGGGATGATCTCCCCGACCGCCAGGGCCCGGTCCCCCAGTACCCCCACCGTCAGTTCCCGGCCCGGCACGAACCGCTCCACCATGACCTCGTCATCGTGCCGGAGCGCCTCGGCGATGGCTCCGTCCAGATCCCCAGGCTCGCGGACGATGGAGAGCCCGACGGTGGAGCCCTGCTTGGAAGGCTTCACCACCACGGGCCAACCGAGTGCGGCCTCGACGTCGCCGGCGGTGACGGGCGCCATGAGCCAGTCGGCGGTCGGGATGCCACCGGCCCGGAAGAGCTGCTTGGCGATGTCCTTGTCCATCGCAAGGGCGCTGCCGAGCGGGCCGCTGCCGGTGTAGGGGATGCCGATGACGTCGAGCACCGCTTGCAGGGTGCCATCCTCACCCCAGCCACCGTGGAGGGCCAGGAAGAGCACGTCGGCCTGGCGCACCGCGGGGAGGCTGCCGAGCCCCGAGACGATGAGCCCTCGCTCCAGCGCGGTGAGCGCCTCCAGCTGGGGCGGCGCGGTGGCGACGCCGGTGCCGAAGAAGGCCGCCTCCTCCGCCCCGGGAATGACGCCGCGGGCGGTATCCACCACTGTCACGGCGTGGCCACGCGAACGCAGGGCGGCCGCCACCTGCGCCGCGGAGGCGATGGCCACGTCGCGTTCGCTGGAAGTGCCGCCGGTGAGGAGGGTGATGTTCATGGCAGAAAGGTAAGCTGGGGACGGGAACGGCAGGGCCCCAGTGATCGGGAGAGGTTGTCGCGTGGTGAGAGGGAACTGTGCGGATCGGCGCTCGGGTAGGATTCCCACATCGTGAGCGGGAACACCCCTGCAGGAGAGACTATTTGGCCAGGCAACCGCCGTTGCTTTTCCCGCTTACCAGGCGCGGAAAGTCGTTGGACACGGACGGTGGCAGTTCCCGCTCACGATGAGATGTAACTCGCCCAGTCGCGGAGCCGCACAGTTCCCCCTCACCGTCCAATCATCAACTGCAACACATCACTCCGGCTGACGATTCCGGCGAAGGCGCCATCCTGCTGGACCAGCGCGGCGGGGGATTCGCGGGTGAGCATCGCGGCCAGCCGGTCGGTGGGGAAGGCGGCATCCACCACGGGGAAGGCGGTGTCCATGACCTCGCGGACCGGGCGATCAAGGAGGGCCGGCTGGTCGAGGGCCCGGGTCATCAGGGTATGCTCGATCAAGCCGCCGACGCACTCACCGTTGTCCATGACCGGAATCTGGCTGACGCTCCAGGTGGCCATGAGGTTCAGCGCCTGGCGTACGGCCGCCGCCGGGGCGACGCTCACCAGCGGCGGTGCGCCCTTGGGCCGCCGGGCCAGGATATCCGCGACGGTGGTGCGGCGGGCGTCCAGCAGCTGGTTCTCCTGCATCCAGTCATCATTGAAGAGCTTCGAGAGGTAACGCTCACCGGTGTCGCAGAGGATGGTGACGATACAGGCGTCGGGGTCGTCCACCTCGCGCGCGAGGTCAAGCGCCACCGTGACGTTGGTGCCGGCCGAGCCACCGAGGAGGATTCCCTCTTCGCGGGCCATGCGCCGAGCCATGGCCATCGAGTCGCGGTCGGAGACCGAGCGGAACTCGTCCACATGCTCCCACCAGAGCGTGGTCGGCACCTTGTCGCCGCCAATCCCCTCGACCTTGTAGGGCTGGCCCTCACCCATGCTGCGGGTGCGGTGGTAGCCGGCATAGAGTGAGCCAACCGGGTCGGGCGCGATGACTCGCACCGCGGGGTTCTGCTCCTTGAGGAACTTGCCCACCCCGCTGACGGTGCCACCGGTCCCGGCGGCGGCGACGAAGTGGGTCACCCGTCCGTCGGTCTGTTCCCAGATCTCGGGCCCGGTGGTCCGGTAGTGCGCCTCGGGGTTGGCCTGGTTGTAGAACTGGTCGGCCATCACGGCGCCCGGGGTGTCCTTGACGATCTGCTTGGCCTTGATGACGTAGTGGTCGGGGTGGTCGGGCGGGACGGCGGTGGGGGTGATCACCACCTCGGCGCCGTAGGCCTTGAGGAGGCGGACCTTCTCCTGGCTCATCTTGTCGGGCATCGTGAAGATGCAGTGATAGCCCTTGAGTGCCGCGGCGATCGCCAGCGCCACGCCGGTGTTGCCGGAGGTACCCTCGACGATCGTGCCCCCGGGCTTGAGGAGCCCCGATTCCTCCGCCGCGGCCACGATGGCCATGCCGATCCGGTCCTTCACCGAGCCACCCGGATTGACGTATTCGGCCTTGCCGAAGACGGGAGTGCGGAGGCCGCCCGCCACCCGCGCCAGCCGGATCAGCGGTGTGGACCCGATCGTGTCGAGGACCGACGCGACCGGCCGGGGGTGGGATCCTGTCATGGGGCTCCTGCCTCACGCGGGGGCGCGCGGAAGATGACCGGCTGGGTGAACGGGGCGGCGACCGGCGCGCCGTTGCGCGTGGCCGGGGCGTACCGGAGCTTCGGCGCGCCGGCCACGGCCGCGGAGTCGAGGGCGGGGTAGCCGCTCGACTCCTGGATGCGGGTCGAGTCGGGGACAACGGCCCCGTCCACCGTCACGAAGAGCCGCAGGACCACCGTGCCGCCGACGCCCTGCTCGAAGAGGGCGGCTGGGTATTCCACCGGGCTCTCGGCGTCCAGCGGCACCGGAGCCTCGTCGCGCCGGGAGGCGTTGGTGTTCTGGTCGGCGGGGAGATCCATGGTGCCGTCGGGGTCGTCGCCGCAGGCGGCGGCCAGGGCCGCCAGCGCGAGTATCGTCAGTCGCGTCATGGGGGGAAACTAGCCCGAGAGAGACCGGGTGGCGAGGCGTCCGGCCTCATCCCCCTGCCCGCTTCTTGAACTCGGCCAGACGGTTCAGCGCCTCGATCGGGGTCAGCGCGTTGACGTCGAGGTCGCGGATGGCGTCCATCACCGGATCGCGCGGCGGCTCGCCGAAGAGCGCCAGCTGGCCGGGATCGGCGGACCCGGGCGGTTCGCCGGGCGCGACGCGGTGGTCCCCTTCCAGGGTGCCGAGCACCGCCCGGGCCCGCTGGACCACCCCCGGCGGCAGTCCGGCGAGTTCGGCGACGTGGATCCCGTAGGAGCGGTCCGTGCCCCCGGGCTCCAGGCGGTGGAGGAAGACCACGGTGCCGGCGGCCTCGCGCACGGCCACGTTGAGGTTGCGGGCATGCGCCAGGGTTTCCGGCAGCTGCATCAGCTCGTGGTAGTGGGTGGCGAACATCGTCTTGCAGCCGATCACGTCGTGCAGATGCTCGCTGACGGCCCAGGCAATGGCCACGCCGTCATAGGTGGAGGTGCCGCGCCCGATTTCATCGAGGAGCACCAGGGAGCGGGCGGTGGCGTTGTGGAGGATCGCGCTCGTCTCGCTCATCTCCACCATGAAGGTGGACTGGCCGCGCGCCAGGTTGTCGCTGGCTCCCACCCGGGTGAAGAGCCGGTCTGCCACGCCCACCGAGGCGCGCTGGGCCGGCACGAACGAGCCCACCTGGGCCATCAGGGCGCAGAGCCCGATCTGCCGGAGGATGGTGCTCTTGCCGGCCATGTTCGGGCCGGTGACCAGCTGCACCCGGGCGGCCTCATCGAAGTGGACGTCGTTGGGGATGAACGCCTCGCGCGGCATCAGCCGCTCGATGACCGGGTGCCGCGAGGCGGTAAGGCTCAAGCCGAAACCCTCGTGCACCTCGGGCCGCACGTAGCGATGCAGCACGGCGACCTCCGCGAGCGAGGCGACGGCGTCGAGCTGCGCCAGGGCCCGCGCGGTGGCCTGGATCCGTGCGATGGCCGCGCCGACCCGCTCGCGCAACACCCCGAAGAGTTCAGTCTCCCGGGTCGCCAGCCGCTCCTCGGCGCCCAGCACCTTCGCCTCGTACTCCTTGAGTTCCGGGGTCACGTAGCGTTCGGCGGCCGCCAGCGTCTGGCGGCGCTCGTAGTCATCGGGCACCCGGGCGCCGTGCACCTTGGTGATCTCGATGTAGTAGCCGAACACCTTGTTGTAGCCGATCTTGAGCGACGCGATGCCGGTGCGGTCCCGTTCGCGCTGCTGGATGCCGGCGATGGTCTGCTTGCCGCCATCGCGCAGCGCACGGGTCTCGTCGAGCTCGGCGTCGAAGCCCGGGCGGATGACCCCACCCTCCGCCAGGGTTGGCGGGGGCCGGTCCACCAGGGCCGTGGCCAGCTCGCGGGCCAGCTCGGTGAGCGGATCGAACCCCGCGGCGAGGCGTTCGAGTTCATGGCTTGCCTCGCGGCCGGCCACGGCGTGGAGTGATTCGAGGACGTCGGGCAGGCGCAGGAACGAGTCCCGGAGTGCGCCAAGCTCGCGCGGGGTGGCCCGGCCGGCGGCGGCCCGGCCGGCCAGCCGTTCGATGTCGCGCACCCCGTCCAGCGCCTCACGCAGGCGGCCCCGCCCGCGGCCGTCATTCACCAGCACCTGCACGGCGTCGAGGCGGGCGTTGATGCGTGGCGGGGTGCGCAGTGGCGAGAGGATCCACTGCCGCAGCAGCCGGGCCCCTATCGGGGTCATGGTGACATCGAGGGCCTCGAGCAGCGTCACGCCCTTCGCCCCGGCCCGCAACGGCTCCACCAGTTCCAGGTTGCGGCGAGTCATCTCATCAATCCAGAGGTACTCGTCGCTGCGGCGCACCGTGGGGCGCGCCAGGTGGGGCAGGCCGGCGGGCTGGAGGTCGGTGAGGTAGCGGAAAAGGGCACCGGCCGCCCCGACGGCGGGAGAGTCGTCCGGGCCCAGGCCCAGGCCATCGAGGCTGGCAATGGCGTAGCGCCGCGCCAGTTCCTCGGTGGCGAGCTCGGCGTCGAACTCCCACGCCTCGCGCCGGGTGCGCATGATCTCCGGTTCGAGGGAGAGGTCGTCTGCGTCGGTGGGCAGCACGAGTTCCGCCGGACGCAGGCGACCGAGGGCCTCGGCGAGGCCCTCGGCGGCGGTGGACTCGAGCACGACCTCGCCGGTGGAGAGGTCGATGGCGGCGATGCCGTAGAGACGCCCTATCAGGGCGTCTCTACGGGCATCGCCGCCCGAGGCGCCCGGTGCCCGCGGGTCATCCGAGAGACGCCCTGCCAGGGCGTCTTTACGGGGGATGTACGGGTCGCTCGAGAGACGCCCTGCCAGGGCGTCTTTACGGGGGATGGACGGGTCGCTCGAGAGACGCCCTGATAGGGCGTCTTTACGGGGGACGGACGGGTCGCTCGAGAGACGCCCTGATAGGGCGTCTTTACGGGGGACGGGGTAGACGGCGACGAGCCAGTTATTACGGCTGCCGGCGAGCCAGCCGTCTTCGAGGAGGGCGCCGGGGGTGACGGTCTCGACCACCGCGCGCTTGACGATGCCCTTGGCGGTCTTGGGGTCCTCGACCTGTTCGCAGACCGCGACCCGATGGCCGGCGGCCACCAGCTGCCGGAGATACTCGGCGGCGGCCTTGACCGGCACACCGGCCAGCGGCACCCCGTCACCCCGTGACGTCAGCGTGATGCCGAGCACCTTGGCGCCAAGCTCGGCATCGTCGAAGAACATCTCGTAGAAGTCGCCCATCCGAAAGAACAGGATGGCGTCGCGATGCCTGGACTTGATGTCCCGATACTGGGTCATCAACGGGGTGCTGGTGGTCTCGGACACGCGAGCGATCAGGGGACGGAGATGACGAACGGCTGCCCGCCGAACCGAGCCCGCACCCGCGCCACCTCGGCCTGGGCCAGCGCCCGCGTGGAGAACCGGCCCGCCACCACCCGCTGCAGCGCGCCAGGCCCGGGCAGCACCACGGGCTCGTACCCCATCTGGCGCAACGATTCGACCGTGCGGTCGACCGCGACCTGGTCGCCAAGGGCCGCCACCTGGACATACCAGGCGGGGCCGGCCGTGGGACGCGTCGCTGGTGGTGGAGGTGGTGGGGGCGGAGGGGGTGCCGGCGCCGGCGTGACGGGATCGCTGTCGGTCTGGACCTGGCCCTGACAGCGGAGGTTGAGAAACTCAATGCGGTTGCGCAGCTCGACATCGGTGCCGGCCGCCACGACACCCGTGGAGAGCCAGGCACAGGCGCGGGTGCCGTCGTTGCGGTCGAACGCTGCGCGGGCGCCCCAGAGTGCCGCCTCGGCGGTGATGTCGCTTGCGGGGAAGTCGGACAGCAACTGCTCCACCAGGCGAACCGTTCCCTCGATGTTGCCCGTGGCGTATTCCAGTTGCGCCAGTTCGAGCAACGCATTGTCCGCCCACGGGGAGGTGGAGTGCTCGATCGCCACGCGCCGGAGGTAGAGCCGGCGATCCTGCTCGTTGGCGGCTACGAGCGCAATGGTGAACAGGATCTCGGGGTAGAGCGCCTCGCTGGAAGCGGTGGTGCCGAGGAGTCGAGCGGTCATTGCCCGGGCACTGTCGGCGAGCCCCTCGCGGGCCACGCGCACCGCCTCGACCAGGCGGGGGTCTTCCTGGGCGGAGGCGCTGGCGGGCCAGAGGAGCAGGGCCAGCAGGCAAACCGAGGTCAGGGCCTTCATGCCGCGGCTCTCTGCGGGTCGGCGAGTCGCATGATCAGGTCGGTCAGGATGCCCTCGTCTCCAGAAATCGTGGTCTCCTTGAGCGCCTGGTCCGCCTCGGTGGCGGCGGCGATGGCGGCGCGCAGGCGCGGGGCGGTCCACTGCTCGCTCCAGCGGCTCCAGGCCGCGGCGGTGGTCCGATAGTCCATGCCCCACAGCTTGGCTCGCTTCATCGAGTCGTACACGGCCGACTCGACGGCCCGGCCGCGCTTGCCGTCGTCGCGGTGGGCGCGGGCCAGTGCGGTGCCCACCAGCGACTGGCCGAGCAGGGTCACCATCTTGACGCCACTCATGCCGGACTGCTCCAGCAGCCTGGGCAGCATGATGGCGGCACGGCCGATGTCGCCGTTCATGACGGTGTCGCGCCAATCGGGCAGGGTCTCGCCGCGGCGAACGCCGAGGAATCCGGACACCCGTTCGAGGGAAAGGGTCTCGCCACCGGCCAGGCCTGACAGCTTGGCGAGCTCGGCACGGAGTGGGCCCAGCTCGGATTCCCAAACGGTGACCATGTGCGCCACGGCATCCGGGGTCAGCGAGAGGCCGCTTTTTTCGGCTTCCTTGTTGACCCAGCGCACCGCCCGATCGAAGGGGAGACGCTCACAGTTCACGGCGTACGCACGCTTGGCGAGGTCAGCGTCGGGTTCGTTGTCCTTGGGCTTCTCGCGGTCGCCGGCACCCTGGACGAGGATGACGAGCGTCTCCGGGGACGGCTTGTCCAGGACGTCGAGCACGGCCTGCTTGGCCTTGGCCTTCTTGTTCCAGGCCTCGACATCGCGGATGATGACGACGCGGCGATCGGCCATCATCGGCAGGGTGGTCAGCAGGGTGGTGACATCATCGGGAGCAAGCGTTGCGGCGGAGCGGGTGTCGAGGTTGAAGTCGCGCAGGCCGGGGTCCAGGGAGCGATCCAGGAGTTCCTGGATCAGTTCATCCTTGAGGGGATCTTCCTCGCCATAGAGATAGACGGCGGCGGGGAGGTTGCCCTTCCGTATCGTCTTGTAGAGGTCATCCCAGGAGTGCGCGGGCATCTTGGGAATATAGGCGGGGCTGGGGACGGGGAGCGGGGATCGGGCGCCATCCGGACAACGGAGTCATCCCGAAGCCCTGGATCAAGGAACCCCGCACCAAACGGTGTCATCCCGAAGCCCTCGCGGAGCGAGGGTGAGGGATCTTGCCGGCGAGTACTGGTGGACCGTCCGGACAGCGGCGCTCGGGTAACAAGATCCCTCGCTCGGACCTGCCGGTCCGGGCGAGGCAGGCCTCGCCCCTGCAAATCCTTCTTCGTGTTCCCTTTTCCCCGTTCCCTGCTCCCTGCTCTCCGTTTCCCGTTGCCTGTTCCCTGCTCCCCTCAATCGATGAGCGGCTCGATCATCTCCGCGAACGCTGCCCGGGCGCGGTTGAGCCGGCTCTTCACGGTGCCGAGCTGGGTTTCGGTGGCCGCGGCGATCTCCTCGTAGCTCTTGCCCTCGAGTTCGCGCATTACGAAGACCTCGCGGTGCGCCGGAGTCATCTTCGCCACCGTGGCGTCCACCGCGGCGCGCAGGTAGCGGTGCCGGTAGAGCCGGTCGGGGCGGGTGCTCGAATCCTCGAACTCCAGCGGCCGGCTGTCGGCGTCGTGATTGGCGGACATGGCCTGGAAGAGCACCAGCGGGCTGCGGCTGCGGTTGCGCAGCTCGTTCTTGGCCAGGTTCGAGGCGATGGTGTAGATCCAGGTCGAGAACTTCCGGGTGCGGTCAAAGCGATGCAGATGCCGGTAGGCCCGGATGAAGGCCTCCTGGACGAGGTCTTCGGCGCGTTCCCGGTCGCGAATCATCCGGGTGACGAAGTTGAGCAACCGCGGCTGGTAGCGCCGGACGATTTCGCCGAAGGCGCGCGGGTCGCCCGCCAGGTGGGCCTCGATGAGGGGGGCGATCTCCATGGCAGCCCGGTCGGCTGGGCGGGCGAGCTGGGGGGCCAGCCGGGAGGGCATCGGGGCAAGGGCGGCGGTCATTGCAGGGCTCCTGGTTGTCCACCGCCTGTCCATAAGTTATTGGACGGCAATGGTTTCCGGTTGTCCGGCTGGTGCCGGAACCGCCCCGTTGCAAGCGCCTGTCAGATCATGGGATGCCCGATCCTTCCGGCGCCCTGGGGCGACAGAAGAAAGGTACGGTAATGTCCATGTTTTGTCAAGCTATAGCCGAACAAAACACTGGACAAACATGAGGGCCGCCAGGCTCTTGGCATCGCGCAGCTCGCCCCGACGAATCATTCGGCCGATCTCGGACCAGCGGATCTCGTGGACCTCGAGGAACTCGTCGGCCTCGTGCTGTTGCGACACCCGCGTCAGGTCCGCCGCCAAGAACAGATGAATCACCTCATCGGTGAACCCCGGCGTGGTGTAGATGGCGGCGAGTTCATCGAGTCGGCCAGCGACGCAGCCGGCCTCTTCGCGCAGCTCGCGGGCGGCGCAGGTGGCCAGTGATTCCTGGCCATCCCGCGTGCCGGCAGGAACCTCCCACAGCCACGCATCGGCGGCGTGACGGAATTGGCGGATCAGGAGGACGCGTGGGTCGGCCGATTCGGGTGGGTCGAGGAACGGCACCACGGCGGCGGCGCCGGGGTGGCGCACCATTTCGAGGGTGCCCTCGGAGCCGTCGGGGAAGCGGACACGATCGAGATCGAGATTGAGGACGCGGCCGGTGTGGACACGGCGGGAGGAGAGGAGGGTCATGCGCGGAATGTAGGGGCGCGCCTACATTTGCGGATCCGCGCAACGCGCCCCCACCATCCATCGGAGATCTCGACATGCTCAGGAGCGTCGGTGCCGTCCTCGCGGGGTTTGTGGCCGCCACGATCGTCGTCGTGCTGTCCACCGCCCTCGCCGTGGCGCTCATGCTGCCCCCCGCCGGGCCGGGGATGATGCCCGAGCCGACCGGACCCTATCTGGCGGTGAACCTGTTCTGCGGGCTCCTGGCGGCGATCTTCGGTGGCTGGCTCGCCGCGCGCCTGGCGCGGCGGGCACCGCTGGGGCACGCCATGGCGGTCGGCACAATCATGCTGGTCCTTGGCTTGGCGGCCGCAGCGATGGAGAGTGACGGGTCCTCAGGGAGCCAGCCGGGATGGTACCTCTACGCGCTGCCGCTGCTCGGGTGGATCGGGGCAAGCCTGGGCGGGGTGGTCGAAGCGAGAAGCGAGAAGGGAGAAGCAAGAAGTAAGAGGTAAGAGGCGAGAGGAAAAGGAGCAGGCAGGTGGAAGCAAGGAACGGGGAACAGGGAACGGGGAACCGGAAATTGGCGGCCGTAAGGGATGTCATCCCGAGTGAGGACCGTCAGGTCCGACCGAGGGATCTTGCCGGCGTCGCTGGTGGGCTGCCCAGTCGGCGGTGGCCGGGTAGCAAGATCCCTCGCCCGCACTGCGGGCTCCGGGATGACTCCGATGTCCGAATGGCGCCCGTTCCCCGTTCCCTGTTCCCCGTTCCCCCTGCCCTCAGGGCTCCACCACGCTGACCGGCCCCAGGTTCAGCGCCTCAATGCCGGCACGGATCTTCGCCAGGTCGCCCACCACCACCACCGTCAATCGGTCGGGATCGAGGTGGCGCCGCGCGGCACGCTGCACATCGGCAGCAGTAAGCCGCTGGATCGCGTTGAGTTCCGCCGGTAGCTGCTCCAGCGTCATGCCAAACGTCAACGCGTTGGCCACCTGGCCGGCCACCTGACCGGTCGTCTCAAAATCTCCCAGCGATCCCAGCACCGCGTATGAGCGGGCCCGCTCGAGCTCGGCGCTCGGCACCGGCTCGTCACGAATGCGCGTGAACTCCTGGAAGAAGATCGCCAGCGAACTGTCGGTGACATCAGTGCGCACCGCGCTGCTGGCCACGAACGGTCCCGCCACGGGTCGCCAGGAGTAGCTCGAGCCTGCCCCATAGGTGAACCCCTTCTGCTCACGCAGGATGTTCATCAACCGCGCCGAGAACGACCCGCCGAGAATGGTGTTCATCAACGTGATGGCAGGGTAGTCGGGAGACGCACGCTCGGGACCAGGGGCCCCGATGTTGACGATCGACTGCGCGGCACCCGGCTTGTCCACCAGGATAACGCGGGTTCCGGTCACGGGCGGTACGGGAACGCTGCCGGCCGGCGGCAACGGGAGTGGATTCGCCGGCGCCCTCCAGTTGCCCAGCATGCGGGCGGCCAACGCCACGGCCTCGGCCTGGGCAATGTCACCGCTGATAATGAACGTGGCGCGGCGGGGGTCGGCGGCGCGGGTCCAGAAGCTCCGCACGGCGGCGGAGTCGAGCGCCACGGTGCTCGCCGAGTCACCGCTCAGCGGTGCGTGATAGGGGTGGCCGGCTGGGTAGACCTCGCGGTTGAAGACGAGGTTGGCGACCGCCCCTGGCTGGTCGCGCTGCTGGATGATCGAGGCCAGGCGGAGATCGCGCTGGCGCTGAACGTCGGCGCTGGCAAAGGTGGGCTGCAGCGTCACCCGTGCCAGGATCTCCATCGCCTCCGCAAAGGTCCGGCGCGGCGCGCTGAGACTGATGGTGAACGCGTCCCAGTTGGCGCCGGTGTTCAGCGAGGCCCCCAGGAACGCCACGTCCTCCGCCAGGCCAACGGCATCACGGCCGCCGGCGCCCTGATCCAGCATGCCGGCGGTGAACGAGGCGATGCCGGGGCGGTCGCCGTCCAGTCGTCCGCCGCCAGTGATCATCAGGGAGGCGCGCACCAGCGGGACCTCGCGCATCTCGACCCCGATGACCGTGACGCCGTTGGGGAGCGTGGTGCGCCACGGTGAGGGAAGCGTCAGCGCGGGTGGCGCCGGCAACTCGGGCGCGGCGGTGACCTGGGCAAGAGCTGGTGCGGCGCCGATGGTGGCGAGCATCAAGGCCGTGGCGGCGATGCGCCGCGCGGGGCGCAGCGTGGCAGAACGGAGCGGGATCACGGGGTCACCTCGCGAGCAATCGCGGCAAGTTCGGGGCGGCCCTGCGGCACCACCGAGACGGTGGCGCGGGGACCGGTCAGGTGTCGGGTCACGGCGGCGCGGACCTGGTCGGCGGTCACGGCGCGGTAGCGATCGAGGTCGCGCTGGAAGCCGTCGGGTTGGCCGAGCGAGAAGTAGTATCCGTTGAGGCGGTCGGCCTTGGTCTGCACGCGTTCGATGCCGTTCAGGAAGGACGCCTCCAAGGCGTTGCGTGCCTGCTGAAGTTCGCGCTCGCTGGGTCCCTCGGCGGCCAGGCGGCGCAGCTCCTCGTCCACCACCCGCTGGAGGGCGGGCAGGGCCACACCAGGCCGCGCGGTGGCGGTGACCTGGAAGTCACCGGCCAGCTTGCGGCTATTGTGGAAGGCACTCACACCGCTCGCCAGCTGGTCGTCGTAGACGAGCCGGCGGGTCAGGCGCGAATTCCGCGCGCCGGTCAGGACATAGGCCGCGATGGCGAGCGCGGCGTCGTCCCGCTCCCAGGCGGCGACGGTGGGAAAGGCGTAGTACAGTCGCGGCAGGCCGACGCGATCCTCCAGCACCAGCGCGGTGTCGCGGGTCATGGCTGGGCGCGTCGGCGCCGGACGGTCAATCGCCGGGCCGCGGGGGATGTCGCCGAAATACTGCCGGGTCAGCTGCCGGACCTCGTCGGCCTGCACCGCACCCGCCACCACGAGCACGGCGTTGTTGGGCGCGTAGTACTCCCTGAAAAACTGCTTGACGTCCTCCAGCGATGCGGCGGAGAGATCCTCCATCGAGCCGATGACAGTCCAGGAGTACGGGTGACCGCTCGGATAAAGCATCCGGGGGAGGTGGTCACCCACCATGCCATAGGGCTGGTTCTCATAGCTCTGGCGGCGCTCGTTCTTCACCACGTCGCGCTGCAGGTCCACCTTGGCCTCATCCATGGTGGGGAGCATCCACCCCATCCGGTCCGCTTCCAGCCAGAGCATCAGTGGCAGGGCATGGACGGGGCCCCACTCGAAATAGTTGGTGCGGTCGTTGCTGGTGGAGCCGTTGTTGCTGGCCCCGGCGCCCTCGAGCCGCCGGTCGAACTCCGGATACGGCGCGTGTTGCGAACCCATGAACATCAAGTGCTCGAAGAGGTGCGCAAAGCCGGTGCGGCCGGGCTTCTCGTCCCCCGAGCCGACATGGTACCAGACGTTGACGGTGACGACGGGGGCCGAGTGGTCCTCGTGGACAATCAGCCGTAGCCCGTTGGGCAGTGTGTCCATGACATATGGCACCTGGATCGGAGCTGACTGGGCCGCCAGGCCAGCAGGCAGGACGGATAGGGCGGTCAGGGCGGTCAGGACGGTCAGGGCGGACAGGCGGATGCGTGGATGGGCGGATGGAGGACGAGAAGGACTGGTTGACAACATGACCTCTCCAGAACGGGATTGACGGTGCACTGGGCCGGGCCGCGCAGGCCCATGTACAGTTGGACGAGCGAGGTGGGGGGAAGGTTGCACGCCTACCGCCCCCACCCCAGCCACGCCGCGGGCGCCTTCCAGGTTTCGGCGGCCAGGTACCGGAGCTCGGATCCGAAGCGGGCCGAGATGGGGCTGGAGCGGGTGGGTGAGGTCCAGGCGGTGAGTCCGGCGCGGCGGGCCTCGGCCCGGAGGCGGGCGGAATGGAACGGGTCGCTGACCAGGAGGAGCGTGGCGACCTCGGCGTCGGCGGCCCAGCGGGCCACCGCGGCCATCGAGGCGGCCGTCGTGTTTCCCTCGGGCTGGACCACCACGGCGCCGAGCGGAACGCCCTGACTCACCAGCCAGCGGTGGGCGACAGTGGCCTCACTCTCGCGGTCGCCGCGACCGATGCCGCCGGTGACGACCAGCACGGGGGCGAGCCGCTCCCGGTAGAGGGCCAGGGCATGCTCCAGCCGGGCGGCCAGCACTGGTGAGGGGCGGCCGCTGTATTGAGCCGCTCCGAGGATGACGATGGCATCCACCGGCCGGCGCTGGTCCTGGCGGCTGGCCGCCACGACCCAGGTGAATGCCGCACCGTAGGTGAGGCCTGCGACGACGAGCAGGCGAACGAGCCAGCGGGCCGCCGGACGGGTCACAGGTCGAACGCGTCCCCGTGTCCGGGCACCACGACGTCGCCGACCCCCTCGTCGCGCAGGAGCTGGGCCATCGCCTCGAGCTGTTCGGGCTCGCCGTGCACACAGAAGGCACGTTTGATGGGGCCACCCAACTTCCGGATCCAGGCGCGCAGCTCGTGCTGGTCGGCGTGGGCCGAGTAGCCGCTGATCGTCGCGATCTCGGCCTTGAGCTGGTACTCCTCGCCCAGGATCTTCACCGGACTGCGCCCCTCCTGGATCCGCCGGCCCAGGGTGTGCTCCGCCTGGAAGCCGATGAAGAGGATGACGTTGCGGTGATCGGTGCCATGGTTGCGGACATGATGCAGGATGCGGCCCGCCTCGACCATGCCCGAGGCGGAGATGATGATCGCCGGCCCCTCCAGGGTGTTGAGCGCCTTGGATTCCTGGACATCGCGCGTGTACTTGACCAGCGGAAAGTCCAGGATGCCGCCGGGGTTCTCCATGAGCGTCTCGCGACGGTCAAAGACCTCCGGGTGCATCCGGAAGACAGCGGTCGCATCCACGGCCAGCGGCGAATCCACATAGATCGAGATGCCGGGAATCTCGCCGGCGCGCCAGAGCTGGTGCAGCGAAAAGACGATCTCCTGGGTGCGCCCGACGGCGAACGCGGGAATCAGCAGCTTGCCGCCGCGCCCGGCCACCTTTTTCACCAGCGCGGCGAGCTGCTGCTCGGCATCGTGCACCGCGCCGTGTTCGCGATTGGCATAGGTGGACTCGATGATGAGGGTGTCCACCGGGCCGGTCGGCGGGTCGGGATCGCGGATGATAGGCAAGCCGTTACGGCCGATGTCGCCGGAGAAGACCAGGCGGTGGACGCCGCCGCCCTCGGTCAGCCGGAGGTCCACCGACGCGGAGCCGAGAATGTGGCCGGCGTCGGTGAACTCGAACGCGAGGTGCTTGCGGACGTGCTGGATGCGGCGGTAGGGAATGCCGAGCATCAGGTCTTGCACCGCGAGTGCGTCGGCGAGGTTATACAACGGTTCGGCGGCCTCCTTGCCGTGCCGCCGGAGGAACCTGACGTCGCTTTCCTGGATGCCGGCCGAATCCGGGAGCATCACGGCGCAGAGATCGCGGGTGGCCGGGGTGGCCCAGATCGGGCCGTGAAAGCCATGGCGCACCAGCAGCGGCAGGCGACCGCTGTGGTCGATGTGAGCGTGACTCAGGATGACCGCATCCACGCGGCGCGGGTCGAACGGCAGCTTGGCATTGAGCGCATTCGACTCGGCGCGGCGGCCCTGGAAGAGCCCGCTGTCGAGCAGGATGCGGGCGCCGGCCGTTTCGAGGAGGTGCATCGAACCGGTGACCCGTCCTGCGCCACCGTGGAAAGTCAGGGTTCCGGACATGCCATGCTCCGTGAGCGAGAAGGAAGAAGGGAGAAGGGAGAAGTCGAAGGGAGCTCGGGCAACGCGTCGGGAGGCCACGCCTCCTCCTGAGTGCCGCTTCTCCCTTCTCGCTTCTCCCTTCTACCTCGTACCAAACAGCCGATCCCCGGCATCTCCCAGCCCAGGGAGGATATAGCCGTGGTCGTTGAGCTGCCGGTCGAGCGCCGCCGCAAAGATCTGGACGTCGGGGTGTCGCTCGGCCATGACGCGGGCGCCCTCGGGGGCGGCGACGAGACAGAGGAACTTGATCCGGGTGACGCCGGCGCGCTTGAGCTCGTCCACGGCGTCCGCCGCAGAGCCGCCGGTGGCCAGCATCGGGTCGAGGATCAGAAAGAGCCGGTCGGGTTCGCCGGCGGGGATCTTGAAATAGTAGTTGACCGGCCGGAGCGTTTCGTGGTCGCGATAGAGGCCGATGTGGCCCACGCGCGCCGAGGGGATCAAGGTGCTGATGGCGTCCACCATGCCGAGGCCGGCGCGGAGGATCGGGACGAGAACCAGCTTCTTGCCGGCCACGCGGTAGCCGGTGGTGGTCTCGAGGGGGGTCTCGACCTGGACCTCCCGGAGGGGCAGGTCGCGGGTGGCCTCGTAGGTCATCAGCATGGCGATCTCGGCCACCAGCTGCTTGAACTCCTTGGTGGGTGTGGCCTTGTCGCGCAGCAGGGTGACCTTGTGCCGGATCAGCGGGTGGTCGAGGACGGTGAGGGTGGCAGGGTGGGGCATGGGGGGAAGTTAGCGGGGAACGGGGAACAGGGAACAGGGAACGGGGAACGGGGAACGGGGAACAGGGAACAGGGAACAGGGAACAGGGAACAGGGGCAGTGAGCAGTAAGCGGTGAGCAGTGAGCAGGGAACAGGAACCGGGGGGTGTCGGGGCTCGGCTACCGGGGCCTCCGGAGCGGGCTTATATTGTCTGCCCCGGGCTAGGTAGCTCAGTTGGTAGAGCAGCGGACTGAAAATCCGCGTGTCGGGGGTTCAATTCCCTCCCTAGCCATTGGGCGCGCCTGAGGCGCGCCCCTACGCGTGATTCCTCGATCATCCCCGCCATTGCGGCATCCGCCTGACGGCGGCTCCGGATCAATTCCCTCCCTGGCCATTGGGCGCGCCTGAGGCGCGCCCCTACGCGTCCCCCCGCGCTGCGAGGGGCGTTTTGCGTGGGGGATGGGTGTCAGGTCTGGTCGCCGCCGCTTGTGGCCCCTGCCCCCTCTTATCGAAACCCCGATTGGACGGTACCTTCAGCGTTTCTCCTGCGGTGGGTTCCTGTGAACGATGGCAACGAGCAGATCGGCCCCTACCGGCTCCTCGAGGTGCTGGGTGAAGGTGGTATGGGCGTGGTGTATCGGGCCGAACAGCTTGAACCGGTCCGCCGCGAGGTGGCCCTCAAGCTGATTCGTGCGGGCATCGCCTCCGACATCGTCGTCCGCCGCTTCGAATCTGAACGGCAGGCGCTCGCCGTCATGGAGCATCCCTCCATCGCGCGGGTGTACGACGGAGGGGTCACGGCGGAGGGACACCCGTACTTCGTCATGGAGCTGGTCCGCGGGGTCCCCCTCCTCGATTATTGCGACGCTCATCGTCTGGGGCTGGCCGACCGTATCCAGCTCTTCGCCCAGGTCTGTCGCGCCGTGCAGCACGCCCACCAGAAGGGCGTGATCCACCGCGACCTCAAGCCCTCCAATATCCTGGTCACCGACACCGACGGCGAGCCGCTGGCCAAGGTGATCGATTTTGGCATCGCCCGGGCCGTCGAGGCCGGCGCCGACGTTGCCCGCCTGACCATGGCGGACGAGATGATCGGCACACCGGCCTACATGAGCCCGGAGCAGATGGAGCCTGGGATGGACATCGACACCCGGAGCGATGTCTACTCGCTCGGCGTCGTGCTGTATGAGCTCTTCACCGGCAACCTGCCATTCGATGACACCGCCTATCGTGGCATCGCCGCCTTCGCCGCGGTGCAGGTGCGCGAACCCCCGACCCCCGGCCAGCGGATCAGTCGCCTGGGCGTTGCCGCGTCGGAGATGGCCGCCCGACGGAACAGCGACCCGGCGGGGTTGGTCCGTGCCCTGCGCGGCGACCTCGACTGGATCGTGATGAAGGCGCTCGAGAAGGAGCGCGACCGTCGCTACGAAACGGCCAACGCGATCGCCCTGGACCTCGAACGCGCGCTGGCCAACGAGCCGGTCCTGGCCCGGGCACCCACCACCACCTACCGGATGCGGAAGTTTGTCCGCCGGCACGCGGTGGGGGTGGCCTCCACCGTGGTGATTGTCGCGCTGATGCTTGGGGGCATCGTGCTGCAGGCGGTGCAGGCTCGCCGTGTGGCCGAGGCCCGCGATGAGGCCGTGGTCCGCCGGACCCAGGCGGAAGGGCTCATCGATTTCATGCTGGGCGATCTCTGGGAGAAGCTGGAACCGGTGGGCCGCCTGGAAATTCTCGACGACGTCGGCGAGCGCGCCGTCGCCTACTTCGCCGAAGTGGACCCCTCCCAGTTCAGCGATGACGAGGTCGGCAGCCGGTCGAGGATGCTCTACAACATCGGCAGCGTGCGGATGCGCCAGGGCAACCTGGTCGCGGCGACCCGGGCGTTCGAGGAATCGCTGCGGCTGGCGCGGGCGCTGCGCGACCGGGCCCCCGAGGATCCGGACCGCCAGTTTGCGCTCGGACAGAGCGAGTTCTGGGTCGGCTCCGGGTATCTCCGACAGGCCCGCTACGAGGAGGCGGCCGAGCATTTCGGGGCGTACCGGGACATCTCGCTGGCACTGGTGGCCCACGACCCGAGCAGCGGCACCTGGCTCCAGGAACTGGGTTACAGCCACACCAATCTGGGTGCGGTGGAACTGTTCCGCGACCGGGCGGCGGCGGCGACGGTGGAGTTCCGCCGGGCGATGGAGGTGAAGGAACAGGTCCTCGCCGGAGCGCCTGAGGACCGTCGCCTCCGATACGACGTGGCCCGGGCGTACTACAACCTGGGCGAGGCACAAATCCTCTCCGGTGACCTGGTCGGCGCGCGGCAGGCGCTCGATGCCGACCTCGCGATCAAACGGGAACTGCTCGGACTGGATCCGACCAACGCCACCTGGCGGAACACCTACCTCAACAGTCTCATCTCGCGCTCTACCGTGCTGTCCTACCTCGGCGAACCCGATTCGGCGTGGGGCCATCTCAAGGAGCTGGACTCCCTCCTCACCGAGATGCGTCGTGGTGATCCAGTCAACCGGGACTGGCGCCGCAGTGAGGCGATTGGCCGGATGCGGCAGGCCGACATCCTGGTGGGGCGCGGGATGCCCGCCGCGGCACGCCCGCTGGTGGATTCCGCCGTGGCCGCGATGGAGGCGCTGGTGGCAAGCGACACCCGAGCCCAGGACCGCAGCGACCTGGCCCAAACCCGAATCGTCGAAGGGCGACTGCTGCTGCGGCAAGGGGAAGCCGAGCGCGCGCTCGCGTCGGCCAGTGCCGCCCTGACCCTGCTGGCCGACGGATCGGCCGGCGGCGATGCCCGAAACATGGCGCGGAACCGTCTCCTGGGGCTGGTGATCGAGGGGCGCGCATTCGCCCTGCTGGGACGCTCGGGCGAGGCGCAGGCACGTTGGAAGATGATCGCCGATCGGGCGGCCCCGACCTTGGAGCGAGGCGGGGAACCCGCCGTCCTCGCTGCCCTGATCGAGGCGCGTCTGGCGCTGGGCGATCGCGCCGGCGCCGACCTGCTGCTCACCCGGCTGCGCAGCACCCGTTTTCGGGAGACAGGGTTTGTCCAGCGGTTGCGCGAGCTGGGCGTGACGTACTGACGCGGGCCCCATTCCGGGACCCGCGAGCACTCACCACCACTGGAGGTCTGGATGCCGTCCCGCGCCATCACCGTCACGATCGAAATTCGACAGGACTCCCAATCGGGAGCGTGGTCAGCGAAGAGCGCCGACGCCAATCCGGACAAGCTCAAGATCCAATTGGGCCAGGGCGTCTGGACGATCACCTACAACCTCGTGCTCAAGCGGGGGGCGCCGGCCTCAGCCCAGCTCTGGTTTGCCCGCGATGAGAATGGCTGGGGCAATGTCAATCCAGTGACCTTCAAGCCGTTGACCGAGGGTGAAGTGGCCTTTCCGGGCGGCTGGACAGAGGCACAGAAGGCCGCCTTCCTGACCGCTGCGCAGACGGCATTGAACGGGATCACCTCGGCTTCGTCGGACTCCAATCGGGCCCAGGCCACACTCTCCTTCGATCCGGGTAGCCTGGAGAGTGGCCAGACACTGGAGATCCACCTCCCCTATACGATCGAGTATTTCATCAATGTCGAGGGGGTCTCCTGGGGCCCAAACTCCTTCGACCCCGAAGTGGACATCGAAGGGGGGACGTGAGCCGTACCCCCGCAGGCGTGGTGGGCCGGTAGAGACGCCCTCACAGGCTGTCTCTACCGCCGCACGCCCCCACCGGAGTCTCAGAACCGCCATGCGAATCCCACCTCGATGGCGATGTAGCTCAGCGTGCCGCAGGTCGTGGTGGCACGATGAACGCCGGTCGGGCGCAGCCAGGAAACAATTGGGCTCTGAAGGGATGATGAATACGGCATGAGACGCGCCGGGGTCTGGCGGGATTCTGACGTGACCCTATCTTTGAATCCGATCCCTCGCCCGTTTTTCACAGGTGGCTGCCTGGGCGCAATTGCCAACGTCCCCAGACCGTTCCCGTTCCCTCCCCGCTACGGCGGGGGGAACGGTTGCGACGGTCGGGGCAGGCGGCTGGGGTGGTGGCCAATTGCCGGGGCCGGGTGGGGGAGATCCAAGCTGATGTACCCCTTCATTCCACGGAGGTCTGCGATGTTCAGGTTGGCGCGGGTGGTAATCGGTACGGCAGGATTGGTGGCCTTGGCGGCGTGTGCGCAAACCGAGCCCCCGGCAATGAGCGGGACCGCCGAGGACGAGGCGGCGATCCGGGCGCAGGTGACAGCCTACGCGAACGCCTATACGGCCAGGGACGCTGCGGCGCTGGCCGCAATTGTCACGGAGGACTATGAATCGGTCGCTCCGGACGGCCGCCGGATCTCTGGCCGGGCCGGGGTCCAGGAAATGGTGGCCGAGGAGATGGCGATGATGCCGGCTGACGTGGCCATGACGGTGACCGCCACCACGGACTTCCTGCGCTGGCTCAGCGCCGATGCCGCTGTGGCCGGCGGGACCTGGAGCGCGATGGGAGCGCCGGCTGGGATGGGCCCGGACCGCGGGGCCTGGTTGAGCGTGTTCGTGAGGGACAGCGACGGTCAGTGGCGCGAGTCGAATGGAATGAGCGCACCGTACATGCCGCCGCCCGCGCCTCCCGCAGCAACCACGCCCTGATCCTCCCTCGAAATCGAACGGTGCGGCCGGGGACACCGAGGTTGGGGTCCCCGGGTCGTTCAGGGGTGGGCGTCCCCCGATCCGGTTCGCGCATTCCCTCGTCCGTGGTCTGTGCGGCACTCACCACCTGCCCATCCACCCCACTGCAGTTCCGTCACCGCGCCGGCGGCGGTATCCTCTTACCAGCAGCACTGGCCGCCACAGCTCCCCGTGCCGGCCGCGTCCTCGACAACCTGGAGTTCCCGATGGCATCCACCCGCCGTGACTTCCTTGCCACCACCGCCGCGGCCGCGCTCGCCGCATCCCTCGCCCGCCCGTCACGCCTGCTGGCCTGGCAGGCCCAGGCCGCGCGCGCCACCTTCACGCCGATCCGCCGAAATGTCGGGTTCTTTACCATGCGCGGCGGCACCATCGGCTGGCTGGTGAACCCCGACGCGGTGGTAGTGGTGGACAGCCAGTTCCCCGCCGAGGCCACGGCGTGTCTGCAGGGGCTGAATGAGCGTTCGGGGAACCGGCCGGTGGACGCCCTGATCAACACCCACCACCACGGCGATCACAGCGGCGGCAACCTGTCGTTCCGTGGCTCGGCGCGGAAAGTGGTGGCGCACGTCACGGCGGCGGAGCATATGCGGCAGCCCCCCGGCGCTCAGCCCCCCGCCGACCAGCTATTTCCGGACACCACCTTCACTGACAGCTGGTCTGCCGATGTGGGCGACGAGCGGGTGGTGGCCCGACACTATGGCCGAGCCCACACCAGTGGCGACGCGGTGATCACCTTCGAGCAAGCCAATGTGGCCCACATGGGCGACCTGATGTTCCACGGGCGCCACCCGGTGGTGGACCGGGCGGCGGGCGCACTGATGCGCAACTGGATGACGGTGCTCGACCGCACCCTGACTGATCATGCCGCCGACACGGTCTATATCTTCGGCCACGCCAACACCGGCCTGCCGGTGACCGGCACGCGGGCCGACCTGATGCGCTTCCACGACTATCTCGGCGCGGTGCTCGAGTTCGTCCAGACCCAGATCCGGGCCGGCCGCTCGCGCGAGGAGATCCTGGCCATGCGTGAACCATTGTCGGGCTTTGCCGCCTGGGGGCGGTTCGGGAACCCCAGCGCGCGCGATGCACTGACCTGTGCGTACGACGAGGTGACGGCGGGGTAGGCAGGGAGAAGCGAGAAGGGAGAAGCGAGAAGGGGCAAGGGAAGAGAGAACGGGAGGGGGAGGGATGACTACCCTGGCTACACCTTCCCGCCCTAGCCGCCGAAAGCTCAGGAGCATATCATCCAGCGTTTCCTGCGGCTACCCTCCGATTCCCTTCCCAGGCCCAACGCCATGCGCCCGCGCACAATCCTGACGCTGCTGACCCTTGCGGCCTTCTCCGCCGCCACCCCAACCTTTGCCCAGCCCGCCGCCTCGTGGATGCGCTACCCCGCCATCTCCCCAGACGGCCAGACGATCGTCTTCACCTATCAGGGCGATCTCTACCGGGTGCCGGCTGCGGGTGGCGCGGCGACGCCGCTGACGACGCACCCCGCTCACGACTTCATGCCGGCCTGGAGTCGCGACGGGCAGCAGATCGCGTTCGCCAGCGACCGGCACGGCAACTTCGATATCTTCGTCATCCCCGCCACCGGCGGCACCGCCCGGCGCCTGACTCATCATTCCGCACACGAGTACCCGTACAGCTTCAGCCACGACAACCGGCAGGTAATCTTCGGGGCCGCACGCATGGATGCGGCCACCAACCGCCTCTATCCGATCGGGTCGCAACCGGAGCTCTACCAGGTGGCTGTCACGGGGGGTCGGCCCGAGCAACTCCTGACCTCACCCGCCGAGGAGGTGTCGGTCAGTCGGGACGGGCGTTACATCCTGTACCAGGACCACAAGGGGCGCGAGAATCCCTGGCGAAAGCACCACACGTCCGCCATCACCCGCGACATCTGGGTCTACGACCGGCAGGCCGGCACGCACCGCCAGGTCACCACGTTCAACGGCGAGGACCGGAACCCGGTGCTGGCGGCGGACGACCGCGCCTTCTATTACCTGAGCGAGCAGAGCGGCACCTTCAACGTGCACCGGCTGAACCTGGATGGCACCGGCGACGCGCAGTTGACCCGGTTCAGCGGCATCCCGGTGCGGTTCCTGAGCCGTGCGGACAACGGCACCCTGGCGTTCGGCCATGACGGCCAGATCTACACGATGGCCCCGGGCGCCCAGCCGCAGCGGGTAACCGTCGCCATCACCGCGGATGCCAAGTCCAACAACGAGCGAGTGGTGGCGGTGACCGGCGGCGTGGGGCAGCTGGCCGTCTCGCCCAATGGCAAGGAAGTGGCGTTCATCTTCCGTGGCGACGTGTTCGTGACCAGCGTGGAGGGCACCGCCACCAAGCGGATCACCGCCACCCCCGATGCCGAGACGGGCGTCAGCTTCAGCCCCGATGGCAAGGCGCTGCTCTACTCGTCGCCGCGGGGCGGCCGGTGGGCGGTGTACGAGGCCCGCCGGACCCGCGACAGCGAGCCGTACTTCTACGCCTCGACGCTGATCACCGAAACGCCGCTGATCGCCAACAACGAGCAGAACTCAGGCGCGCGTTACTCACCCGATGGCACCGAGATCGCCTATCTGGAAAACCGCACCACGCTCCGGGTCCACACCATCGCCACGCGGCAGACCCGCACGCTGTTGACCGACCGGCACATCTGGGGCACCGGACCGACCCAGCATTTCGCCTGGAGCCCGGATGGCAAGTGGATCCTGTTCAACCTCTCGGTGCCAGGCGTGGCACCGGGTGAGGTCGGGCTGGTGCGCGCCGACGGTAGTGGGCAGCCCATCAACCTGACGCAGAGCGGCTTTGCCGATCGCGGGGCCACCTGGATCATGGGTGGTCAGGCGATGCTCTGGTTCAGCAACCGCCACGGACTCAAGGCCGTGGCCCAGACCGGCGGATCGCAGACGGACGCCTACGCGATGTTCCTGACCCAAGCGGCGTGGGACCGGTTCAACCTGAGCCGGGAGGAGTTCGCGCTGGTCAAGGAGGCGGAGGACAGCGCCGCCAAGGCCAAGCCCGACAGCGTCAAGGCGGCGGCGGCCTCCGGGGTAGCCCTGGAATTGGACGGCGCAGCAGATCGCACGGCGCGGCTGACGATTCATTCCTCCTCGATGGGCGATGCCCTGGTCAGTAAGGACGGCGAGACGCTCTACTACCTGACCCGGTTCGAGCGAGGCCTGAACCTCTGGAGCACCACCATCCGCAGCCGGGAGACCCGGCAGCTCATCGCCCTGAATGCCAACAGCGGCAGCCTGGCCTGGGACAAGGACCAGAAGAACATCTTTCTGCTGGCCGATGGGGCGCTCTCCAAGATCGACCCGGCCACCTCGCGCCGCGAGACCATCAGCATCCGCAGCGAGATGCAGGCGGACACCCAGGCGGAGCGGGCGGCGGCCTTTGATCATGTCTGGCGCCGGGTGCGCGACACCTACTATACCAGGAGTTTCCACGGGGTGGATTGGGCAGCGCTCCGTCCGGTGTACGAGAAGTACCTCCCGCACATCGGCAACAACTTCGAGTTCGCGGAGATGCTGGCGGAGATGCTGGGCGAGCTGAACGTGTCGCACAGCGGCTCCACCTACAGTTCGTCCGAGCCGACCGACGATGCCACCGCCTCGCTCGGCGTGATCCTGGACCAGGCACATCGCGGTGCGGGAGCCCGGATCGCCGAGGTCATCAAGGGCGGCCCGCTGGACAAGGCGGGCATGAACGTGACCGCGGGCACGATCCTCGAGGCGGTGGATGGCGAGGTGATCGCGGCCGACCGCGACCTGGCGGAACTCCTGAACCGAAAGGCCGGCCAGAACGTGCTGCTGAGGTTGGTGGCGGGCAACACGCGCCGTGACCTGGTTGTGCGACCGGTGACCAGCGGGCAGGAAAGCCAGCTGCTGTACACCCGCTGGGTGGAGCGGAACCGGGCCGAGGTGGAGCGGCTCAGCAACGGCCGGTTGGGGTACGTGCACATTCCGGGGATGAATGACGGGGCCTATCGCACCACAATTGAGGAGGTGATGGGACGGCACATCACCAAGGAAGGGATCGTCGTGGACACGCGCTTCAACGGCGGAGGCGATCTGGTGGCCGACCTGGCCATGTTCCTCTCGGGCAAGGCGTTCTTCGACTACACCACCGACACCCGCAGCAGTGGTTTCGAGCCGAACTTCCGGTGGACCAAGCCCAGCGTGTCGCTGGTGAACGAGGCCAACTACAGTGACGGGCACTGCTATGCTTGGGCCTACAAGGAGCTTGGTATCGGGCCGTTGATCGGCATGCCGGTGCCGGGCACTTGCACCTTTGCCGGGTGGGATACGATCGAGGGTGGAGTGCGCTGGGGCGCGCCGGGGCTTGGCGTCAAGGACGTGACGACGGGGCGCTACCTGGAGAACTGGGAGACCGCCCCCGACATCCGGGTGATGAACGAGTTCCTGCCCGCCAGCCGGGGGCAGGACCAGCAGCTCGAGGCGGCGGTGGTGGAACTGCTCAGGCTCGTGGGGGAGGGGAGGTAGGAGGGAGAAGCGAGAAGGGAGAAGCGATGAAGCAACTTCTCACTTCTTGCTTCCCACTTCTCGCTGTGCCTGTCTAGCGTCCGCTGAACCGCTGCAGGAACGCCGACCCCCGCACCATCGGCCGCTCACGGAGGCTCTGCACCAGCGGGGCGAGGGCCGCGCGGAAGCCGGCCTCGTCCAGCTCCACCTCCAGCGGCCACGCATCGGTCGGCTGGCGGTTGTTGAGGAGCAGGTTGTCGGTGATGAAGAACCCATCCGGCACCTGCGCTCGCGCAATCGGGCGCTGCGGACAGTACGGCTCCCCCGAGTCGTAGCGCTCGTTCTGGCCGGTCTCCACGATGGCATTGGCGCGGAAGAACCCGGGCGGCGCCTCGCCGCCCGTTTCGCGTGAGATCATCGCCCCGCACGCCCCCGTCTGAGATATGGCGTTCTCGTGCACCCGCGCGGCCGCCTGTCCCTGGCCCGCCCCCCAGTAGGCAATGCCCCAGGTCAGGATGTCCTCCACCACGTTGTGGCGCACCGTCGCCTGCGCGTTCACGAACACCCCGATTCCCTTCCAATAGCGGGTGACGAGGTTGCCCGAAATCTCGGCTTGCGCATCCCACGTCAGGCCGATGCCCACGCCCCGGCCGCCGGTCATCCGGGCGCCGGAGGCCTTGTCCACGCCATCCACGAGATTGTCGTGGATCTGGGCGAGCGCGCCCCGATAGAGCGCCACGCCGTCCCAGGAGTTCCGCTCGATGCGGCAGCCGGTCAGGGTAAAGTCGGAGCCTTCGCGCCCGACCACGCCGGCAATCCCCACGATGGTCTGCGCCACGGTGGCGGAGTCGCCGAGGTTGTCGCGAATGTGACAGCCATCGATGCGTGCGGTGGAGCGGCGGATGACGATGGCGCCGTTGGTGGCCTGGCCGTCCGGATCCCGCACGCCACCGGTGATCGTTACCCCGCGCACCACACAGCCGGCGCAGTCCTCGATGAGGAGCCCGTAGCCGGCGTTGGTGTGGATGAAGACGCTGTCTGCACCGGCGCCGATCACCTCCAGCCGCGTGCCGGAGAGCCGGAGCCCCAGGGTGGCGGGCACCGGCGTGGCGGGGTCCTCGCAGTTGCCACAGGTCGGGTCGGTGTACGCTGCGGGTTGGAGGATGTAGTGGCCGGGTGTCAGGCGGAGGCGGGCCGGTCCGGTCACCCCTTCCAGGGCCACCTGGAGGTTGCCGGGGCCGGTCGGGGCGACCGGTGCGCCACCGGGGGGGATGTCGGGTTCGACATCGATGTCGCGCAGGGCAGGTACCCCCGACCCGCAGGCGGCGAGCACCAGGGCCAGGATCGAGATGCGGGCGGCGGACCAGCCAGCCATGGCAATTACCTCGGGAGCGATGGGATGCCGCAATTCTACCCGCGCTGGCGGCGCGTCAACAGGGCAGCCCCTAGCGAAACGGTGCGCGTGGGGCGATCCTCCACGGCCATGTCCGCCCCCCCCCCGCGCGCCGCCAAGGCATTCGATCGCTCCATTGTCGAGGGCCCGATCCTCGGCGCCGTCTGGAAGCTGGCCTGGCCCACCGTCCTCGCCAACCTGATCGGCGGGCTGCAGGGGGTGGTGGACCACGCCATGGTGGGCCACTTCGTGGGCTACACCGGCAATGCCGCGATCGGTGTCTCGATCCAGATCTTCCTGGTGGTCATCACCTTTGTGATGTCGCTGTACACCGGGATGGGTGTCCTGGTGGCGCGCTTCACCGGCGCCAACGACCACGATAGCGTCAACCGCAGCGTCTACCAGGCATTCCTGACCTCGGTTGGCCTGTCATTCGGTGTGCTGGCGCCGGTGGGGTGGTTCCTGGCGCCCGGCATGCTGTCGCTGGTCAACGCGGCGCCCGAGGTGCAGGTGGCGGCGCTGCCGTATCTCCGGATCATGTTCGTGGGCAGCTTCGGCATGCTGCTCTTCTTCATGCTCGGCGGCGCTCTTCGCGCCGCCGGCGACGCCAAGACGCCGCTGCGGCTCGGCGTGGGGATGACGATTCTCAACGTCATCTTCAACGTCATCCTGATTCGTGGCCTGGGGCCGATCCCGGCACTCGGCGTGGCGGGTGCCGCGCTGGGCACCATGCTCGCCGGCCTGATCATGAGCGGGGTTGGCATGCGCCTGCTCCTCTCGGGCAACGCGGTGGTGCAGTGGCATCGCGGCATGAACTGGAAGCCCGACTGGACGATCATCCGCCAGCTCTTCAAGTTCGGCCTGCCGGCAGGGTTCCAGGGAGTGGCGATGAACCTGGCCGGCGTCTTCCTGCTGCGCTTCATCGGTTCACTGCCGGAGAGCGCCGAGGCGCAGGCGGCGTATGCGGTGGGGTATACCGAGCTGTTCTCGCTGATTACCTGGACGTCGGTGGGGTTGATGGGCGCCGCGGCCGCGGTGGCGGGACAGAACCTGGGCGCCGGGAAACCGGAACGGACCGCGGCAGCGGTGCAAACCGCGTCCCGCCTGGGGCTCGGTATCGCGGCGACGGTGGGATTGATGTTCGTCACGATTCCGCGGGTGCTGCTGGGCGCCTTCGGGATGGATGACCCCGCCGTGGTGGCCATCGGCGTGCAGTTGCTCGGCTTCCTCAGCGTGTCGGGCTTCTTCGTGAGCGTGGCGCTTACCTATACCGGCGGACTCCAGGGCACCGGCGATACCAAAGGCCCGCTGTACATCTCCATCATCTCCCAGATTGTGGTCCCGATCGGGATCTGCTCCGTCCTCCAGGCCACCCGCGGCCTCCAGGCCACCGACATCTGGACCGCGATCGTGCTGGGGCACATGACGCGCGCGCTGCTGTCGGTGGTCCGGTTCCGGCGTGGGAAGTGGCGGGAGATTGTCGTTGAGGCTGCCCGGTAACCCGTAGGGGCGAGGCCTGCCTCGCCCCTACGGTCGCACCATCCCCGAGCTCCGCCGCACATTCCCGCATCCCGGCCAGTTCTGCGGCTGGCCCGACGGGCCCGGGGGCAGCACGCGCTGGGTGCGCGGGATGAGCTCCGGGTCTTCCGACGCCTGATAGGCCAGCATGGCGGCGAGGGTGGCGTTGTTGCGCAGGTCATCGAAGATGATCTTGTCGAAGGTGTCCCGGCTGGTGTGCCAGGTGTTCTGCCGGTAGTCGGGATAGTTGGACTGCAGGCGGAAGCCGGGCGCGCCATGGCAGATGAATGACATATGGTCGCTGCCCCCGCGCTCCGGCTCGCCGGGGATGTCGAGCTCGATGTGCTGGGTAATCTGCCGCGGCAGCTTGCCGAACCAGCGGCCGAAGTGCGCCCCCGCCTCGGTGTAGCCCATCATGCGGATGTAATCCACCCGCCAGGTGCCGTTGTCCTGATTGAAGGCCGCCTGCAGGCCGCGGATCACCTCCGGGTGGTCGGCGGCGAACGCCCCTGAGCCGATCAGGCCGCTCTCTTCGCCACCCCAGAGCCCCATGATGATGGTGCGCTTCGGGTTGGGGTACGCCGCCTTCAGGATACGCATGGCTTCCAGCATCATGACGCTGCCGGTGCCGTTGTCGGTGGCGCCGGAGGCACCGTCCCAGCTGTCGAGGTGGGCCGAGAGGACCACGTACTCGTTCGGCTTCTCGGTGCCGCGAATCTCTCCGATGACATTGTAGGCAGGCTGTTCACCAAGAAATGCGGACTCCGCGCTGAGGCGGATGCGCGGGCCCTGGTCGTGGTGCGCCAGCCGAGCCACCAGGCCGTAGTCTTCGCAGCTCAGGTCGAGCGAGGGAATCCGGTCGGTCCAGGAGGCAAAGACGCGGGTGACGCCGAAGGCGTTGGGCCAGGTGGAGGTCAGGACGCCGGCGGCACCGGAGAGCTCGGCTGCCGCGGCCAGTCCGCGCGCGCCACCCGCCGCCTGCAACCCGGCGTTCCACGCCTGGCGCGCCGCATCCCGCTCGGCGCGCATGCGCTCGAACGACTCCGGCGTGGCCAGCCGCTCCCAGTTGTCATCGGGACGGCAAGTTGGCTCCGGGAAGGAGACCGCCACAAACTTGCCGCGCACCGTACCCAGCCAGGTGCGGGCGTCCTCGGGGGAGCCAAAGCTCGGCGGGATCACCACATCTCCCTCGACCGCCTGACCGCTGGTGCCCTCGCTCCAGGCCAGGATCCGGCCTTCGAGGGTGCGTTTCCGCGGGGTGATCAAGTCCAAGTGGGTGTGCCCGCGGTCCCAGGCCATCCAGGTGCCGTACTGTTCTCGGCGGGCAGTGACGCCCCACTCCCCCAGCTTGGCCAGCGACCACTCCACGGCGCGGTTGAAGCCGGGTGAGCTGGTAAGGCGCGGGCCAATCGAATCAGTCAGGACCTGGGCGAGGCGATAGACCTGTGAGCGGTCGGTCATTCCCTCCTGCCACATCCGCTGGATCACTGGATCGGCGGTGGGGAGCTGCGCCTGCTGGGCGGCGAGCGGGACAGCAAGAAGCGAGAGGGTGGCAGCGAGAAGGGCGAAGCGAGAAGCGAGAAGTAGGCGCATGGGTAGTTGGGCGGGTTGGCGGGTACGCGGTTGAGCGGGTGGACACGGAGTCCGGGGGGCCCGGGCGGCCCCCTTTTCCAAGGATAGTGCGGTCGGCCTGGGGAGGGTACCTTCAGGATCCGTACTCCGGATACTTGCCCCGGCTCAGCCCGCGCGGTAGACTCTCCTGGAGATCCTGGGAGGTAGTGATGCGCTCCTGCTGCCCTGCTGCCGCGGTCGCCCTCATGCTGACCTGCGTGGCGGTCACTCCCCTCGCCGGTCAGTCCGTCATGATCGGCATCGTCCGCGACGATTCCACCGGGCGGCCGCTGCCGGGCGTGGAGGTGCTACTCAGCCGGACCCCGCACGCCACCGTAACCAACGCCGCCGGACGCTACACTCTTGCAGACCTCCCCGCGGGCAACCATCAGGCCATCTTCCGCATCGTCGGTTATCTCCCCGCTCGGGTCACGGTGCTCCTCTCGGCCGGCGATACGCTTCGTGTCAACCAGGTGCTGGTGCCCTCCACGGTGGTGCTCGACCCCATCGAGGTGACGGGCGAGCCGGATGTCGGGTTGGCTGGTCGGGGGTTCCACGAGCGGATGAAGATGGGGTTCGGCAGGTTCTACACACCGGAAGAATTGCGTGAGATGGAGCATCTCAAGGTGACGGATGTCCTCCGACGCAAAGGTGGGGTCACGATCTCACAGTTTGGATTCAACGGGCCAATGTGGGCGATGAATTCCAATTCTCGCAACAGTCATGGCTTTCTGAACTGCATCATGTCGATCTACCTCGACGGGACGCGAATCTTTGCAGGTGGCAAGACCGACCAGCTCGATTCTCTCCAAGTCGAGCTCATCCCTGATCTACGACGGCTCATGTCGGTGAATCACCTCGCAGCGATTGAAGTGTACCGGAGCGCGGCCGGGATCCCGGTTGAATTTGGGGGCTCCACAGGTCAGTGTGGTGCCGTGGTGCTGTGGACGCGGAGGGCGCCTTGATCCACCAACTCCGCTCGCACTGGCTGTTGCTCGCGACATTGGGAGGGGCCACCGCCACCGCGGCTGCCCCAGCAGTTCTCCCTGCCCAAACCACCATGATCGGCATCGTCCGCGATGACTCCACTGGCCGCCCGCTGCCCGGCGTCGAGGTGCTCCTCAACGGGACCGCGCACGCCACCGTGACCAACGACGCTGGGCGGTATTCCCTTGCAGGCCTCCCCGCCGGGAATCATCAGGCCATCTTCCGGATTGTCGGCTACCTCCCCGCCCGGGTCAACGTGCTCCTCTCGGCCGGCGATACGCTGCGCGTCAACCAGGTGCTGGTGCCCTCCACGGTGGTGCTCGACCCCATAGAGGTGACGGGCGAGCCAGACGTCGGGTTGGCTGGCCGGGGGTTCCACGAGCGGATGAAGATGGGGTTTGGCAGGTTCTATGAGCCCGAGGAACTCCGCGAAATGGAGCATCTCCGATTGAGCGACGTCTTGAGGCGAAAGGGTGGGGTGGAGATTCAGCCAGCACTACCCGGCGCCAGCAAGCTCGTTGCTGTGAACCCCAAATATCGGAACGCTTCGGGCCACTTCAACTGCTACATGACCATATACCTGGACGGCCGCATGCTGTGGAGGGGAGGTAACAACTATACCGGAGAAGAAATGAGGGATAATCCACCACCGGACATTCTTCGAGATTTCAGTATTCACCAGATCGAGGGGGTCGAGGTCTATACCAGCTCTGCCGGCATCCCGGTTGAATTCGGTGGCACCAGTGGTCAGTGCGGCGCGGTGGTGCTTTGGACCAGGCGGAGTCCCTAGGCTCGAGCCAAGAGGAGACACCATGGATACGCGGTATGCAGGAGTTCTCGGAGCCGCATGCGCGCTGGCACTGCTGGCCACGCCCGCCGCCGCCCAACAGGTGGACCTCCGCGTCCGCCTCGAAGGCGCCAACACCCCGATCGTCGGCGCCATCGTGCGGCTGCTCCCGGAAACCGCCGACGAGCCGATCCTTGCCCAGGGCCTGACCAGTGACGCCGGCCGGATCTCGCTTCGCGCTCCCGCTGCCGGCCGCTATCGCCTCAAGCTCGACCGGATCGGCTGGACCGGCCTGCTCACCCCGCCCTTCTCGCTGGCCGAAGGTCAGGTGCTCGACAGCGAAGTCATCATGTCCGATATGCGGATGGAACTCCCCACCGTCACCGTGCAGGGGCGTAACCTCTGCGGCCCCCGCTTCGAGGGTGACGCGCGCGCCGCCGCGCTCTGGGAGGAGATCCACAAGGCCCTCAGCGCCACCGTGCTCACCGACGCCGAGGCCGCCGTCCCCCTCATCCTGCGGGAGTTCCGCCGTGAGCTCGGCACCAACGGCCAGGTGCAGCGCGAGTGGAAGCTGAACGCCCAGTTGGTCTACGGGCAGGTCTATGCCACGCTGCCACCCGAGGTGCTGGCCACCGAGGGGTTTGTCCTGATGGACACCCAGGCCGACACCACCGTCTATGCCGTGCCGGACGCTGAACTGCTGACCTCCAACGAGTTCACGCTGACGCACTGCTTCCGCTCCGTCACCAGCGACGACGGCCTGATCGGCCTGGCCTTTGAGCCGGTGCCGCGCCGGCCGGTGACCGATATCCAGGGCACCCTCTGGCTGGACCCCGGAAGCCTGGAGCTCCGTCACCTCGACTACAGCTACACCGGGCTGCCGCCGCTGCCCTCGCGCGTGGAGCTCGGCGGTCGCGTGGAGTTTACACGCCTGCCGAGCGGACGGTGGATCGTGAGCGAGTGGCATGTGCGGACGCCGTGGATCAACATCGTGGAGTTCCGCGGAGCCCGAAACACCTATCGCGATGTGGAGCGGATGCAGGGCTTCATTGAGCTCGGCGGACGGGTGGAGATGGCCACCGCGGCGCACGCCGATGCCGACCTGTCGGTGGTCACCGGCGTCGTAACGGACAGTCTCACGGGAGGTGGCATCCCGGGCGTCATGATTACTGTCGCCGAGCTCGGTGCCGCCATCACCGACGAAGAGGGCCGGTTTACCCTGGCCGTGGGTGCGGCGGGTGACCAGACGATCACCGCGCAGCATCCCCGCCTGGCGCTCCAGAACCAGCTGGCTGCTGCCGGCACCGTCCTCCTCTCGGTGGGGGACACGACCTACTACGAATTTGGCTCACCACCGCTTCCGGCGGTGGTGCGGGCCGCGTGCGGCAACACCGGCAACCGCTCCGGCGTGGTTGGCATGGTCGTGGGGGCGGATCACATGCCCGTGACCGGGCTGGATGTGCGCGCCCGGTGGAGCACCCCGGGCGGGGCCGCTCGGGAACAGCGTGCCCGCATGCAGCGGGATGGCCTGTTCGGGCTCTGCGATCTCCCCGGCGATGAGACGGTGGAGGTGACCGTGTCCAACCGGGCGGGAGTGGTTCTCACCGAGCCGGTTACCGTCGCCTTCCGGAACTTCCAGTGGGTGGCGTTGCGGATGCCGTAGGGGGGGGTCCGTGGGCGCGCTGCTTGCAGCGCGCTGACTCCCTGCATCCCATCCTGCCCCCGGTGCCCTGCAAGCAGGGCACCCACAGCATCTCTCCACCTGTCCCGCTCGCCCATCACCCCCACAGCAGGCTGCTGCCGCAGAGCTCGTCCGCCCCCTTCAGGTTGTCTTCACGACCCTCCTGCTAGATTACCAGCGACGTCCTGCGCCGACCGCCCCTCCCGGAGTGGCCGACCTCGGACCGTAGGAGGCGTCCCATATGACGATGACCGGCCCGGTCCCGGGCACCAGTCGCGAGCTTCGCGAATCTGCCGTCATCCGCTTCGCCGGTGACTCCGGCGACGGCATGCAGCTCACCGGCACACAGTTCACGGTCGAATCCGCGCTCGCCGGCGCGGACCTCGCCACCTTCCCCGATTTCCCCGCCGAGATCCGCGCCCCGACCGGCACCACCTTCGGGGTGTCCGCGTTCCAGATTCACTTCGGGTCGGTAGACGTGATGACCGCGGGTGACGACCTCGACGTGCTCGTCGCCATGAACCCCGCCGCCCTGATCACCAACCTGCGCGACCTCAAGCTGGGCGGGCTGCTCCTGGTGGACAGCGCGGCGTTTTCCGCCCGCAACCTGGAAAAAGCCGGCTACACCGCAAACCCCCTGGAGGACGCCAGTCTGGCGCCGTACCAGTTGCTGTCGCTGGACATCACCCGACTGACACAGCTGGCCGTTGCGGACGCGGGGATTACCAGCAAGGAGGCGCTGCGCTGCCGGAACATGTGGGCGCTGGGCCTGATGCTCTGGATGTACGGCCGCGACCGCACTGCCACGCAGGGCTGGCTCCAGCGGAAGTTTGCCAAGCTGCCAAACATCGCCGCGGCCAACGTGGCCGCGCTCGATGCCGGCCACGCCTACGGCGAGACCGCCGAGGTGAGCGGGGGATTGCACGGCTTCGCAATCACTCGAGCGGACTTGCCGCCGGGCGTCTACCGCACGGTCACCGGCACTGAGGCGCTGGCGTGGGGGCTGGTGGCGGGGCTGCAGGCCACGGGGCTGAAGCGGCTGGTGTTCGGGTCGTACCCCATCACCCCCGCCTCCCCGGTGCTGCACGTGTTGGCCAGGCTGCGGAAATACGGCGTGGTAACCTTCCAGGCGGAAGACGAGATCGCCGCCGTGTGCGCCGCCATCGGCGCGAGCTACGCCGGTGCCCTCGGCGTAACGTCCAGCTCGGGGCCGGGCATTGCCCTCAAGACCGAGGCGATCGGCCTGGCGATCAGCGCCGAGCTGCCACTGGTGGTGATCAACTCACAACGGGGCGGCCCCTCAACCGGCCTGCCCACCAAGACCGAGCAGAGCGACCTCTACCAGGCGGTCTACGGCCGCAACGCCGACGCGCCGCTGCCCGTGATTGCCTCCGCCACGCCGAGCGATTGCTTCGAGGTGGGGATGGAAGCGGTGCGGCTGGCGACGCACTACATGACGCCGGTGATGCTGCTGACCGATGGCTACCTGGCCAATGCCGCGGAACCGTGGCGGCTGCCGGATGTGGCCGGCCTGCCGAGCTTCCCGGTGGAAATGCGGACCGACCCGGAGGGATTTCATCCCTTCGTGCGCAATCCGGATACCCTGGCCCGCGCCTGGGCCATTCCGGGCACGCCGGGGCTGGAGCACCGGATCGGCGGGCTCGAAAAGAGCGCCGAGTCGGGCCACATCTCCTACGATCCGGCCAATCACCAGAAGATGACCGACCTGCGCGCCGCCAAGATCAACGGCATCGCGAAGGACATCCCGCTGCAGGAAGTCGGCTTGGGCGACAGCACGGGCGACCTGGCGGTGGTGGGCTGGGGCTCCACCTGGGGCCCGATCCACCAGGCGGTGGCGGAGGCGCGCTCACGCGGGCTGTCGGTGAGCCACATCCACATCCGCTACCTGTTCCCGTTCCCGCCCAACCTCGGCGAATTGCTGCGCGGGTTTGCGCAGGTACTGGTGCCGGAGATGAACACCGGCCAACTGGTGACGATGTTGCGCAGCACGTTCCTCGTTCCCGCCGAAGGCTTGAACAAGGTGACGGGCAAGCCGTTCAAGATCGGTGAACTGACCGCCGCGATTCGTGCCCGCCTGGAGGCAACCCCATGACCACCCCGGTGCTGACGGCCAAGGACTACGCCTCCGACCAGGAAGTGCGCTGGTGCCCGGGATGCGGTGACTACGCGATCCTCAAGGCGATGACCAAGACGCTCGCCGAGCTGCAGCTGCCGCGCGAACAGACGGTGTTCATTTCAGGCATCGGCTGTGCGTCGCGGTTTCCCTACTACATCTCCACCTACGGCTTCCACACCATCCATGGTCGTGCGCCAGCCATTGCCACCGGCGTGAAGCTGGCGAATCCCTCCCTCGATATCTGGGTGGTGATGGGGGACGGCGACGGCCTGAGCATCGGCGGCAACCACACGCTGCATGTGCTGCGCCGCAACGTGGACCTGACGCTGCTGCTCTTCAACAACGAGATCTACGGGCTGACCAAGGGGCAGGCCTCGCCGACCTCGAAGCGGGGTACGAAGTCCCCCTCGACGCCGCGGGGCTCGCTCGACACCCCGCTGGTGCCCGGCGCCTTTGCGCTCGGCGCCGGCGCCCGCTTTTACGCCCGCGCCGTGGACATCCAGCAGGCGCTGCTCGTGGATGTCCTGAAGCGCGCCCACGCCCACCGCGGCGCGTCGCTGGTGGAGATTTTCCAGAACTGCATCGTCTTCAACGACGGCGTCTTCCACGAGTTCACCGATCGCGGCGTCATTGACGACGCCCAGATCCATGTGGAGCACGGCAAGCCGCTGCGCTTCGGGAAGGGCGGGGTGCGTGGGCTCCGCATGCGACCCGGAACGCTGCAGCTCGAGGTCGTGACCCCGGGCGAAGACGGCATCACCGACGACGACATCCTGGTGCACGATGAGAAGGACGCGACGCTGGCCACGATGCTGGTGCACCTGGCGGCTCCGGCGTTTCCCGTGGCGGTGGGCGTGATCTACGACCACCCAGGCCGCACCTACGAAACGGATCTGATGGCGGAGGTGGACGGCGAGCTGGCCGGCGGGGCGGGGGATCTGGGCGAATTGCTGGCGGGCGGGCAGACCTGGGTCCGGTAGACGGGAAACAGGGAGCAGGGAACAGGGAGCAGGGACCGGAGGACAGTCGGGAAACCGGAGTCATCCCGAGGAGTTGCCGCCAGGCGACGACGAGGGATCTTGCCGGCCTGAACGTGATGGGCGCATCGGTCGCCCCTGTCTTGCCCCCTCGGCCCCGAGAGCCGATAATTCCAACGTCACCCCTTCCAAGGAATCTCGTCCCATGATGCCCCGCGCCCGACGCGTTGTCCTGACCGCCCTCTCCGTACTGTCCGTCCTGTCCGTCACCTCGCTCGCGGCCCAGCAACTCCCCCGCACCTGGCAGGAAGAGCAGAGCTTCGGCTCCGGCCCGACGCCGTTCGAGCCGCTGATGAAGTTCTGGTACGAGCTCGAGTCGATGAGCGACCTCGTCTCCATCCGGCCGCTCACCCAGACGCTGCTCGGCCGCGAGTTCACCTTGGTGACCATCAGCAAGGACCAGATCCGCACGCCGCAGGATGCCATCAGGTCGGGGCGCACCATCGTGCTGATTGCCAACGCGGTGCACGGCAACGAAACCGCCGGCAAGGAAGCCTCGCAGCTGGTGGCGCGGGACCTCGTCTTCGGCGACCTGCGCCCGATCCTCGACAGCGCCATCGTCCTGTTCATTCCCCTCATCAATCCGGACGGTGGCGAAGTACGCCGGCGGACGAACGAAGAGGGGTTCGACATGAACCGCGATTACGTCAAGCTGGAGTCCCAGGAGATCTACGCGCTGGTGACCCAGGTGGTGAACGAGTGGACGCCGGACATCCACATTGACACCCACCATGGCGGCTCGGCGCCGTACACGCTGACCTGGCAGGGCACCCTCAACCCGGCCGCCGACCGGGCGCTGCGGGAGTACCCGTACAACACCATCTTCCCGCGGATGCGTGCGGCCCTTCAAGCCCAGGGCTACGACGGCTTCGACTACTCCGGCGCCCAGACGCGTGATGGCGTCCGCGGCTGGGGCTCGACCTCGGTGGAGCCCCGCAAGCACCACGTCTATACGGGACTGGTGAACTCCATTGGCATCCTGTTCGAAACACCCTCCAGCTCGCATCGGGTTCGCAACGGCGCGGTGGAAGCGATCCCGGCGGCCGAGCGGTATCTGCACCAGGTGACCGGGCAGGTGATCGGGATGCGCGCCGTGCTGGCGCAGGCTCATGAAAAGCGGGCGGAGATCCGCGCCCTGACGACGGGCAGCCGGATGCGAGCCATCAACGCCGGCAACAACCCGACACCCGCTGATGCCGTGGTCGTGGACTATGAACTGGTGTCCCGCGGCACCGAGCCGGTCTGGATGTCGCAGGGCGGCGGCGGTGGTGGTCAGGGCCAGCAGCCCCAGACGTACAGCCTACAGAACGTGCCGGTCTGGCTCAAGTACGATGTAACGCGCACAATTCCCCGCGCCCGCGGCTATGTGCTGCCGGCCTCGATTGCCAAGGTCGTGCCGCTGCTTCTGGATCACGGCATCACCGTGCACCGCTTCACCCAACCCACCACGATGGAACTCGAGGTCTACGATGCCGCCGGCATTCGGCGCGCCGAGTATTTCCAAGGGCACTACCTGAAGGCTGTCACCGGTGTCGAGAAGAAGGTGGAGCAGGTGCAGGTACCGGCGGGGTGGTACTACATCAGCACCGCGCAGGCCAAGGGAAACCTGGTTTCGTATCTCATGGAGCCAGAGACCGACGACAACCTGATCACCTGGGGCTGGCTCGACAACGTCCTGCAGGTGACCCCGGCGACGGTGGAGGAGGCGATGGCTGGGTTGCTGGGGGACATGGACGCCAGCGCGCTGACGCCGGAGCAGCGCACCCTGTTCGAGACCCGCGCCCGCGGCGTGATGGAGCGGACCCAGCGGATCCCGATGATGCGGGTGATGACCGAGCAGCCGAAGTCGCTGCTCGAAGTGACCGCCTTCAACCAGTACAACCGGACGCGGTACTGGTTGCCCTGACGGGCGGGGCGGGCAGTACGTAGGGGCGAGGCCCTGCACACGGAGTCATCCCGAGTGAGCGGCGGTAGGGGCATTCCTCCGGAATGCCCTCCGCCGCGAGCGAGGGATCTTGCCCGCGGATCGGGAAAACCAGAACGAGCCACCAGGGCTGCGAAGAAGATCCCTCGTCGGGCCTCCCGGCCCTCCATCGGGATGACTCCGTGTGGGGGGCCATATCCCGCCTCTCGCCTTTCTGTATCGCCACCGCAAGGACCAGTCCCTCCCTCCGACGTAACGCCGACCCCCCCTTGTACGTCTTATTGGGTATGGTCCGCGCGTCAATGGCGGACCCGTCACTCATTGAATGATGGAATGTGATGCGACCAGGCTCGGCGGCAGTGCTACAACTCTTTGCAGCAACACTAGTTAGCGCTTCAGGCGTGGCCGCCCAGGGCGCTTTTCCTGTGGCGGTTCGTGAGCCGCCGGCGGGCGCGGCCTTGATCGCGGAACTGGCGCGGCTGGTGCCCGAGCTCCAGGCCGAGGCGACGGTGCCTGGGGTGGCGGTGGCGCTGGTGGAGGGAGGCCAGCTGGTGTGGGCGAAGGAGTTCGGGGTCCTGAGCGCACGGTCAAAGGCCAAGGTCACCAGCGAGACGGTCTTCGAGGCGGCGTCGCTGTCGAAGCCAGTCTTCGCGTATGCGGTACTCCAGCTGGTGGACCGCGGGATCCTCGATCTCGATGTTCCGCTGACTACCTACACGGGCCGGCGCTACACGGAGGGTGAGCCGCTGCTGGAGCGGATTACCGCCCGTCATGTCCTCAGCAACACCTCCGGCTTTCCCAACTGGCGGCCGCGCAACCTGCCGCTGCAGGTCCACTTCACGCCTGGCGAGCGGTTCAGCTACTCGGGTGAGGGGTACGCCTATTTGCAGGAAGCGGTGGAGTTCACGACGGGGAAATCGCTCGAGGTACTCATGCAGGAACTGGTCTTTGAGCCGCTCGGCATGACCAGCTCGAGTTTCATCTGGCGGTCGATGTACGAGGACCGCAAGGCGACCGGACACGACGAGATCGGACAGCCCAATATCCGGCGAGAGCCGCCGGGGGCCGACGCGGCGAGCTCGCTGCACACAACGGCCACCGATTACGCCAGATTTGTGGCCGCGCTGCTGCGGCGGGAGGCGCTGGCCCCCACGACCTATGAGGACATGTGGAGTCCGCAGGTGACGCTCGACGCCACCTGCATGATCTGCATCGGCCAGGAGATGCGTCTTCCCTCGGCGTCCCTGGCGTGGGGGCTCGGCTGGGGGCTGGAGACCGCCACGGTGGACACCACCATCTGGCACTGGGGAGACAACCATGACATGCACGCCTTCGTGCTGGCCGTCCCCGCCCGGCAGCAGGCCCTGGTGGTCCTGACCAACGGAGAGAATGGCATGACGCTGATTCCCCAGCTCAGCGCGCAGTTGCTGGGGCGCCCGCACTCGGCCTATGAGTGGCTGCGCGTGGGGCCAACCTCCACGCCGGTGCGCCGCCTGCAGCTGGCGCTGGTGCGCCGGGGCACCACCGCCATGAACGACTACGTGCGCCGGCTGGCATCGCTCCCGGTGGGTGAGCGGATCACAGAATCCGAGATGACCGCGCTGGGGCACAACCTGGTGGAGGCTGGCCGTGTGGACCTGGCCATCACGGTCTTCCGGCAGAACAGCGTGGATTACCCGCTCCGGCTGCACCACCTGATCCATCTCGGTGGCGCCCACCTGCTGGCCGGCAATCGCGGCCGTGCGCTGGAGGTCTTCGAGCAGGTGCTGGCCCTGGACCCGTCGCACCCTACGGCGCGGGGAATGGCGGCGGAGATCAGGACGGCGCTGCGGCGGTAGGGCGGCGCCTGCGGCGCGCGGACCGGGCGAGGCAGGCCTCGCCCCTACGGCCGTCCCGCGTCGAGCACCCTGCCGAGTTGGTTCGCCGTCAACCCTCCGACATAGAACCGATCAAACAGGATCACCGTGGGCGTGCCGGGGATGCCGGCCGCCTGGGCGGCGCGCCAGCCGTGCGTCGCGGCCTCGACATGCCGCCCGCTCGCCGTGCAGGTATCCCAGGCGGCCGGATCGGGGACCGCCCCTGCCGCCACCGCCCGAAACGTCTCCAGATACGTGGGCTGGCGTGACCACTCGGCCTGGGTGGCGAAGATCCCCGACTTCATCGCATCGGCGGCAGCGTCGCCCTGCTCGATGGCGCAGGCGAGGGCATGGGTGGCGGGGATCGCCTCGTCGTGCCCGGGCAGCGCAAAGAAGAGATAGCGCCAGCGCACCGCTCCAGTGGCCACGAAGCGCTCCCTGATGGCGGGCTTCGCCTCCTCCTCGTAGCGCTTGCAATCCGGGCACTGCAGGTCGCTCCCTTCGATCACTTCGATGGGAGCGTCCGGGCTGCCGATCACCCAGTTCACCGTGCCCTCGAGGTCGAGCGCGATCACGCTGCCGGTCCGCCGTGCATCACGAGTCCCCGCCATCATGACCAGGATTGCCCCGAGCACGGCCGCCATCAGCACCAGCAGCACCAGGAAGGTGCGATACTGTCGGTTCATCCTTGCTCCCCGCGTTCCCGTTCCCGTTCCCTGCTCCCTGTTCCCTGTTCCCCGTTCCCTGTTCCCCGTTCCCCCATCCCACCCAGCACCTCGCGCACCTTGCGGGCCAGCCCCTCGTGGGTGAACGGCTTCTCCAGGAAGTGGACGCCCTGGTCGAGCACCCCTTGGTGCACCACGGTATCCTCGGTATACCCGCTGACGAACAGGACCCGCAGGTCCGGGCGCTCCGCCAGAAGCCGGCGGGCAAGCTCATCGCCGGTCATCCGCGGCATGACCACGTCAGTGACCAACAGGTGAAGTGGTTCCCGGTAGCCGGCCGCGAGGGTCAACGCCTCATCGCCCGCGGCGGCGGAGAGCACCCGGTACCCCTGGCGCTCGAGGATCCGCACGACGAGGTGACGGATGAGGTCTTCGTCCTCCACCACGAGGATCGTCTCGGAGCCACGGAGCTCGACCGCTCCCGGCGGGTCGGTCGCCGGCCCGTCGGCGCCTTCCTCGACCGCCGGGAAGTACAGCCGGAAGCTGGTGCCCTGTCCTTCCTCGCTCTGCACGGAGACATGCCCGCCACCCTGAGCCACCATGCCATACACCGTGGAGAGTCCGAGCCCGGACCCCTCGCCCTGTGGCTTGGTGGTGAAGAACGGCTCGAAGGCGCGCCGGAGCACCTCGCTCGACATCCCCATGCCGGTGTCGCTGACGGTGAGCATCACGTGGGGCCCCGCCGTCACCTCAGGGTGGGAGGCGGCGTACTCCTCATCCAGGTGGACGCGGGTCACCTTCACGGTAAGGCGGCCACCCGTTGGCATGGCGTCGCGGGCGTTGACGGCGAGGTTGGCCATGGTCTGCTCGAGCTTGGCGGGGTCCACCCGCACGGTGGCGGGGTCAGGGCCGATCAGGGTGACCAGCTCGATGTGCTCTCCGATCAGGCGGCGCAGGAGCCGGGCCATGTTGCGCACCAGTTCACGAACGTCGAGCACCACGGGCTGGTGCACCTGTTTGCGGCTGAAGGCCAGGAGCTGCCGGGTCAGGTCCGCGGCACGCTGGGCGGCCAGGCGGATCTGCTCCACTTCGTCCCGCCAGGGCGAGGCACCGGACTCGGCGGCCAGGATGATGTCACTGAAGCCGAGGATGGCCGTGAGCATGTTGTTGAAGTCGTGGGCCACGCCCCCGGCCAGGCGACCGACCGCCTCCATCTTCTGGGCGTGGAGGAACTGCTCCTGCAGCGCGCGCCGCTCCGTGGTGTCGCGCTCCACCGACACGAAGTGCGTCACCTCGCCGTCGGCCCCCACCACCGGGGCAATGTCCATTTCCACCCAGTAGGCACGGCCATCCTTGGCATAGTTGAGGACCTCCTCACGCACCGGCTCCCCGGCTTCGAGCGCGTGCCGGATCCGGTCGAGTGCCGAGCGGTCGGTGCCTTCGCCCTGGAGGAACCGGGGGTCGCGGCCGATCACCTCCTCGGGTGCCCACCCGGTCAGGCGCTCAAACGCCTCGTTGACGAACAGGATGCGCGGGCCGGGACTGTCGAGTGGTGTGACCTCGGTGATCATCACGATGTCATTGAGTCGCGCCACCGCCTGGCGGAGCAGTTCGAGTTCTCCCACGGCACGGTGCCGCTCGACGGCGATGGCCGCCATGTGGGCCAGCTCCTCCAACGCGTCCACCTCCGTGGGTGAGGCCCGCCGGGATGCGCTGAAATAGATGGCCAGCGTGCCGAGGATGGCTCCCTCGCCGGAGCGGATCAGGATCGACCAGCAGGCCGCGAGCTGGTGGCGGGCGGCGATATCCTGGTAGAGCGCCCAGCGCGGATCGCCCGGAATGTCAGACACCAGGACGTTCGTGTCCAGGAAGACCGCTGCCCCGCACGACCCCGCCGTCGGTCCCGGGCGGAGCCCATTCACCTGTGCGGTGAACTCGGGTGGGAGGTGGGGAGCACAGACGGTCTGGAGCCGGCCTTCCCGGTCGAGCAGGAGGATGGCGCCTGCCGCGCCCGGCAGTTCCGCCTCCGCGGCGGCAATCAGCGGTCTCAAGGCGTCCTCGGGCGGCGCGCCGGTGGCGAGGGCCGCGAAGAAGTCCCGCTGGAACCCGTCGCGTTCCTGCTGCAACCGCTCCTCGGTCACATCGCGGGCAAAGGCGTAGATGAGCCCCTCTCCCACGACCGACATCGCGGTCCAGCTGAGCCAGCGCCAGCCCCCATCATGGGTGCGGTATCGGTTCTCGAACTGGCGCACCTCCAGCCCCTCGCGGAGCTGCACCGTCCTGGCCTGGGTGGCACCACGGTCATCCGGATGAACAAAATCCGTGTACGGGCGGGAGGTGAGTTCCTCGCGCGTATGGCCGAGCACCCGCTCGAAGGCCGGGTTGACCCGCAGGAAATAGCCGTCCAGGTTCGCCACGCAGGCCAGGTCGGTGCTGACCTCGAAGAGCCGGTCGAGTTCGGCGGCGCTGCGCTTGAGCTCCACCATCGGGTCGAGGGCCCCCCCCAGCCCGGCCAGCAGCGCCACCGAGTCGTCATGCCCGAGCGGCCAGCGCGAGAACAGCCCGAAAATGCCGATGATGCGCCCGGCGCTTGAAATCGGGAGCATCGTCCCGGAACACAGGCCGGCTTTTGCCGCGGCGGCCCCTCGCATGAACGCCGGTTCCGTGGCGAGGTCCGCCACCAGGATCGGTGCCTCGCGACTCCACGCCAACCCGCGGAGTCCTTCGCCGGGGGCCACGATCAGGCCGGTGGTCTCATGCCCGAAGGCCGCCAGCGCCGGGTCATCCTCGTAATCGGTCGCCACGACCCTCAGGTGTTTGGCGGCTCCCTCCGCCAGCCAGAGCTCGGCGTAGTCGAACTCGCCCACCACCCGAATCTCATGCAGCGTCGCCGCAAGGCCGTCGGCCAGGTGGTCGCCGCCGGCGAGTGCCGTGACACAGCGGCGCTCCAGGTCGGCCCGTCGTTCGGCGCGCTTCCGGGTCGTGATGTCGTGGGCGGTCACCGCCAGGCCTTCGCCAATCGGGTGGCTGCGGACCTCGAACCACCGATCCAGGGCACGGTAGTACCCCTCGCGGTGCTCGGGCACCTGGCGCGCCATCGACTGCCGAAATGCCTCCGCGAACGGGGTCGGCTCGACACCCGGGAGGATCTCCCAGATCACCCGCCCCGTGAGCGTCCCGGCCGGCGCGTTGAGGAGTGCTTCGGCCGGCGGGTTGGCGTAGCAGACCCGCCACGTGGTGTCCACGAGGAGCAGCGGGTCAGACAACCCTGACAGGACACGAGCCGGATCGAGATCCGCAGGGGGAGGAGGACCGGGCGACCCGGCGTCACCGCGCGAGGTGGGCATCAGGGGGGATGATGCGTCCCCGGGACCCTGCGGTCAAGCGGCCCCCTGTCGGAATGGCCAGGGAGCCGGTAGCTTATTGGCTTCCCTCACAACCTGAGGCAGTGGATATGCGCCTGTTCGCGTCCGCCCTGCTCCTCTCCACGGGCCTGGCCGCCCCGAGCGGTCCCTTCCACCCAGCCACCGACCTGCCGGTGGTCGGGTTCAATGACAATCGTGTCCCGGCGGGACAGTTGACGGCCGGTACCCTGGCCCTGGATCTCGAGATTCAGCAGGCCCGATGGTACCCGATGGGCCCCGGCCAGGGCAGCGGTGATGTGCTCCACTTCGCCGAGGTGGGCAAGGCGCCTCAGAACCCCGGCCCGATGATCCGGGTACCCCGGGGCACCATGCTCCGGGTCCGGGTCACCAATACCACCGGTGATGCGATGGTGGTGCACGGGCTCTCGTCGCGGCAGCAGCCGGCGCCAGACTCGCTGGTCCTGTCGCCAGGCGCCACCGGCGAGGTGCGTTTCCTGGCGGATGCCGAGGGGACCTACTACTACTGGGCGGCGAAGGCCGGTACCGACTTCATGGACAGGATGTACGAGGACAGCCAGTTGAACGGCGCCTATATCGTGGATCCTCCCGGGGTGGCTGCCACCCCTGCCGACCGGGTGATGCTCATCTCCGGATGGGTCATGGCCAAGACGCCGGGCGGTGATCCGGATCTCAACCTCGAATTCTTCACCATCAACGGCCGCCCATGGCCGCATACCGAGCGGCTCACCTACGCGATGGGCGACTCGGTGCATTGGCGGATCATCAATACCACCCCCGCGCCGCACCCGATGCACCTGCACGGGTTCTACTTCCGGGTAGATGCCCGCGGTGACATGGCCCGCGACACGGTCTACTGGCCCGGCCAGCGCCGGATGGCGGTCACCGAGCTGTCCAACGCGGGCACCACGATGGCGATCGCCTTCCAACCCGACCGGCCCGGGGGCTGGGTCTTTCACTGCCACCTGAACTGGCATGTCGTGAGCAACCCGCGTGTGGGCGAGTTCATGCCGACGACCCAGGAGCGCGACGCCGAGCTGATGGGCGGGCACGCGTCGCATGATCCCGACAACCATGTCGAGAAGGCGATGGGCGGGCTGATGATGGGGATCACGGTGACCACGCCGCCGGGCTACCGGCTCCCGACCGGCGCCCGCCGGCAGATGCGGCTGTTTGTCAACGACGGCCCACCGCCGGCCGAGGGGCTGCCGATTCCGCGCTACGCCTACGTGCTGCAGGAGGGGAACCGGGAGCCGTCACCCGACTCGCTCCGCTCGCCGGGCAGTACCCTCGTGCTGACGAAGGGCGAGCCGACCAGCATCTGGGTCGTCAATCGCACCGCGCAGCCCACCCAGGTCCACTGGCATGGGTTGGAGCTGGAGAGCTCGTTCGATGGCGTGGTCGGCGTGGGCGGCATGCCCGGCATGCCCACCCCGGCGATCATGCCGGGCGACTCCTTCGAGGTGCGCCTCACTCCGCCTCGTGCCGGCACCTTCATGTATCACACCCACATGGACGAGGTGCTGCAGCACAGCGGGGGGCTCTGGGGCGCCTTCCTGGTGATGGAGCCGGGCGAGACGTATGACCCCAAGCACGACCTGACCTTCCAGGTGGGTGAGGCCCACGGGTTCGAGAACATCTTGAACGGTACCACCACCCACGAGAAGCGGGTGCTGCAGGGCGGCACCGACTACCGGTTCCGGCTGATGAACATCTCGATGGGCGGCCCGGGGCTGCAGTACTGGCTGGTCCGGGATGGCGCGCCGGTCCGCTGGGTGCCGCTGGCCAAGGACGGCTTTGACCTGCCGGAGTTCAAGCGCGTCCTGGCCCCTGCGAAGCAGACAGTGAGCATCGGGGAGACCTACGACTACCGCGTGAACCTGGTCCCCGGCGACTATGCGCTCGAACTGCGTCAGTTCGATGGCAACCTGGTCACCAAGGTGCCGATCCAGGTCCTGGCCTGGCAGGACCCCACTGTCCAGATCGCCTCGGCGGTGCTGCCGCTGCCCGAGCCGCTGCGGGCCACGGCCACCGTGCTGGGCTACCGCACCGCGGAGGGCCCGCTGGTGGAATTGCGCAAGGGGAGCAACGGGATGATCTGCCTGGCGGACGACCCGAAGGCCCCGGCGTTCCACGTGGCCTGCTACCATGAGTCGATGGAGCCGTTCATGGCGCGCGGGCGGCAGTTGCGCGCCGAGGGGGTAGAAGGCGCCCAGGTGGACACGGTGCGCTACCGCGAGGCAGCGGCGGGCACCATCAAGATGCCCACGCTTCCCGCGGCGCTCTGGCAGCTGAGCGGCCCCCCGGGCAGCTACGATGCCACCACGAACACGGTAACCGGCGCCCGGCATCTTTATGTGATCTACATTCCGTACGCGACGACGGCGAGCACCGGGATTCCCAGCATTCCGTCGCAGGACCAGCCGTGGCTGATGAACCCGGGCACGCCGAAGGCGCATATCATGTTCGTGCCCAGGATGTAGGGAGCGAGAAGGGAGAAGTAAGAAGTAAGAAGTGAGAGGTGAGAGGAACAAACCTGAGGGGCGGCTTCCGATGACGGGGGCCGCCCTTCGTGTGTTGAGGCAGACCAGCTGGAAGGGGCCGTGGCCCGATGGCATGATGCCAGCGTGGGGGGGTATTTTCCGGTGGTCGCATCGTCTCGCCGTCTCCCCGTCTCGCCCTTCGACCCAATCCCTGATGCCCGATCATTCCATCTTCACCGAAGTGGCCCTGATCCTCGCCCTGGCGGCGGGGGTGGGGCTGATCGCCCTGGTCCTGCGGCAGCCGCTGCTGGTGGCGTTCCTGGCGGTCGGCGTCATTGCCGGTCCCGCCGGACTCGGGCTGGTGCAGTCGGAGGAGTACATCCTCCTCCTCTCCGAGATCGGGGTGGCGGTCCTGCTGTTCGTCGTGGGGCTCAAGCTCGACGTGAGCATGGTGCGGACGATGGGCGCGGTGGCGGTGGCCACTGGCCTGGGCCAGGTGCTGTTCACCTCGGTGTTCGGCTTCCTCATTTGCCTTGCGCTGGGCATGGCGCCGCTCACGGCGCTCTATGTGGCGGTGGCACTCACCTTCTCCAGCACGATCATCATCGTCAAGCTGCTGAGCGACAAGCGCGAGGTGGACGCGCTGCATGGCCGGATCGCGCTTGGCTTCCTCATTGTGCAGGATCTGGCGGTGGTGTTCGCGATGATCGCGCTGTCCACGCTGGGCGTGGGCGCGCAGGCGGAGGGGCGCGGGGTCTGGGAGACGGTGGCGCGGGTGGCAGGCGGCGGTGCGGTGCTGCTCGTGGCGATGGCGCTGTTCATCCGCTTCGCGGCGGAACGGTTGCTGCGACTGGTGGCCCGGGTGCCCGAGTTGCTGGTGACCTTTGCCATTGCCTGGGCGGTGGGGCTGGCCGGGCTGACCGACCTGGTCGGCTTCGGCAAGGAGGTCGGCGGTCTGCTGGCCGGCGTGGGGTTTGCGTCCACCAGCTTCCGCGACGCAGTGGCCTCGCGGCTCGGGCCCCTGCGCGACTTCCTGCTCCTCTTCTTTTTCGTGGGGCTGGGGCTCCAGCTTGACCTGTCGCAGCTCGGCGCGCAGGTCCCCTCCGCGATGCTGCTGTCGGCCTTCGTGCTGGTGGGCAATCCGCTCATCGTGATGGTGATCATGGGGCTGATGGGGTACCGCAAGCGCACCGGGTTCCTGGCCGGGCTCACGGTGGCACAGATCAGCGAGTTCTCGTTGATCTTCATGGCGATGGGATTGTCGTTGGGGCACGTGCGCGGCGAGGCGATGGGACTGGTGACCCTGGTGGGAATGATGACCATCACCCTCTCCACCTACATGATCCTCTATTCGCAGCAGCTCTACGCCCGGGTCGAGCCGCTGCTGGGTATCTTCGAAAAGCGAGTCGCGCACCGCGAGGTGGTGGAGGGGACCGAGGCGAACGTGGACACCCACTGCCAGGTGGTGATGATCGGCCTGGGCCGCTACGGCACCGCGCTGACCGCCGGGCTCGAGGAGCACGGGATGGTGGTGCTGGGCATTGACGCCGACCCCGAGGCGGTGCGCTCGTGGGGCAAGCGGGGGCACCCGGTGCTCTACGGCGATGCCGCCGATCCCGGGCTCGCCGCCGAACTGCCGCTGGACGGGGTACGCTGGGTGGTGATCGCGATTCCGCCGCACCCGATGGGACTCTCGCACGCCGATCCACGACGAGCCCTGATGCATGCCCTGCGCGAGCGCGGCGGCGCCTTCGAGATCGGGGTGATCGCGCGCGACCAGGACGAAGCCCAGGAGCTGCACCAGCTTGGCGCGCACCTGGTGCTGCAGCCGTTTCCCGATGCGGCGGTGCGGGCGGTGGAGCGGATTGTGGGACGGGAACAGGGGGTTCCGTCTCCCGGAAACTTCACCAGCCCTTCATGACCCAGCGGGTAGCTTGTCGGGTGACCCAGGCTGCGGACCGGTCGTCCCGTGGCATCCCCGCTCTCCGGAGGCAGCAATGCCTGATGCGCTCGGCACCACCATCACCCTGGAACTGCCCTTCGACGTGGCCATGGCGCGGACCCGCGACGCGCTCAAGACGGAAGGGTTCGGCATCCTGACCGAGATTGACGTCGCGGCCACCTTCAAGGCCAAGCTCGACCGTGAGTTCCGTCCCTACGTGATCCTGGGCGCCTGCAACCCTCCGCTGGCCTGGCGCGCGCTGCATGCCAATGCCGAGGTGGGTTTGTTGCTGCCGTGCAACGTGACGGTGGAGGCAGACGAGGCAGGCCGGACGATCGTGCGGATCGTGGACCCGATGCAGATGCTGGCGGCGGCGGACCCGGCCGCCAATGCCGACATCCAGTCGGTCGCCGCGGAGGCAGGGGAGCGCCTGGCGCGGGTGGCGGGGGCGCTCGGCGGCAGGACGAGTAGTGAAGGGCGAACTGGCGGGAAGTGAGAAGTGAGAATCAAGAAGCAGGGGGCATCCAGTCCATCCAGCTCCCTTCTCCCTGCCCCCCCTTACCTTACGACCATCCCCTTCCGGAGTGTCGAATGGCATTGTACACCTGCAGCAAGTGCGGCATGAGCGTTGGCACGATCACCTGCGGCCACTGCGGCAAGGACTTGGTGAACGACAACCTGGACAAGCCCGATGGTTCGAAGGTGATGATCGCCAAGTGCCCGGACGGTCACGGCAAGATCAAGTCGCCGATGTGCTGCGGGCAGGACATGGCCTGCGAGGTGTGAGGGGGTAGCGAGAAGCCAGAAGGGGGAAGCGAGAAGCAACCGCCGTCCGGAGCAACGCTTCTCACTTCTCGCTTCTCCCTTCTCCCTAGGTCAGCAACTCGCCGAGCGCTGCCAGCCGCTCCGCCCAGTAGGCCTTTCGCCGCTCGATGTCGGCGTGGCTGGCCAGCTTCGTGTGCTGCACCTGCACCGACGATCGGTCGTGCTAGATTGCGATGACAAGGCCGGTGGACAGGCAGCCTGACCGTCCTGACCACCCCGACCGCCCCGACCGCCCTGTCATCTCCCAGGAGTCCCCGTGTCCGTGTCCGGCCATATCTCGCCCTCGGGTCGCCTCCCCAACCGGCTGCTGCTGATCGCGGGCGCGCTCTTTGTGGCCTTCATCGCCACCACCCCGCTGGTCATCCTGTATACCGACTGGCTCTGGTTCCAGGAAGTTGCCCTGACCACGGTGTTCCAGAAGGAACTCCTGGTCAAGACCCTGCTCTTCGGAGCCGGTGGCCTGGTCGCCTTTCTGTTTCTCTACCTGAACCTCCGCCTGGCCAACCGCGGCATCGCCATCGATCCGGTCGTCATCCGCACCACGCCGCAGGGGCCGCCGATGGACCTGATGCGGCTGGCCCGCCGGCTGACCATGCCCGCCACCCTCTTCGTGGCCGTGATCGTGGCCTTCGCGGCGTCCAGTGCCTGGATGATCGTGCTCCAGGCGATGCACGCCACGCCGTTCGGGGTCACCGATCCGATCCTGGGCCGCGACGTGGGCTTCTATGTCTTCTCGCTGCCGGTGCTCAGTGCGCTGCTCTCCGCCCTGAACGCGCTGACGGTCTTCGCGCTGATTCTCTGCGCCGGCACCTACTGGGTGCGCGGGGAACTGGTGCTGCCCCCACCCCGCGTGCGGCTGGATCCCGGTGCGGGAAAGCATCTGGGCGCGCTGATCGCCCTGCTGCTGGTGGTGACCGCCGTCCAGATCTGGACCGTGCGCGTGCCGGGCCTGCTCTTCTCGGACACTGGACCGTTCACCGGGGCGAGCTACACCGATATCCACGCGCGCCTCCCTGCCCACCGCGCCCTGGCAGTGATCGCGATGCTCGGTGCCGTCTGGGTGCTGGTGGGTGCCGCGCGCCGCAAGCTGCCCTGGCACGCCGCGGTGGTGGCGGGCGCCTATTTCGGCACCTGGATCCTAGGTGACCTGCTCTACCCCACGGCGCTGCAAAAGCTGGTGGTGGCGCCGACCGAACTGACCAACGAGACGCCGCAACTCCAGCACCACATCCGCGCCACGCGGGAGGCGTGGGGGCTGGATGCGGTGGAGGTGCGCGATATCGCCGGCGACGCCGGGCTCGAGCTGGCCGATATCGAGGCCAACGCCCCAACCATCCAGAATGTGCGGCTCTGGGACCGCGAACCACTGCTGCAGACGTTCGGGCAGCTCCAGGAAATCCGCACCTACTATGACTTCGTCTCGGTGGACGATGATCGCTACCTGGTAGATGGCACCTACCGCCAGGTGATGCTCTCGCCCCGCGAGCTGAACCCGGCCTCGCTGCCGACCCGGAACTTCATCAACGAGCGCCTCACCTTTACCCACGGCATGGGCCTGACCCTGGCGCCGGTGAACCAGGTGACGGTGGAGGGGTTGCCGGTCCTCTTCGTGAAGGACCTGCCACCGGCCAGCAGCGTGTCGCTGACGGTGACGCGGCCGCAGATCTACTTCGGGGAACTGACCGGGCACTACGTCTTCGTCGGCACGCGCCAGCGCGAGTTCGACTACCCCTCGGGGGAGGACAACGTTTTCACCAGCTATGCGGGTCGTGCGGGGGTGCCGATCCGGTCCCTGATGCGCCGCTCGCTCTTTGCCTACCGGTTCGGGTCCAAGGACATCCTGCTCTCGCGCGACATCACCAACGAGAGCCGGATCCTGTTCCATCGCTCCATCCATGAGCGCGCCGGGCGCGCCTACCCCTTCCTCGACTTCGACGCCGATCCCTACCTGGTGGTCAATGCGGCGGGGGAGCTCAAGTGGATCCTGGACGCCTACACCACCAGCCGGCTGTACCCATACGCCCAGCGCATTCCTGGCGGCACCAATTACATGCGCAACAGCGTCAAGGTGGTGATTGACGCCTACGACGGCGACCTGCAGGCCTATATCAGTGACCCGGATGACCCGATCGTTCAGACACTGACGCGAATCTTCCCCGGCGTGCTGGCGCCGCTGGAAGAGTTGCCCGACGACCTGCGCGCCCACCTGCGCTATCCGGAAGATCTCTACCGCCACCAGGTGGGCCTGCACTCCATCTACCACATGACCGACCCGCAGACCTTCTACAACCGTGAGGATCAGTGGCAGATCCCGAGCTGGGCGGGGGATCGCAGTGCCTCGCCGTTCATGCGGCGGATCGTGATGCGGCTGCCCGGCGAGCCGCGGGAGGAGTTCATCTTCATGACGCCGTTCACCCCGCGCGGCAAGGACAACCTCGCGGCGTGGATGGTGGCCCGCAGCGACGGCGAACACTACGGCAAGCTGGCGGTGTTCCGCTTCCCGAAGCAGAGCCTGGTCTTCGGGCCGCAGCAGGTGGTGAATCGCATCAACCAGGACACCGAGATCTCGCGCCAGGTCTCGCTCTGGGACCAGGGGGGCTCGCAGGTGATTCGCGGCGAGCTGCTGGTGATCCCCATCGAGGAGTCGCTGCTCTATGTGCAGCCGATGTACCTGCGCGCGGAGGGCGGCCGGATTCCGGAGCTGAAGCGGGTGGTGGTGGCGTACCAGAACCGGGTGGTGATGGAGGAGACGCTGGAGCAGGGACTCGCCCGCCTCTTCGGGGGGCAGGCGCCGCGCACCGTGCTGGCCGGGGGAACACCGGGTGAAGCGCCGGCCGGCGGCCTCGCCCTGCCCGCGGCGGGCGACGCGCGCTTCATGGAGTTGCTCGACGAAATCCGCGCCGTGTACGACCGGGCCCTGGCGGCCCAGCGCGCGGGAAACTGGGCGGAGTACGGCGCAGAGATCGAGCGGCTGGGGGAGCTGATCCGGCGGGCGGGGGGGTAGGCGGGCAGGCGAATGGGCAGCCAAGGCGGAAGGGCAGCCCGGCCAACATCCTGGTCCCCGTGACCTTTCACCCTGGCGGCGTGCCCGCCTGCCCGACGGGCATGAGCCTCCCCTCCCCTCAGCTTCACGCCGGCTTCATGAACGCTGGCGTAGCTTGGCTGCATGGCTTTTTTCCGCATCATGGATGGCAACGAGGCGGTGGCCTCGGTGGCGCACCGGATCAACGAGGTGATCGCGATCTATCCGATCACGCCATCGTCCACCATGGGCGAGTTGGCCGACGAGTGGTCGGCGGCCGGCCGCACCAACATCTGGGGTTCCATTCCGCAGGTCATCGAGATGCAATCGGAGGGCGGGGCGGCCGGCGCGCTGCATGGCGCCCTGCAGGCCGGCTCCCTGGCGACGACCTTCACGGCGTCCCAGGGCCTGCTGCTGATGATCCCCACGCTCTACAAGCTCGCCGGCGAGCTGACCCCGGCCTGCCTGCACGTGGCGGCGCGCACCATCGCCACCCACGCCCTCTCGATCTTCGGCGACCATTCCGATGTGATGGCGGTGCGGCAGACCGGCCTGGCACTGCTGGCCTCCGGCTCGGTGCAGGAGGCGCATGACTTCGCCCTGATCGGCCAGGCGGCCTCGCTGCGCGCCCGCGTGCCGGTGCTGCACTTCTTTGACGGCTTCCGCACCTCCCACGAGCTCACCGGCATCACCGTCCTCACCGACGACGACCTCCGCGTCCTGCTCGACCCCGACGCCATCGCGGCACACCGGCGGCGGGGTCTTTCCCCCGACCGCCCGGTGCTGCGCGGCTCGGCGCAGAACCCCGACGTCTTCTTCCAGGCCCGCGAGGCCGCGAACCCGTTCCACGATGCCATGGCGGACCAGATCCAGGCGGCGATGGACCAGCTGGCCGAGCGGACCGGGCGCGCCTACCGGCTGTTCGAGTACGAGGGGCACCCGGAGGCGGAGCGGGTGATCGCGATCATGGGCTCGGGTGGGGAGACGGTGTCGGAGACGGTACGCTGGGCGGTGGCGCGCGGAGAGCGGGTGGGTGTGGTGAAGGTGCGCCTGTACCGACCTTTTGACGTCCAGCACTTCATCGCCGCGCTGCCTGCCACCACCAGAATCATTGCCGCGCTCGACCGCACCAAGGAACCCGGTGCCATCGGCGACCCGCTCTTCCTGGACGTGGTGGCCGCGCTGCATGACGGGTGGGCGGCCGCCGGCCATGCGGGGCGCGGGCCACGGGTGATCGGCGGCCGCTACGGGCTGGCGTCGAAGGAGTTCACGCCGGGCATGGTGGCCGCGATCCTTGATGAGATGGGCCAGACATCGCCACGGGCCCGCTTCACGATCGGGATCGAGGATGACGTCACCCATCGCTCGCTGCCCTGGGACCGTGATCTCGACATCGAGCCGGCGGACGTGGTGCAGGCGGTGTTCTGGGGCCTGGGCTCCGACGGCACCGTTGGCGCCACCAAGAACACCATCAAGATCATCGGCGAGACGACGCCCCTTCATACCCAAGGCTACTTCGTCTACGACTCCAAGAAGGCCGGTGCGGTAACGGTCTCCCACCTGCGCTGCGGGCCGCAGCCGATCCGGGCACCCTGGCTGATTTCCCGGGCGTCATTCGTGGCCTGCCACCAGTTCGACTTCCTGGACCGCTATCCGGTGCTGGACTCTGCCGCACCCGGCGGCACGCTGCTGCTCAACGCCCCCTGGCCGGCCGACCAGCTCTGGGAACAGCTCAACCGCGAGACGCAGGACCGGATCCTGGAGCTCGGGCTCACCGTCCACGCGATTGATGCGGTGGCCGTGGCGCGCAAAGCCGGCCTGGGCGGCCGGATCAACACCATCATGCAGGCCTGCTTCTTCAAGCTGGCTGGCCTGCTGCCCGAGGCCGAGGCGATCGCCCGCATCAAGCAGACGATCGAGGCCACCTACGGCAAGCGTGGCTCCGTGGTGGTGGCACGCAACCACGCCGCGGTAGACGAGGCGCTGGCGGCCCTGCACACCATGCCGGTGCCCGCCGCGGCTACCGCCGCGCGCCACCGGCCGCCGCCGGTGCCAGCAGAAGCACCCGATTTTGTCCAACGGGTGACCGGCGCCATCCTGGCGGGCCACGGCGACCAGTTGCCGGTAAGCGCCTTCCCGCCCGACGGCACCTGGCCCACCGCCACCTCGCGCTGGGAGAAGCGCAACCTGGCCGTCGAGATCCCGGCGTGGGATCCCAAGATCTGCATCCAGTGCAACTGGTGTGCGCTGGTCTGCCCTCACGCAGCGATCAGGATCAAGGCGTACGACCCCGCCGCGCTCGCCGGTGCCCCTGAGGGGTTTCAGCAGGTACCCTGGAAGGGCCCCGACCTGGCAGGGGCGGCGTACACCGTGCAGGTGGCCCCGGAGGACTGCACCGGCTGCCACCTCTGCGCCACCGTGTGCCCCGCCAAGGACAAGGCCAACCCACGGCACAAGGCGCTCGACATGGTGCCCCAGACCCCGGTTCGTGACCGGGAGCGCACCAACTTCGAGTTCTTTCTCGGCCTGCCCGAGGTGAATCGGGCTGACGTGCACCGCCTCAACGCCAAGACCTCGCAGCTCTTCCTGCCGCTCTTCGAATATTCGGGCGCCTGCTCGGGCTGCGGCGAGACGCCGTACCTCAAGCTGCTTACCCAGCTCTTTGGGGACCGCGCGCTGGTGGCCAACGCCACCGGGTGCAGCTCGATCTACGGCGGCAACCTCCCCACCACTCCATGGACGGTGGATGGTGAGGGACGCGGCCCCGCTTGGGCCAACTCGCTCTTCGAGGACAACGCCGAGTTCGGCTTCGGGATCCGGGTGGCGGTGGATGCTCAGCGCGACGAGGCGCGCCGGCTGGTGGCTGAAGTGAAGGCCGAGCTTGGCGATGAGCTGGCCGCCGGACTCCTGGGTGACGAGGATCGCAGCGCGGCTGGGATCGCGGGGCAACGGGACCGCGTGGCCGCGCTGCTGGCGCGGTGTGCTGAGCTGCCGGGCGAGACGCCACGCCGCCTGGCAGCCGTGGCCGAGTCCCTGGTGCCGCGCAGCGTGTGGCTGGTGGGCGGCGACGGCTGGGCCTATGACATCGGCTTTGGGGGCCTGGATCACGTATTGGCCCAGCCGCGCGACGTCAACATCCTGGTGCTCGACACCGAGGTCTACTCCAACACCGGTGGCCAGCAGTCCAAGGCGACACCGCTCGGCGCCATCGCCAAGTTTGCCACCTCCGGCAAGGCCACCGCCAAGAAGGATCTCGGTATGATGGCCATGACGTATGGACAGGTGTACGTGGCGCGGGTGGCGTTCGGCGCCGACATGAACCAGCTGGTGCGGGCGTTCCAGGAGGCGGAGGCGTATCCCGGCCCGTCACTCATTATCGCGTACAGCCCGTGCATTGCCCACGGCTACGACCTGCGCGACGGACTGGAGCAACAGCGTCGGCTGGTGGCCGCCGGCGCCTGGCCGCTCTACCGGTTCGATCCGCGCCGGCTGCGCGAGGGGCTCCCTCCGTTGCAGCTCGACTCGAAGCCGCCGAGCGCGTCACTGCGAGAGTTCCATGAGCACGAGGCACGGTTCCGGATGACCGGTCGGCTGGATCCAGCGCGCTTCCGTGCGCTGGCGGAGGCCGCCGAGGAGGAGGTCAGGCAGCGGTGGGCCGTCTACCAGTATCTGGCGGGGCTGGCGGTGCCGCCGGAGAGAAGTGAGAAGTAAGAAGGGAGAAGGAAAAAAGGAATGGGGAATGAGGGAATGGGGGAATGGGGAACAGGGAACAGGGAGCAGGGAGATTGGGAAGCCCGCGCCCGGCAGGCTTGCCGCACCGGAGGACGTGATATGAAGCTGACCACGCGATACCTGGGGCTGGACCTGCCACATCCCTTCATGGCGGGGGCATCGCCACTGGTAGACGACCTGGACCTGGTGCGGCGGCTGGAGGATGCCGGCAGCGCCGCCATCGTGATGCACTCGCTCTACGAGGAGCAGCTGACCGGTGAAGAGCTGACCACACGCCGGATGCTGGAGCTGCCCGCGGAGTCATCCGCCGAGGCGACCAGCTACTTCCCGCGGCTGCCGGCGTTTGCGCTCGGACCAGAGGAGTACCTCGAGCAGATCTGGAAGATCAAGGAACTCGTGGACCTGCCGGTGATCGGTTCGCTCAATGGCACGACGCCCGGCGGTTGGCTGCAGTACGCCAAGCTGATCCAGGAGGCCGGGGCTGACGCGCTGGAGGTCAACCTTTACGGCGTACCCACGAACCCGCTGGAACTGGGCGAGGAGGTGGAAGAGCGGGCGGTGGAAGTGGTGCAGTCCGTAACCCGGGCGGTGTCGATCCCCGTGACGGTCAAGCTGTCACCCTACTATTCGTCGCTGGCGCACCTGGCGGTGCGATTGGAGACGGCCGGCGCGAAGGGGCTGGTGCTCTTCAACCGGTTTTACCAGGCAGACATTGATCCGGAGGCGCTCGAGGTCACGCCAGTGCTGCGGCTCAGCGACCCCAGTGAGTTGCTGCTCCGGTTACGCTGGCTGGCGATTCTCTCTGCCTCGGGCCGGACCGACCTGGCGGTGAGCGGCGGGGTGCACTCTGGTCTCGACGCGGTAAAGGCGGTGATGGCGGGCGCGCACGCGGTGCAAGTCGTCTCGACGCTGCTGCGTCACGGCCCGGAGCGGCTGGCGGTGCTGCTCGGGGAGTTCACCCGCTGGGTCGAGGAGCATGAGTATGAGTCGCTCGGCCAGATGCGGGGCAGCATGAACCTTCGCCATTGCCCCGACCCGCGGGCCTTCGAACGGGTGAACTACCTGCGGGTGTTGCAGGGCTGGCGGTACCGGTAGGGGTGCGCCGTAGGCACGTCTGTCCAGCTGACAAGACGGACAGGGCGGACAGGACGGACACGGCGGAGAGGACGTAGGGGCGAGGCCTGCCTCGCCCGCGCATCGGCGTCATCCCGACCCCGACCAGCGGGAGGGGGAGGGATCTCAAGGACGGCGTGGGTCGAGATCCCTCAGTCGGGCCTTCCGGCCCTCGTTCGGGATGACCCCGGGTGTGGCCGTACCCCCTGTTCCCATCCGCCCGTGCACCTGCCCGCCTAGATTTCATCCATCCCTCATCCCTGGAGCCCCAGTGTCACGCCTGGCCCGAGTAGTCTTGGCGCTTGCCCTCCTGCCTGCACCCGTCATTGCCCAGTCCGCCCTCCCCATCGGATCCACCGCCGTCGGCACCCTCGGCGCCAACGGCGAAGCCGCACGCTACCGGTTCCAGGCCACCGGTCCCGGGGTCCTGACGGTCGTGGCCCACGGCGCGGAAGATCTGACGCTGGCGGTCATGGACGAGGACGGCCAGCCGGTGGCCGACGGCACCGCCGACCGCGACCTGAATGGCAACGCCGGCTCGGAGGTGCTGGCCGTGGTGCTGACCGCTGGCGGCACTTATCTCGTGGAAGTGCGCAGCCATGGCAGCAGTGGCGGCAGCTTCACGGTGGGCGGCGGGTGGCTGGCAATGCCCGCCTTCGCTCGGCCGCCCGATCCCGACGGCCGGCCCAGCCAGGCCGGGCGGCTGACGGTAGGGGCCACGCACACCGATGCCCTCCACCCCGACGAGGGTGATCAGTGGGACTGGTACACCCTGACTGTTGCCGAGCGAACCACGCTCGTTGTGGTGACGCGGGTGGACGAAGGCGTGGAAGGCGACCTGGCACTCGAGGTCTACCTCGACAATGACTACAGTACCCCCGCCGTCCAGTCCGACCAGGACCTCCAAGGCAATCTCGGCAACGAATCGGTGACGGTGGATGTCCGCGCCGGCCAGCCCGTGCACATCAAGGTCCGCAGTTTCAGCACCAGCGGCGGCGCGGTGCCCTATCGGGTGTCGGTGACGCGGGTGCCGTAGGGGCGGACTGGCGGACGGGCGGATAGGCGGACAGGCGGACAGGATGAACAGGATGAACAGGTGGGTGGGTATGCGAGGTCTTGTGCCAATGTGCGTTGCGATCCTCCTCGGCTGCGCCGGGGCGGGCGCCGAGCCGGGGCTGGCCGAATGGCAGGTGGAGCACGAGCTGACGATCGGAGGCGCGGACGAGGGTCCATTTTCGTTCTCCGACATTCGTTCGTTTGCCGTGGCGGATGACGGCACCGTCTTCCTGCTCGAGGCCCAGGACCATCAGGTGCGGGTCTTCAGCGAGACCGGCGAGTTCCTGCGCGCGATCGGCCGGCGGGGGCAGGGGCCAGGAGAGTTCGAGCAGCCCAACGGCCTGGCGCTCACGGCCGATGGACAGCTCTGGGTCTATGCCCCGGGCGGGCGGCGGCTCGCGCAGTTTACCGCCGCCGGTGAGTTCGTCCAGTCGTACCTCCCGCCAATCAACTCCTGGGGCTGGGTCTGGACTGGCGGTGTGAGCGATGAGTGGCGGCTTTTTGACGCCCAGTTCATTCGGGTGGACACGGCCAGTGTGCACCGCCTAATCGCCACCGACCTGCGCAGTGAAGCAGCAGACACTCTCCCCCTGCCGGAGTGTCCGGCCACCCCCGCTGGCTTCTACGCATTCCCGCGGGGCTCGATGGCCATCCCGTACCGGTCGGGCCGCCTGCCGGCCGTGGACCCGCGGGGCCGGGTCTGGTGCGTGGATACGCGCGAGATCCGGGTGCACGAATACCGGATCGGCGAGACCGAGCCGGTCCGCACCCTGGTTGCCGAGGTGCTCGCCGAGCCGGTGACCGCCGCCGAGCGGGACAGCGCGATCGCTGGCGTGGAGCGATTCAAGGCGCGGGCCGGCGATGCCACAGTGGATTACTCCCTGATACCCAGCGTCAAGGCGATCGTGGAGGGGATCTCGATGGACGACGTCGGCCGGGTATGGGTACGTGCGCGCACCGCGACCGGCTTCCAGCTGATCGGCTTCGGCGAGGACGGACAGCCGCTTGCGGCGGTGCCTCTCCCGGAGCCACCGCTGCGCTGGGCCCCGCTTGTGGTCCGTGACGACCGCGTCTGGTACGTGACGACCGACGAGGACGACGTGCCCTCGCTGGTGAGGTATCGGATCAGGCGGTAGCGGAGCCTGCGGGCATTCCGGAGGAATGCCCTTACACGAAGCTGCACGCGGCCGTGGGGGAAGGGTGTCCTATCCGTCCGCCATTTCGGGCAGTAACTTCGGACCATGCCCACCCCTCTCCTCACTAGCGACGCTGCCGTCCTCGGCCTGCTGGCCGCGACGCTCGGCCTGATCTTCTGGAGCAGCAGCCACCCGGCCTTCGCGAAGTTCTACCGCTATGTGCCGTCGCTGCTGCTCTGCTACTTCATCCCCTCGCTCTACAACACACTCGGCATCATCGATGGCTCGGCGTCGCGGCTCTACTACGTGGCGTCCCGCTTCCTGCTGCCGGCCACCCTGATCCTGCTGACGATCAGCATCGATTTCCCGGCCATCCGCCGGCTCGGCCCCAAGGCCCTGATCATGTTCTTCACCGGCACCCTGGGGATCATCATCGGCGCTCCGCTGGCCGTGCTGCTGTTCAGCGTGATCAGTCCGGAGACGGTGGGCGGGCAGGGGCCGGACGCGGTCTGGCGCGGGCTGGCGACGGTGGCGGGGAGCTGGATCGGCGGCGGCGCCAACCAGGCGGCGATGAAGGAGGTCTTCGAGGTCAGCGACGCGCTCTTTTCCCAGATGATCGCGGTGGATGTGCTGGTGGCCAATGTGTGGATGGCGATCCTGTTGTTCCTGGCCAGCCGAGCCGATGCGATTGATCGTAAATTGGGCGCGGATACCTCGGCGATCGAGGAGCTGAAGCGGAAGGTGGAGGAGTTCCAGGCGAAACATGCGAGGATCCCGAAGTTGACGGACCTGATGCTGGTCCTGGCGGTCGGCTTCGGCGGCATGGGGTTGGCTCACGCCCTGTCTGATCCGCTGGCGGCGTGGATCGCGGCATCAGCCCCGCAGCTTGAACGGCTCAGTCTGACCAGCAGCTTCTTCTGGCTGGTGGTGTTTGCGACCACCTTCGGGCTGCTGCTCTCCTTTACGCGGGCGCGGGAGCTGGAGGGGGTCGGCGCTTCCACCGTAGGTTCGGCGATGCTCTATGTGCTGGTGGCCACCATCGGGATGACGATGGACATCTCGGCGGTGGTGCAGCGGCCGGGACTCTTTGCCCTGGGGATGGTGTGGATGGCCTTCCACGCGATCACCATGCTCCTGGTGGGCCGCCTCATCAAGGCGCCACTCTTCTTCGTGGCGGTGGGCAGCCAGGCCAACGTGGGCGGTGCGGCCTCGGCGCCGATCGTGGCGTCGGCGTTCAGCCCGTCGCTGGCGCCGGTGGCAGTGCTGCTGGCGGTGGTGGGCTACGCCGTGGGTACCTATGGGGCGTGGATTGCCGCGCAGTTGATGCGGGTGGTGGCGCCGTGAGGGGAGCCAGGGTGAGCAGGGAGCAGTGAGCAGTGAGCAGGGAGCAGGGGGGAACAACTCGGATTTGACGAATGTGGGTCCGCGCCGCATATTGGTCCTGCCCTTGGACAGCCTGATCCACCCATCTACCCCTCCGCAGGAGGGCACGATCAAGGCGTTCTCGCTGCTTCCGCTTCTCCTCGCCCTGCTCGTCCTCCCGCCGCACACCCCATCACTCCATGATCCGTCAGTTATTCACGGGTCGCGTATCGTCGAGGTGGAGCTCACGGC
>JBHEPH010000005.1:73034-80080 GCA_046260395.1 Gemmatimonadales bacterium
GCCTACAACGGCACCGTGCCCGGGCCGATGCTGGAGTTCATGGAGGGCGACGAGGTCCTCGTCCGCTTCCGCAACGACCTCCCGGTGGAAACCACGGTCCACTGGCATGGCCTGCACCTGCCGTTCGACGCCGACGGCAGTCCATTCCATCCCGTGGCCCCGGGCGCCACCTACGAGTATCGCTTCACGGTGCGGCCGGGTGCGGCCGGCACCTACTGGTACCACCCGCATCCGAACCACGCCACGGGCGTGCAGGTGGCGCGTGGGCTCTACGGCGGCATCATCGTTCGCGCACCGGACGACCCGCTCCCCCACCTCACCGAGCGGCTGCTGATCCTCTCCGACAACCGGTTCCTGCCCGACGGGTCACTGGACCTGCCGGAGCGCCACTCGCACCAGGGGAACATGGATTTCGAGAATGGACGCGAAGGCGGCGTGCTGTTTGTCAACGGTGACGTCATGCCGGCTCTCGACATCCGCCCTGGCGAGGTGCAGCGCTGGCGGATCATCAACGCCTCCGCCGGGCGCTATTACCGGTTGGCGATTCCGGGGCAGCGATTGATCCACGTCGGCACCGACGGCGGGCTGTTCGAACGGCCGGTGGAGGTCGAGGAGATCCTGCTGGCCAGCGCGGAGCGGGTGGAGTTGCTGGTGCGCGGCAGCAGCGTGCCAGGGAGCGCGGCCACGCTGCAGTCGCTGCCGTACAACCGCTACATCCCGCAGACGCGCCCCCCGGGCTGGAACGAGCCGCGCGTTCTGCTGACGCTGCACACCACGACGGACCCCCCAGCCGCACCGGTCACCATTCCTGCCACGCTTCGCCGAGTCGCGGCGCTCGACACGACTGCTGCCACCGCCACGAGGGTCATGGTGCTGAGCCAGGGGTTCATCAATGGCCAGCTCATGGACATGAACCGCGTGGACGTCCGCTCCACACTCGGGGCCACCGAGATCTGGCAGCTCGAGAACATCGTGGGGATGGACCATCCCTTCCACCTGCACGGATTCCAGTTCCAGGTGCTCGATCGCGATGGCGTGGCCGAGCCGTTTCCCGCCTGGAAGGACACCATCAACGTCCCCAGGAAATCTGTCGTGCGGTTCATCGTGCGTTACGACAACTTTCCTGGCAAGTGGATGTTTCACTGCCACATCCTCGATCACGAAGATCACGGGATGATGGGCATTCTCGAGGTTCGCTGACTCCGGAGGCGCCATGTCCCGCAGTGCGTTTCGCCACCTCGCCTGGATCCTCCCTGTCGCGGTTGTCGGGTGCCCGGCGCTGCCACGCGGCGCCGACGACACCCCCTCGCCCGCGGCGGGACAGCCGCAGGGCGCGATCACCGAGGAGCAGATCCTGCGCGGCCGGCAGCTCGTCATCAGCGGCGACTGCGGTGGGTGCCACGGCGGGTCTGCCAACCCGGTCGCGGAGGACTGGCTGATCGGGTTGAGGGAAGTCCCGCCCGATTTTCGCATGGGCGAGTACTTCGCCGCGCCGGCCAACCTGACCCCCGACACCGAGACCGGGGCCGGTCGCTGGACCGATCGCCAGCTCTTCAATGCCCTCCGCTACGGGCTCCGGCCGAGCGCGACTCCCGATATCTTGGTGACGTCTTCCACGCCTGGCGTCGGGAACCATCCGGCCAGGCCGAACTATTTGGCCCCGCTGATGCCGTGGGCAACGCTCCGCCATATGTCGGATCAGGAGCTCTGGGACATCATCGCCTACCTGCGGCATCTGCAGCCGGTCCGCGCCGTGGTGCCGGAGGGCCGGCATCCCGCGGACAACTGGGCGAGCGCCCATCGCCTGGCCAAGATCGGGCCGATGCCCGTTGCGGGGTTCCCGACGGCAACTGAGGAACTGCGCGACCCGGCGCGGCGCACGCAGGTACTGCAGGGGCGTCAACTGGTGGTGAGGCTCGGCTGCGGGCTCTGCCATGGGGGGCAATCCGACCCGAGCTCCTCCCGGTGGATGCGTGGCATCCTGCCTGAGGCGGAGCGGGGTGGGGAGGGGCCGTTCGAGATCGCGTTCCCGCTGGAATTGCCCTTCGGGAGATTCACCACCTATCCCCGCAACCTCACGCCCGACAATGTCACCGGGCTCGGCCGCTTCAGCGAGCGGCAGCTCTTCAACGCGCTGCGGTTCGGACTACGGCCGGGTGAGACCGCAGACGTGGAGATTACCTCGGATGTGCCGGGGCAGGGCAACTTCCCGGCAAGCCCGAAGTACCTCGCGCCACCGATGCCATGGCCTGGGTGGCGTCACCTGCGCGATGACCAGCTCTGGGCAATCGTGGCATACCTGAAGAACGGGCTCAAGCCGGCGCGCAACCTGGTGCAGGACAGCGAGGGCCCGCCGGACTTCTGGGCGGGCCTATATGGATCGGGGATGGCCGGCACGTATCCCGCGCCGCCGTTCCCCACGGCGCGGGAACGGGCGCCGTAGGGGGTGACCTGCACCGGCGCGTCAGCGCCGGCGGTCAATCATCATCACCCCGATTCCTGCCGCGGCCGCGAACGCGGCCCCGGCCAGGAACGTCGCCGGCGGGCCATGGGCGCTCCACAGCGCACCCGCAATGACGCTCGCTGCCAGCAGCGCGACGCCGCTGACCAGGTTGAAGATGCCGAATGCCGTGCCCCGCAGGGTGGCCGGTGATGTGTCGGCCACCAGCTTGGCCAGCAGCCCCTGGGTAAACGCCATGTGGAGCCCCCACAGCCCCGCCCCGACAAACACGAGCATCGGCGTGGTGGCCGTCGCCAGCACGAGGTCCGCCACGATCAGCATCAGCAACCCGATCAGCAGCAGGGTGCGCAGGCTGAAGCGATCGGCGGCGGCACCCGCCGGATAGGCGAAGGCGGCATACCCGATGTTCATCACCACCATGACCAGCGGCACGTGGCCCAGCGACAGCCCCACGTCCTGGGCGCGCAGGACCAGGAACGCCTCGCTGAATCGCGCCAGGGTGAACACGGCGCCCAGCGCCACCACCAGCCAGAACAGCCGCGGCAGGCGCCTCACCTCCGACACCGTCAGCGGCACCCGTGCCCCGGCGTGCGCGTCCGCGCGCTCGGGTTCGCGCACCCACGTGATCAGGATGGCGACGGCGATGAACGCCGGCACGACGGCGACCCAGAGCACCGCCCGGATGTCATTCGCAAGCCACGCCATGAAGGCCACCGCCAGCAGCGGGCCGAGGAGCGCTCCGACGGAATCGAGCGCCTGGCGCAGCCCGTAGGCCGCGCCACGCTGCGCCAGTGGAGTGATGTCGGCCACCAGCGCGTCCCGGGGTGCCCCCCGGATTCCCTTGCCAATCCGGTCCACGAAGCGCGCGGTGAACACCCAGGCCACCGAGTTGGCCAGCGGAAAGATCGGCTTGGTCAACGCCGCCAGGCCGTAGCCGAAGACCACCAGTCCCTTCCGCTTCCGCACGAAGTCGCTGAGCGTGCCCGACACCACCTTGGCGAACGCTGCCGTGGCCTCGGCGGCGCCCTCAATGAGGCCCACGGTCAGCATGCTGGCGCCCAGCACCGTGGTCAGGAAAACCGGCAGCAGGCTGTGGACCAGCTCAGACGACATGTCCATGAAGAGCGAGCATAAACCGAGCGCCCAGATGCTCGCCGGAAGGTGGCGGGGGTGCTGGGGTGCAGGTGCGGAAGGCGGCGTGCGGTGCATGGGTTGCTCAGGAAGGGAGCGGACTCATGGGACCGAAGGGCCCCGGTTCGGTGCCGGTCTGCTCAGACCGCCACCCCAAACAACGCACCCACCCCAGCGGTCAGCGCCATCGCCAGGGCGCCCCAGAAGGTGACGCGGGCCACGGACTTCAGCGCCGGCGCCCCGCCGGCGCGTGCCGACAGGTAGCCCAGCAGCACCAGGAAGAGGAGGGAGGTTGCCGCGACACCGTAGAGCAGCATGGAACCAGGGAACACCAGCACCATCGACAGCGGCAGGGCCGCGCCCACGGCAAAGGTGCCGGCGGAGGCGAACGCCGCCTGCACCGGCCGGGCGGCCAGGGTCTCCGAAATGCCAAGCTCGTCACGGGCGTGCGCGCCGAGCGCGTCGTGCCGGGTCAGTTGTGTGGCGACCTGCGCGGCCAGGCTGGCATCCAACCCGCGCGCCACGTAGATCTGCGTCAGTTCGGCATGTTCCTCTTCCGGGAAATCCGTGAGTTCGCCCCGTTCACGGTCCAGGTCGGCACCTTCGGTATCGGCCTGTGAACTGACCGAGACGTACTCGCCGGCGGCCATGGACATGGCACCGGCCACCAGGCCGGCCACGCCGGCCACCAGCACGTTCTGGGTGGTGGCGCCGGCGGCCGCGACGCCGAGGACGAGGCTGGCGGTGGAGACGATACCATCGTTGGCGCCGAGCACCGCGGCGCGGAGCCAGCCCGTGCGGTGCGTCCGGTGCACTTCAGGGTGTCGCATGGGAGACCTCAGGGGGAGCCTGGCCCGCGTGGGGCCACCGACAGGATACTGAACAAGTGGCGATCCGCATAGCAACCCCAGGGCCAGCGCAGACGCGTCAGTTCCCGCCCGGGCCGGTACGGAGGCGTCGCTCCACCGCGCGGGGAAACCCGGTGAACACGCCGAGAGTCCGGGCGTCCTGCTCCTGGCTGCCGAGCAGGACGAGCAGCCGGCCGTCCCGGCCGATGTCGTGGTTCCAGGCGAAGGTCGAGAGAAACGGCCCCTCGGCGATCAGCTCGGGCCGGCCGGCGCGAAACCCATCGGTCAGGGTCAGCCGGACCCGGTAGTAGCGCGGGCCGTCGCGGTAGATCAGCCCGGAGCCGTCCGGCAACCAGACCGGCATCTGCCCCCGCTCGACCACCGGGTGGATCGCCCCCGTGGGCGGCACCGGCGAGACGGCCACCCCGCCCTCGACGCTGGCCCAGGACACCCAGCGGCCGTCCGGCGAGAAGCTGGCCGCGATCCCGCGGGCCGGGATCCGTGTCCGGGTCGTGTCTTCCCCCAGGCCGCGAAGAAAGAGTTCGCCGGTGCGCCAATCCGAGAACACGAATGACGCACCGTCGGGCGCGACGGTCATGTATGAGCCGCCGGTCAGGCGGATGTCGCGGGTCGCCCCGGTCTCCAGCGACTGCACCCTGGCGCCGTAGTTGAGGAACTGCACGGGATCCCACAGTCCGATCATCAGTTCACGTCCGGACGGGAGCCACGAGGCGGGGAAAGCGCGGTAGTTTCCCTCGACCTGAACCCGCTGCCGCATGCCGGAGACCAGGTCCATCAGCAGCACCTGCCAGCCGCCGATGTCGCCGCGCACCTGTGCCGCGAGGAGGTTGCCGTCCGGCGAGAGCCGCGGCTGGGTGTACGGCGCGCGCGGGAAGGGAAGGGTGTCAATCCGGCCGTCCTGGCCCACGAACGCGATGTGCACGTAGAGCTGGTTGCGCCCCGGCACGTAGACCATGGTCCCGTCGTCGGCGAGGGTGAAGGCCGCGTAGCCAAACCCGCCCTCCATGCGCACGCCATTGATGATTGGTACCGGCTCGCCGTCGACGCGCCGGCTGGCGCCGTCGAAGGGCATTGCCATCAGGACCCCGTCGCCGCTGCAGTAGATCAGGTGGCCGCTGGGCAGCCAGCGCGGACTCGTGCCGAACAGCAGGTCGGACTGCTGGACGGAATCGACCGGCAGCACACCGCGGCGGGTGATCGCGAACTCCTCACCGTCGTGCAGCGAGAGCAGCGCCAGCTGTCCGGAACCGAGGGAACCCACCGCCCACTCGCCGCCGGGAAGCACCTGCGGGGTCCCGAACTGCGTGACCAGTTGGACGACCGAGTCCGGCCCGCTCCCCGCAGCCGAGATCCAGTGCAGTTCAAACCCTTCATTCTGCATCACCAGGATCCGGTCGGCGGTGGGCCAGGTGGCCCCGGCGGTGCGGTTCACCTGGGCCAGCGTCACGGGGTTGCCGCCAGCGGAGGGAACCTTGAAAAGGCGGTTGCCCGAGAAGTACCCGATCCAGTTGCCGTCGGGCGAGAAGAAGGGATGGTAGGCCCCCTCGGTGCCGGCGAGCGCCACGGCCGTGTCGCTGTCCAGCGGGCGGATCATCAGGCGGGTGGTTTCGCCGAACGGGGCGACATAGGCCAGGAGGTCGCCACCGGGCGCGAGGGCGATCGCCATCTGCCGCACCTCGCCACCGCTGGGCCCCGCGAGCGCCATCGGCGCGTCCTCGGGGAGGACGATGTGCCAGCGCCGGCTGTCTGTCGCTTCGTCACTGGCGCCGCCACGACCGGCCAGCCAGCCCACGAGCAGCGCGCTGGCGACGGCGGCTGCCACTGGCGCCGCGCGCTGCCAGCGCGCCGCCGGCCGGATGGCCCGGGGCCGCGAGGCATCACGCGCCAGCGCCGCGGCAAAGTCGGCGGCGGTCTCGAAACGATCGGCGGGCAACCGCTCGAGGGCGCGGTGGATGGCGTCGGCCAGGGGCTCCGGTACCGTGTGGCGGTGGGTGGTCACCGGCACCGGGAAACTGGTCATCACCGACGCCACGACCGCCTGGAACGTCGGCCCGGTGAACGGCGGCTGTCCCGTCAGAGTCTCGTAGGCCACGCAACCGAGCGCGTAGATGTCCGTGCGCCCGTCGAGGGACGGGTCGCCGGCCAGCTGCTCCGGGCTCATGTAGCTCGGCGTGCCGATGGCCAGCCCGGTCTGGGTCAGCCGCTCGCCGCCGGCGGCGCGGACCGCCAGCGCGATCCCGAAGTCCGCCACCAGCGGCTGGCGGTCCTGGAGCAGGATGTTCTCGGGCTTGATGTCGCGGTGCAACACTCCCTGCCGGTGGGCGTAGTCGAGGGCACCGGCGATGGCCCGGATCATCGCCACCGTCTCCTCCACCGGCAGCTGGCGCTCGCGCTGCAGGCGGTCACGGAGCGACTCGCCGGTGACCAGCGGCATCACATAGTACAGGAGCTCATCGATCGCGCCCGAATCGTACAACGGCAGGATGTGGGGGTGTTGGAGCTGGGCGGTGAGCTGGATCTCGCGCAGGAAACGATCGGCACCGACCATCGCGGAGAGCTCGGGCCGGAGCACCTTGATCGCCACG
>JBHEPH010000005.1:80090-84535 GCA_046260395.1 Gemmatimonadales bacterium
GCTTCAGGTCGGTCGCCCGGAACACCACCGCCATGCCGCCCTCGCCGAGCGGCCCCTCGATGCGGTAGTGGCCGGCCAGGCCGTCCTGGAGTTGCTGCAGGATAGTGGTCATCGGTCCTGGGTTGGGGCGGGACGCCGAAACATTAGCGCAGCCGTCGGGATTCGTAAAGGCTGGACCCGGCAGGAAACCGAGCGCTTACGGCAGCACGGTCGTGCGTTCGGCCGCACTCGCCCGGGGCTTCGGCTCCGGCGTCGCCTCGGGCACCCCCAGCTGGATCAGCGCCACCAGGCGCTCCCCTTCGCCCACGCCGAACGGCTCCCGCAGCGCCGCGTCACCCAGCACCGCCCCGGTGCGGACATGGGTGCCGAGCCCCAGTTCCAGCGCACCAATCAAGAGGTTTTCGATCCCCATCCAGATCGCGGCGTAGTCATCCTCGCGAATCTCGAGGTTCTCGTTGAGCTGCTGCACCACGCCGATCATGGCCGGCACCGCCACCGCCTCGGAAACGTTCCGCTCCACCATGGCGTCTCTTGCCGCCGGATCCTCCAGCTTCTTCGCCTTCCGTGACCCCAGCGCCCGCCCGTAGGCTCCTCGCGCCTCGGGTCCCAAGACCAGGAACCGCCAGGGCTGGCTCATCCGGAAGTTGGGGCCGACGACGGCCAGCTCCAGCAGCGTCTCGATCTGCTGCTGGGGCACCGCTGACTCAGTGAACGACTTGATGGAACGGCGGTGGCGGATGGCGTCGAGGGCTTGCATTGGACTCCGGGGACAGGGGTGGGAGGCGGGCGACGTCGCTGCCAAGCTACCACTGCGTCACCCCATCAGCCAAGCCACCACTGTGGGAGGTACCGGCGCCCGTGAGCCGTGGCGGCCCCGGTTTTACGCTTTAAGCAGTGGAGGGTGCCCGCCGCCCGCCTCCGCCGGACCAGGGTTTGTCCAAAATTTGAACTCCTGGTCCGTGGTTGCTGGGTTTCTTGAGAATTGCCCCGCGTGTGGCAGTCCCTATTGACGCCAATGTGACACCCAGTACCTATAGTTTGGTGGCTGCCTGCCGCCTCTCATTGTAGCGCTGACCGAAAGCACAGAACCCGCACTAGCCATGCACCCGACCCTCGCCCAGCTCCAGGAACTCTCCCGCGCGCATCCCACGTCGCGGAAGCTCCTGGTGTGCCCGTCATTGAACTGGGGACGGGAATGGCTGCGGGTGCTGGCCCGGCAGGAGGGCGCCTGGGTTGGCTGGGAGCCGATGACGCTGCGGGCCCTGGCGGGTGAACTGGCCCTGGTCCCCCTGGAGATGGCAGACCAGCGGGTGGCGACCGACGTTGCCCTGGAGGTGGTGGTCGGTGCCGCCACCAGCGTGGCGCTTGCCGCCGGGCAGGTCCGTGGCCCCCTCCGCGACTTGGCCTCCACCGGCGGCACCCGGCAGGCCATCGTGGACGCCGTGCTGGAGTTGCGCTCGGCGGGCATCTCACCGGACGAACTCTGCACCGTCGCCACCGGCCCCACCGTTGCCAGCCTGGCGGCCATCCTTGAGTGCTACCTGGAGGAACTTGCCACCCGGCAACTGGCCGACCCGGCCCGGGTCTTCGAGATGGCGCTGGAGCATTTTGCCATCGAGGCGCCGCAGGTGCTCCCCGCGGTGGTGGTGCTGGCGCCGGGACTCTCGCCCCGCGGTCTGCCCGCCCAGCTGGCCCAGCGGCTCGCGGCCCACGGCGGCATTCCCCTGGCTTCCGCCGGCGCGGCGTACCCGGCCGCGCCGGCGGTGCCGGGCCTGGCGTGTTTCCGCGCGGCCACTCCGAGCGACGAACTGCGCGAGGCGCTCCGCCGTGCGGCCGAACACGGCTGGCCCGACGACCAGGTGGAACTGGTCACCACCGACCCGGATGCCCACGGCGTGGCGCTCGACGCACTCTGCCGTTCCACCGGCGCGCGCGCCACGATGCTGCAGGGGGTGCCACTCACCCGCACGCGCATCGGCCGGGCGCTGGAGCGCTGGCTGGCCTGGCTCGAGTCGGAACTCCTGGCGGACCACATCCGCGAGGCACTGGAAACCGGCGACCTGGCCGGCCCGCCGGACGGGCCGGACGCGAATACCCTGGCCCGCGAACTGCGCGACCTGCAGATCGGCTGGGGACGCGAGAGCTGGCAGTCCGCCCGAGTGCGCCTCAACGGACCGGGATGGATCCTGAAGTGGCTGCGCCGGCACACTCCCGAAGACGCCTCTGCGGACGAGAAAGCGCGCCGTCGCCAGGAGGCCGAGCACCTGGTCGCGGGACTCCGTTGGCTGCTGGACACCGTCCTGGCCCACGCCCCGCCGGTGCCCGAGCGGGGCGATGCGGAGCCGGTCCGCACCAGTCTGCATCGCCTGGCCATTGCCGCCCTGAACTGGGTGAAGTTGGTGCCGATCGAGGGGGCTGCGGACCGACGCACGGTGGACCGCCTCATCAGGCGTCTGAAGGAACTCGCCGCCGAGCCGAGCGGTGAGCTCCCCTTCGGGGCGGCGCTGGCCAGCCTGCGCCATGCCATCGCCGATCTCCGGGCCTGGACCGACACCGCCCCCGAGCAGCAGCCCTGGGCCAGCACCGGCGGGCACCTGCACCTGACCGACCTGGCGCACGCGGGATGCAGCGGCCGTCCCCATCTGTTCCTGCTGGGCCTCGATGCCGACCGGGTCGGCGGCGGTAGCACGGGCAACGCCCTGCTCCCCGATGCCCTCCGCCACCGACTTGGCCCGGCGCAGTTGGCCACCACCGACGACCGTCGCGCTGAGCGCGCCACCCTGGTGGCTGCGGCGCTCGCCACCGCCGCGGCGCGCAGCGTGGAGGGGAGCTGCACCATCTCCTGGTCCATTGCCAGTGACCTCTCGGGTCGGAAGGCAGCACCGGCTCCGGCGGTCCTTGAGGCACTCCGTGCGGCGCGCCAGGAGCCCGAGTTTTCCTTCGACAACCTCCGGACCCTGGTGGGTCACCCCGCCTGCGCGGTGCCAGGTCTTGGCAGCGCCCTCCTCGACGCCCGGGATCTCTACCTCGCCGCACTGGTGGACACCGACGGCCGGCTGCTCGACGGCACCGGACTGGTCCGCACGAACTGGCCCCACCTGGTGGACACCTCGCTGAGTCTCGGCGCGCGCGTGGCGGATGCCGTGCCGGATCCCTTCCGGCGTGCGGGACGACCATTCTCGCCGACCTCCCTGGAACGGCTCTCGCGATGCCCGCTCTCCTGGTTCTACCGGTACGAGCTCGACCTCGTACCGATCGAGGACCCGGAATACGACCGCGAGCGGTGGCTCGATCCGCTCTCGCGCGGGCAGCTGCTTCACCGGATCCTCGATCGGGCGGGCGGCCAGTTTCGGGACCGCCAGTTCGGCCTCGACGGTGCGGGGATCCGCGCCGAGCTGTTGGCCATCGTGGATGAAGCGTGCGATGACTGGCGGATCAGCGCCCCCGTGCCGAGCGAGGTGATCTTCCGTGCCGAGCGGGACGCGCTCAGGGAAAGTGCGCTGATCTGGCTCGAGATGGAGCGCGAGTCGGCGCTCGAGCGCCACGCGCCACGCTGGCTGGAGTTCGAGCGCTGGCTGGAGGGGCCGGCCGCACTCTTCCGCTTGCCCGATGGCCGGGCGCTGCCGGTGGTCGGCCGGGTGGACCGGGTGGATGAGTTTCCCGACCAGCGGCTCCGGGCGGTGGATTACAAGAGCGGCAGGCCGGAGCGGTACCGGCTGGACCCGAAGTTGGGTCCGTTGCGCGGCGGACGGCTGCTGCAACCGGCCATCTACGCGGCGGCCGTGTCGGCCCTGCACCAGGATCGTGCCGTCGAGTTCGAGTACCACTTTCCCACGCCGGAGGGCCTGGCCGGCCGACTCAGCTTCAACGGCAGCGTCATTCCCCAGGCCGGCGCCATCATCACCGGACTGATGGATCAGTTGGCCAGGGGCGAGTTCATCCCCACCACCGACCCCAACGACTGCGGCTGGTGCGAGTATCGGGACATCTGCCGGGTCCACACGAGTGACTACGGCAAGGTGGAGGACTCGCCCCGTGCCCGCGACGCCGCGGCGGCGGCCGCGACCGATCCGGCCTTTGCTGCGATGAATGCACGCCGCACCCCGGAGGACCGGTGAGCGACCAACGCGATCGCGACCGGATTGCGCAGGACCTCGACCTGAACCTGCTGGTCGAGGCCGGCGCCGGCTCCGGAAAAACCACCAGTCTTGTGGCGCGGCTCGTCGCGCTCGTGACGCGAGGGACGCCGGTGCACCAGGTCGCGGCGGTCACCTTCACGCGCCAGGCCGCGGGGGCACTGCGTGAGCGCTTCCAGGAGCAGTTGGAGAAGGAGGCGCGGGGTGCCACGGACCCCGACCGTCGCACCTGGCTGGAAGCGGCGCTGGCCGAGCTCGATCGGGCCTTTCTCGGCACCATCCATGCCTTTGCCGCTCGCCTGCTGCGCG
>JBHEPH010000050.1:0-515 GCA_046260395.1 Gemmatimonadales bacterium
CTACCTGGCTCGGCCCGGCGGTTGGCCGCGCCCCTCCAGCCTCGCAGGCCTTCGACCGCAGGAGTATCCCAGTGGCAACGAGCGCCTGAGCGAAACGGTGGATGACGTCGTCTACGGCGCTCCGGACCCGCGATGACCGTCCTGGACACCAGCTTCCTGGTGGCCTTCCACAACCGGAGAGACGTGCACCATCCTGCCGCTGCCGCCGTGATGGGGGCCGACATAGCCCCCAAAGGCAGGCGCGTATCACCCAACTACCTATGATGTCTCACAAAGGCGATGCGTGTGCCGTCAGGAGACCACACCGCTTCAAAGCTGTCTGGAATCAACAGGGACGGCGCGCCGCCATCCGCCGACACTGTGTAGGTCCCCTCGTCCCCGACGAAGGAGATGGTCCGCCCATCTGGTAACCACCGGGGATATGCGGCGGATGTTGCCAGCGTGATCTGCCCGGTACCGTCTGCGTTGATCGCATGGACCGTCATTGTCGCTGGATCGGTAGTTTCCACCACATT
>JBHEPH010000050.1:525-18269 GCA_046260395.1 Gemmatimonadales bacterium
CCAGGCGCAACGAGAACGCAATCCTGTTCCCCTGCGGGGACCACTCAACGCTCTGCACCACCAGGGGGTAGGCGGCACTAGTGAGCTGGGTCAGGGCGGAACCATCTGCGTTGATGACGTAGACCGCCCCAGCGGCACGGAGGGCCAGCCTTTGCCCGTTCGGTGACCACACCGCTCCGGTGACCGTTCCCAGTTGGGTGAGCCGGGCCAGGCCACTCCCGTCCGCGTTGACGCCGAACAGATCGGTACGCGATCCTGTATCGTTCACGCCTCTCACAATGACCAGTTTCGTCCCGTCAGGTGACCACACCGCCGACGAGAGGGTCCCAGTCCCATAGCCGGGAGAGTAGGCAAGGATCTGCGCCCCGGAGCCATCAGCGTTCATTGTGCCGAAGGCGACGTCGCACGCCATCATATCGGTGAGGGCAGCATTGGGTATGCAGGTCCCGAAGGCGATCTTACTTCCATCGGGTGACCAGCGTGGCAACCAGAAAAAGGGTGCACCGTGGGCGCCCGACTCGCGGATCCGCTGGGCTGTTCCGCTCAGGTCCATGACGTAAATTCCCCCAGACGCGCCTTCACCACCATCGAACGCGATCCTGGTTCCATCGGGTGACCAGGTGGGCCCGTGGCCGCGTGCGAGTTGGCCCAGGTGGACACCGGATGGGTCCGCGAGATGGATGAAATAGCCAGTGGTAGGCACCGGAGGCGGTGGGACCACCACCGGCTTGAACACGGTGGTGAACGGCACCCGGTCCTCGGCCGCCAGGGCCTCGCCGTCCAGGTCCCGGAGGACTTGGGTCACCACCAGCTCGTAGTTGACCTCCGCCTCGAGCGGCGTGGCCGGCGTGAACTCCACCATCCACGGGGATCCCGCCACAATCTGGGCCGTGCCGGTCACGGGCGCTCCCCCCCCGACGAGGTGGATGGCGAGTGGCGTGACCGTCGCGGGATCGATCGGTTCGCTGAAGACCACCATCAGGGAGACGTTGAGCGGGACATCCCGCTTGCCTCGCGGCGGTTGGGTGCGCACGATCACCGGCGGGCGCCGCGGTGGGACGCTGAACTCGGCGACAACCAGACCGATCGTGCCCTGCAACTGCACTTCCACCCGCAGCGTGTCACCCGCCCGTGCGATTACCGGCACGGGGTCGAAACCGCCATTGATCACCACCGTCTGCACGACCGTGCCCGACCGGCGGTTGAGAATCCTGGCCGACACGCCCAGGGCCACGGCACCTGGCGGGAGCGAAACGTAGGCCACTTCGTCTCCGGCCACCGACCCGAGCGTGCCGAGGGATGCCGCGCCGGGGAGGGCATTGGAGATGGTGGCGTAAAAGGCCGGCGACTTGGGCCCCGAATGCTCGGGGCCGGCGCCCAGATCCCCGCTCCGGCAGCTCCCGGTCCCAAGGGACACCGCGAGCGCCATGACCGCCGCGCCGGCCCGGCCCACGCGCCGGCGCCGTGGCACCCCTGCAGCGCCGGGGTGTCGAGCCCAACTGTCCGTCGTACTCGTCATTGGTCGGTCGGTCATCGGTACCTCTCGGTTGTGTGCATCGGCTGATGGGACTGGACACATCTAACGGATACTGGACGGCCTATTGCTCCTGGCCTTCCCTGCGGGTCGCACCCGCCGCGATCACAAATCCTGCCCAGACTTAGGGGTGCGCCGTGGAAACCTCCGCCAGGAGGGCGCGCGGGGCCTCCGCCAGGGCCCGCACCGGACCGACCCCCGGGGGGCGCTCACGCGAGCCCGTGGTGGTCAGAACCTGATGAACCCCGCCCATTGTGTTGCCAACGGGCGCGTCGGGAACCAGCTCGCGGCACTCCGGTCCCCGCCAAACGTCCGGACCGGCGTGATCTGGCCGGTCGCGGGATCGCCGAGCCAGCCGACCTGCGGGGAGTTCTGGCGGAACGGGCCGGCGTTCCCGAGCGGCAGGATCGCGCGCATCCAGTCCACCGTGAGCTCACGCTGCGCCAGCGAGAGCGAGTGGTGCGGGACACCACGCTCAAGTGCCATCGCCCAGGGTGCACCGGCGGCCCGGTGCGCCGCAAAAGTCGCGCGGAGCATCGTGTTGTCCACGAAGGTGTCGAATTCAGCGAGGACCATGTACGCGGGCACGCTGAGCGCCTGGCCCGTCAGAGGCCCCGCAACGAGCGGAACCTTCAGGAACAGGGCTGCGACGCGCTCCGGATTCCGTTGGGTAAATCCGGTCGCCTCGGGGCCGCCGCCGGACACTCCGTACAGGAGAATCGGGGCGTCCAGGAGCTCGGCTCGGCCGGCCAGGGTCGCGGCCTGCGCGATCGCGGCGAGCAGCAGCTGGTCGCTCGCCGGCTCGTCCGGGTACCGTGCCGGTCCAAACCGCCCCGAGCCGAGGATGGCGAGACCGCGCTCGGCGGCGAGATCGCGGAACCTGGCGCCGAGATCCTGCAACGCGACCTCCACAGCCGGTGGCGCGCCGAACGGCGTTCCGATGGCAAACCCCCGTGTGTCGGGCCCGCCGAGCGCCAGAAGGATCCCCCGGACCTGGTGCACGTTGGCGGGCACGTGGAGCGCGAAGTCACCGAACTGAATGTTGATAGCCGTTGATGGCAGGCCCTGTGAACCGGACAGGCTGACATCACGCACGGGTGTTTCGGGCGCGGTCATGTCGCCGCAGGCCCCGAGCGCCGTCGCGCAGAGGGCAGCGAAGAGGGACGTGGCGGCGCGGCGGCGGACGGCGTGGCAGGTGTCCTCCCATACCTGCCTGACCAGTCGGGCGCGGACAAATGGCAACATTGCAGAACCTCCGAATTGGGGTGACAGCCTTCGATATGATGGCTTCACCCCTTCTTTCGGATTTCCTGCCCGAACCGGCTCATGGGTCTACCGGAAGGCGAACTGCAGGACCACGGTGCGCCCGTTCATCCCGAATGGCGACAACCCGCCGGGATGACGGAAGATCCCCTGCATCGAAGGCCCCTGAGCCTGCAATCCATCCTTGAAGTCGAACCATTCGTCAGGGTAGGCGTCGAACAGATTGGCGGCGCTCAACACCACCTGCATGCGAGGCCGCCATTGGTACGACACCATGGCATCGGTAATCCACATCGCCCGGACCACCTGATCAGCCTCAGGCCTGGCCTGATCGAGCTGGGCGGTGGGCCCGGAGCGCTGGTTGTGCAGGGTGATCCCGAACGGTCCGGCGACGTAATTCACGGTCAGGGTGATCGTCTCGCGTGGCTGTCCCTGCTCGATGACGCCACGCGCCGTCCGGCCGGAGAACACGGGTCCGAATGCGGTGAGTGGCGGTGGCGTCCGCCTGACGCGGGTGACCGTGTTGCTCGTATGGTTGTACCCTCCGGTGATCCGCATCACACCGCCGTCGCCGAGCCGGAACGCATGGTTTGCCACAACATCCACGCCCCGCGTGCGCACGTCCATGGCGTTCGTGAAGAAGTTCCCGCCACCGATGCCACGCATCCCGTTCTGCTCGAACAGGCGAGTGAGTGACGTGTCGGTGATGGAGGTGCCGAGGCCGATACGGTGCTTGAGGTCGATCTGGTAGACGTCAATGGTCAGCAGCGGCCATCGCGGGATATCCAGCACCAGGCCCGCATTGCGGTTCACGGCCCGCTCCGGGCGCAATGGCGTCGCGCCCATGAGTTGGGCCTCGGGCGTGTGGACAGGAAAGGTGCGCGCCGTGAGGACCGTGGTGACGCCGCCCACCGACTCAAAGACCGTTCGGGTGCTGGAGAGATACTGCTGCGACAGGGCGGGCGCGCGAAAGCCGGTGCCGAGCGACCCCCGCACCGCGACGCCGCGCACGATGTCCAGCCGTCCCGCCATCTTTCCGTCCGATGTTGAGCCGAAGTCGCTGAAGTGCTCGGCGCGCACGGCCCCTTGCAGGCACAGCCGCTGAAACGGACGGCCGTCCATTTCCAGGTAGGCGGCGGTACTGGTGCGCCGCGCCGAGACCTCATCCACGGGACGGAGGCCAATCATTCCCTGCGCACCAACCGCAGCCGGTCGCCCGGCGGTCGGACCATCCAGAATGCGCACCCCACCGTCCCGCCAGGCATCAGGCGCACCGGCCCGGATCTGGTATCGGTCCACGCGGAACTCCACACCCGCGGCGACGCCAAGCGGCACGGAGCCAGCCGTCAGCTCTCGAGAGACGTCGGCATTGCTGGTCCACTGCGACGCCGACATTCGCCCCACGTCGAAATCGGTCGGACTGTCCGCACCGAGGGACACGTTGTTGCTGTTGCGCACCAAGTAGTCAACCCGGTTTCCGCCCCACGCTGAACTGACGTCCCAGCGCCAGCCACGTAAGGAACCTCGGATGCCGGCCAGCGCGGAGACATCTGCGATCCGGCTTTCGATGACCGGGAGAAAGCCGTCGGGATGAATCGCGCGCACGGTGCGCGCATCGAGCGGTCGCCGGAAAAACGCGTCCGGTGACTCACCGTGCCGATGAGCGGCGCCGACGTCAGCGTATGCCTCAATCCGGTCCGTCAGCGGCGTGCCTGCAGTCAGGAACCCCAGCAGCTCGCGAACGGCACCATTTCCCGAGTAGCTCGACACGCGTGGCAGATCGTCATTGCGTGGGTCGCCCGCAAGGTATTGCTGCCGTTCGTCGGGATAGGCCCGGTTTGTCCCGCTCCGGTCGCGGAGTTCCCCGCTCACCGTCAGGTATCCGCCACTCGACGCCGCCAGTCCGACGGTCGCCGCGCCGCTGAACAGGCGGCCGTCGGCAAAGGTGCGACCACCCTCCGAGCTGGCCACCGTCCCGACGGCGGTCCGCCATTCGCGGCGTGCCCCTGACTTCAGGATGATATTGACGACTCCGCCGATGGCATCGGACCCGTATTGCGCGGCGGCACCGTCGCGCAGCACCTCGATGCGCTCGATGGCGCTGGCTGGAATGGCGTTCAGGTCGGTGAACCCGGTGGCCGGAACGGCCGGGCCGGCGAGGAGGACGGCGGCGGGATGCCGTCGCTTGCCATTCACCAGCACGAGCACGTGGTGAGGCGAGAGACCACGCAATGTCACCGGACGCGCGTGGTTGTCGGCGAGGGGAATGTGGGGAACATTCGCCGACGGGACGAGCCGTTGCAGCTGTTGCCACGTCTCGACCAGGCCGGTATTGTCGAGTGACTGGCGGGAAAGGACATCGACAGGCACCAGCGACCGGCTCGCCGTGCGCTCCAGGGCGCGCGTGCCAATCGTGACGATTTCATCCAGGGATACGGCGCTGGGCTCGAGCGCGAACGCGACCGAGGTTACACCCCCCGCGGCGAGCAATAGGGCCTGTGACCCGGGGGCGAAGCCAACCGCTGTTGCCCGCACAGTGGCTTGGCCCGCTGCCACGACCACACGGCAGCTGCCGTCGCCCCCGGTCACGCACGATCGCGTCCCGGGCAGGACCCGAATCGTCGCTCCGGCGACCGGGGCCCCGGTGACGGCATTGTGGACGGTACCGTGGATGACCGTGGGCTGCTGCGCCCATCCGGACGGGGCAACGCCCGTCAGGAGGGCGAGCGTCGCGGCAGTCGTCCAGCCGTGCGAGAATCGAGGGCGGCCGGGAACGCGAGGCAAGGGAAGTCGAATCAGGGGTGCTCCAGTCGTGATCGTTCGCCTGCTCTTTCCCGTCTCTCGGAATTGTTGCCGAAACCGGCTCACCGGTGTGAGCGCTGCCCTGCGGTCAGCGCGGCATGGTAAAGAACGTTGAGGCTGGGGCCGGGGTAAGCCCGCGATTGTCCCGGACGAACGCCTCCGGACTGCCGATGAGCATCAGCCAATTGCCACTCCCCCGGTTTCGCACGGATAGCTCGCCGGCCGCTCCCCCGGCGTGAAGATACTTGTTGGCTCGCTGCCCGCTTCCGGTGACGCCGCGGAACTCGACGCGGAGGGTATTGCTGTCGCCTGGGGCGAGCGCCGTGTTCTCCACCCACGCGCCGGTCAAACTCAGGTCGGCAACCCCCCCGCGCCGCGCGGCGGCAACACCGGACGTATTCGCGTTGATGCCCACATCGGCACAGGACGGTGTTGAGATGGTCGTGCCAATGAGTTGGAGATCGATGTGATTGCCCGAGGGCGCGGGATTCAGGGGTGCCGCATAGAAGCGCCGACTGCCCGTCGCGTGCACCGCGGTCGTAAAGCCCTCGATCCGATCGTTCGTCGAGCGGACGCGTAGGGTGTTCCTCCGCGTCTCCGCGAGGGGAATCGGGATCGGGGCACCGGAACCGCCGGTAAAATTCCAGCCCAGCAATGCCGAGGCGCACGGATCTGCCCACTCATTGCGGTACAGATTGCCCCGGGATTCAATACGAACCTCCGAATCGTGCACGGGCTCGGGACGACTCACCCCACCGTTCGCTTCGTTGCTGCCGCCGATCACGCTGCTGGCGATGTCAAGAACGATCCGACTGTCGGCCGTGAAGTTGTAGGCAAAGAACCCCCCACCCCCCGCCGGCGACTGGATGATCGATCGGATCATCCGGACCGACAGGACCGATCCGTTGTCGGGTGGTGGATCCGCCCCCAGGTTGAGGTTGCGTGTGATCACTGACAGGCCGCGGCCGAGCGGTCCCCCGCCGCCCACCGTGAGCGGACTCGGATTGACGATGACCGATTCGAGGATCGTGGTGGAGATGTGGTCGCGTGGCCGCCGGGATCCCACCGCGACCACGTTGCCGGAGCGCCCGGCCAGGTCCACGATCTCGAGTTGCTGTACGGTCACGCCATCACCAAGCGTCAGCATGTCGCCGCCGATACTGGCAATCATTCGCAGCGTCGTCCGCGTGCCGTCCTCAAACCCCGTCGGGAGGCCGTCAGGATCGTAGCGCATGACGCCGGCACCTTCGAGCGTCATGCTGTCCGGGACGGTCAGCAGCTGGTCAACGTCATAAATACCCGCGCGCAGACGGACCCGGCGACCCGCATGGGCCGGGACGAGAGCGGCCGCAAGCTCGGCTGCGGTGCCGATCTCCGTGGTATTGTCCCTCCACCGCAGATCCGCCACCCCGGCCGCGGCCGCGGGCTGTTCCCCTGTCGCGGTGAGCCGGTAAAGGCCCCAGCTCACGCCGGCGATCGCGACCAGCAGGAGGGCGGTACCGGGCAGGATCGCCCGTCGCATCTGGCGACGGCGGCGAGACCGGTTCCAAAAGGACCTGCGGAACGCCAGCGGCGTACCGTGCTGTATGGCCTCGAGGTCCGCGAGCAGGTCCCCTGCAGACTGATAGCGGTTGGCGGGATCCTTCTCCAGCAACGCTCCGATGAGGGTGTCGACCTCCGGCGATAGCGCCTGGTTCACGTCCGACGGACGCGGTGGATCCTCGTGGAGTACGGCATTCAGGATGGATATTTCGTGTTCACCGCGGAACGGCAGCGTGCCGGTCAGCGTCTCATACAGCATCACGCCCATGGCCCACAGATCCGCCCGTGCGTCCACCGGAGCGCTCCGGATCTGCTCGGGCGCGATGTACCCGATCGTGCCGAGCGTCATATGCGACTTCGTGAGGCTGACGTCGCGGACCTTGGCGAGCCCGAAGTCGAGTATCTTGGCCGTACCGTCCGGCAGCAGCATCACGTTGGCCGGCTTCAGGTCGCGGTGCACGATCCCGGCCGCATGGGCGGACGCCAGTCCGGTGGTCACCTGCCGCAGGATCCCCAGCGCATCCGCGCAAGGGAGTGCGCCTTCGCGGGCGAGGCGTTCCTTGAGTGTCTCGCCGGGATACAGGGGCATGGCGAGGAACACGCCATGCTCACTGTCGCCGATCTCGTGCACCGTACAGAGATTGGGGTGGTCGAGTGCCGCGGCAGAGCGCGCCTCGTTGACGAAGCGTTCCCTGACCGGGCCATCCAGGGGCTGGTGTGGCAGCGGAAACTTGAGCGCGACCGTCCGGCCGAGCGAGAGGTCCTCCGCGGTGTAGACGGCGCCCATGCCGCCCGATGCCAGGTGACCGATTACGCGGAAGTGGGAGACGGTACGCCCCACCAGACCAAGCGGGTCGCGGGACGCCGTGGTGCGCGTTGACAGGTCGCGAGGCGTTCCGAACCTGTAGTCGCGCAGCGCATCCTCCGCGGTGGCGTCGGCGGAGAGCAGCCATTCCACCACTTCGCGGAGGTGCGGGTCTGCCCTGCCGATCTCCTCCAATCGCTTGAGACGCAGGCTGTGGTCCAGCTCGACCAGCTCATCGAAGACCGGCCGAGCCCGCTGCCACAACTCGCGATCCGCGATCATGAGCGGTCAGAGCCGCGCCAAGCCGGCGCCACCGACGGCGGCTGCGCGCAATGGCGCGTCACGCGCCGCTCAGCTCGGCGGCCAGCCAGGCACGGGCGGACCGCAGCTCCCGTTTCACTGTGGCCAAAGAGACATGCGTGGCGGTGGCGATCTCCTCCAGCGTCAGCCCGCCGAAGTACCGCTGCTCGACCATCTGTGCCTGCCGTTCATCCAGCTGCGCAAGCCTGGTCAGCGCCTCATCCAGCTCCGTGACCCGATCGAGATTGACGTCGGCGACCCAAGTCTCCTCGTGCAGCTCGTCCAGGGCGGCCCCGCCCCCGCGCTTGGCCGCCACCCGGGCGCGTGCGCTGTCCACGAGCACGTTCCGCATCACGCGTGAGGCAATCGCGAGGAAGTGATCACGGTTCTGGAACGCCCGGCCGGCGGACTGGACGAGGCGCAGGTAGGCCGCATGCACGAGACCCGTGGTGTTCAGCGATCGTTCGTGGAGCGCGCCTCGCAGCCGTTGATGGGCCAGCGTGCGCAGTTCTGCATACAGCTCTGGAATGAGCTGATCGAGGTCAGTCATCTCGCCCGTGGCCCCGCGATGCCGCTCGCCGGACATCTCATTGTGTGTCATTGGCCCGTCGACATGATGTGGATGCGCCGGAAACATACCCCTGCTAAGGGGCCGGGCAAGGGGTCTACGGTGACCACATTGTCGAGTCTGAACGCGGACGGAAAGGTGGCAATGGGGTACCAGCCCCCGGCGCCCGCTGTGGGTGCCTGGGGGGCCAGGCGTCGAAGTGCCCAGCAGGCTGGGCCCGGGGAAACTGCAGTTCCAGCCCCCCCCCGGACCCACCGGTGGCGCAAGCCACCTCCCAACGCCGAGCCCGAGGCGCGAGCCTCGGGACCCGGAAATCGTTGTTGACGCCCCCCAACGCTCGCCCCCCGGGGGACTGAGCCGCCATGGACGTGCCGGGGCACACAACTCAGCGCCGGCCAGGTGACACACGTCATATATATTGATTGGGCAGGGGAACAAGGCGGGCGCGCGACGCGCCGCCATCTCCACTCAGCGCCAAGGTCGTCCATGCCTCGCTGGCTGCTCGTCACCAGTGCGATCGTCGTCGCGGGCCTCCTCGGACTCGCGGGGCTCCTGCTCTACAAGGGGACGCCCCTGTCCGAGATCCTGAGCCTGCTCACCGCCGACGCCGTGGTCCAGCTTCGGGAGGAGATGCGACCGGCGCGGGCCGATGGGCAACGGGTCCTCGTCGTGGCCCTCGACGGCGTGGGCGCGGAAGCGTTCCGGGAGGCGGTAGGCAGCGGCGGCATGCCGCGGGTGGCAGCGCTGCTCGGCGCGGCGCTCGACGGGGCGGATGGGCTCTACGCGCACGGGTCGGCGCCGAATGGGGTGCTGAGCATCCTCCCCTCGACCACCTTTGCCGCCTGGACCACCACGTACACCGGCGTGGGAGTGGCGGAACACGGGGTCCCGGGCAATGAGTGGTTCGACCGCGAGTCGCTGACGTTCGTGGCGCCGGCGCCCGTCTCGGTGCACGAGAACGGCGACGCACTGCGGGTCTACTCCGACAGCCTCATGCATCGCTGGATCGCCGTGCCCACGCTCTTCGAACGCGCCAACGTCCGGTCGTACGTGACCCTCGCGGCACAGTACCGCGGCGCGGACCTCCTCGTGCGCCCCGATGCCGGGACCTTCGCCGACCTCGTCGCGGCCTTCACGGCAGGTATCGTGGCCGATGAGGCCACCCGGGAGCCGTACAGTGCCCTGGACATCGAGGCGGTCGATCAGACGCTGGAAGCGATCGAGGAACACGGGCTCGCCGACCTGCAGATCGTCTATTTCCCAGGGGTGGATCTGTTCACGCATGTCTCGGACGCGGCGATCCCCGACCAGAAGCGCTACCTGGCCGAGGTGATCGATTCCGCCGTGGGCCGACTGCTCGACGCGTACCGGGCCCGAGGCGCCCTCGACTCGACCTACGTGCTCTTCATCTCGGACCATGGACACACCCCCTCCCTCGCCGATGAACAGCACGCACTCGGCGCGGGCGGCGACGGGGAGCCGGCGGACGCGCTGGTGGCCGCGGGATTCCGGGTGCGACCCTTCGAGCTCGAGACCGAGGACGACAGCTTCCAGGCCGTGCTCGCCTACCAGGGCGCGATCGCCTACGTGCACCTCGCCGATCGCTCGACCTGTCCGGGGGAGGGCGACCGTTGTGACTGGCTCGCTCCGCCGCGCCTGGAAGAGGACATCCTCCCCGTGGTGCGCGCCTTCGCGGAGGCCGGACGCACCGGGGCCGGCGCCAGCAAGCTCCAGGGCGCGATCGATTTGATCTTCGCGCGGGAGTCCCACGGCGTGGAACCAGCGGGGCCCTTTCAGGTCTGGGACGGCGAGGCACTTGTGCCGGTGGCCACCTACCTCGCGGCTCATCCGCGCCCCGACCTGCTGGACCTCGAGCGCCGGCTCGACGCGCTGGCCGTTGGCCGTTACGGGCACCGGGCCGGTGACGTCCTGATCCTTTCCCGCTACCGTGAGGACGATCCCGAGTCCGATCGCTACTATTTCTCCGCCAGCTACCGCTCCTGGCACGGCAGCCCGAGCCGACAGGACAGTGAGATCGTGTTCGCCGTGGCGCGTCCCGCCTCGACGGGCGCGGCACTGCGCGATCGAGTGCACGCCGTCGTCGGGGCGACTCCCTCGCAACTGGACGTGACAGCACTGATCCTTGATCTGCTGGGGCGCTGACGGGGCCGGGCGCGACAACGCGGGCATCGGGGGGTGGCAGAGTCTCCATGCGCGGGCGGCGGCCTGTGAGCTGCGGCGGGGCCAGGGAGTGGCTACGTCAAACGGGTCGCTTGCTCATACGCTCGCAGCAGCCGTGCCAGGTCCGTCTTTTTCAGGATCAGGCGTTTGGTGAGGCCCCAGGGGCTTCGGCCCCGCTGGTACTTGAAGTCGATCCACCTGGTCCGGGGGGTGGAATGGCGGAAGGTTTCCCACAGCATCGGGAGGTAGTCGCCATCCGGGCCAAGCCCGACAATATGCCTGATACTGACCCGTTCGGGATCCCTGCGCTGGAAACGGTAGGTGAGGTAGAGGGAGCGCCGCCTGCAGGTGCATCGGCGGCGCAACAGGCGCTGATCCCATCCACTGGGTGCCAACTCGTCCCAGATGAAGGCCGCGATGCTGCGGGATTGGCAGACCGTCAACCACGCGGGCCGCTCCCCGCACGAAAGGCATTGCCACCAGTATCTGGCCATGGGTTCCGCTCCCCGGCGTCTTGCCGTATGGCTGCCAGCGGTCAGGCTGGTGACTCAGGATTTCCAGATCAGCGGGTGTGCGCGGCCCCCACGGCTGGCTCCAGGCTCGCCCGCGCCTCGACGAACACGGCATTGGTTGCCGCTTCCGCACCCTCCAGGCGTTGGGCGAGCGTGAGGTCGGTGATCGGGTACTGGGATGCTGCGTTGGCGATCATCGATGGCTTCAGTCCTCGACGTGGAGCCTGCCTGGGCGGTGCCCCTCAGGCCTTGGCCAACAGTCCGTCCTCAAAGGTGTAGTCTACCGGCCGACGGAGCTGCGTCTGGTACCAGGCATAGCTGGCGCGGAGCGCCTCATCGAGCGGGGTCGGTTGGCAGCCCAGCACCCGAGCCACTTTGTCCACCGCCGCGATGGAGGGCGGCATGTCGAGAAACTCTCCGAAGTAGAGGTTCTCGCCCATGAGCTGGCCACCCGCCGCCTGGATCGTGGCCCGCGGCACGGCGGCCAGGATCGGCTCCACCCCCGCCGCCCGGGCAAGGGCCTCGACGAAGCTGCGTTGGGTGGTGGGCTCCACATGCGCCACGTTGAACGCCTCCCCCACCGCCGCCGCCACCTCGATGGCACGCACGCAGGCCTCGGCCACATCTGGGGCGTACACCCACTGCATCGGCGTGTCGCCCCCGTCCGGGAGGATGATCGGGCGGCCGTCGAGCAGGCGGTCCCAGAAAAACTGCTCCCGGTAGAACATCTGCCCCGGTCCGTGCACGAAGGGGGGCCGGATCGTGGTGACCGGAAATCCCGTCTCGCGATGCATGGCAAAGAGGGCGCGCTCAGTGGATGCCTTGTGCTGCACATAGGGCATCGGGTGGTCGTCGGGCGCGAGGGGGGCGTCCTCGGTCAGGTCCAGACCCCCCACGTAGGCCCCCACACTCGAGATGAAGACATAACGCTGGAGTCCGTCACCGCAGCTCCGGGCCGCACCCTCCACCTGCGCGGCGGTGGTGCCGCGCTCCCAGTCGTAAACGAAGTCCAAGACGGCGTCGAAGGATTCCCGCTGGAGGATCTGCGTGACGGCCTCGACGTCGTTTCGGTCGGCCTGAAGGTTTCGCACCACGCCATCCCCGAAATCGTTGTGATCTCGCCGGTGCATCACGGCGACGTCATGTCCGCGATCGAGGAGGCGGCGCACGGTTGCGCGCCCCATGAATTGGGTGCCGCCGATGACTAGCGTTCGCATGGGAGTTCCGAAAAGGGGAAACAGGGTGGGCGCGGGGTGGCACGGTCACCACCGCCGCTGCCCAGTCTCAGCCGGCGACGAATCGGCCCCGCCACTCGTCAGGCCGGCTGCCCGGCGTCGGCCCTGGTCGGGTCGATCATCGCCTTGACGGCGGACACGTGGTTGGCAGGGAATCCACCCCGGCGGGCGTGCTCACGGACGGCCTCTTCGTCCTTCGCGATATAGACGCAGTAGATCTTATTGTCGGTCACGTAGCTGTGGATCCATTGAATCTGGGGTCCCATCTCGTCGACCACGGCGCAGGACCGCTGCGAGATTGTCCGCAGCTCGTCCGGGGAGAGTTTGCCAGCGCCGGGGATGAGTCGTTCAATCACGTACTTGGGCATGGTGGTGGCTCCTGGGGGTGGAAGGTGGCTGGCTTGATCAGCCCAGTTCGGCCAGCAACCGGTGGAAGCCGGGCTGGTCATGCATCGCCTTGAAGGCGCTGTCGCTTCGGGCGGCCTGGATGACGCCGCGGAAACCGCTCGCGTGGGCCGAGCGGAGCAGGTGGATGGCGTGGTCCCCCTCGCCCAGGAGGGCGTAGGCGGCGGCGCAATTGTACAGGGCCAGCCCGTCGGCGGGTGCCAGCTCGACCACCCGGCGGATGACCGCAAGTGCCTCCTCGCGGCCGGAGAAGCGGGCATAAGCCTCGCCCAGCCGGCTCAGGAGGATGACGTCCTCCAGGCTCGCCTCGAGCTTGCGCGACGTGATCTCAATGACCTGAAGCGCCGCCTCTTCGGCCGCCTCCTGGTCGCCGAGCTTCTGGTGGAGGGCGGCCAGGCAGTGCCAGGCCTCCTCATCGTTGGGCCGGAGCTCGGTGGCCCTGCGGTAGTGCTGCAGCGCTTCCTGAAGCCCGGCTGGGCTTGTCGCCGTCCGCTCCACGAGCAGCCCGAGCCGGATCAGGGCCGGGAGATGCTGCGGGTCGGCAGCGAGGATCCCGGCCAGGGCCCGCCGGGCATCCGGGTACCGGCCCTGGAGGAAGTACACCATCGCAATGCCGAACCGGGCGTCCAGGGACTCGGGGTCGAGCTCGAGCGCCTGCTGATCGCTGGCGATGGCCCGGCTGAGCCACCCGGACCCGCCGTCGTACCACTCGTACATGCCGGCGCATGCTTCCCCCAGGGCGGCGTGGGCGGCGGCAAACCGGCCATCGATCGCCAGGGCGTGCTCAAACATCCGGATGGCGGCCTCGGTGTTGGCCTTGCCCCGCCGGTTCAGGTACTCGCGGCCCCGCATGTAGAAGTCATAGGCGCGGAGATCATCGGTGGGCCGGCGCGCCAGGGTCGCCTCGTCCGCGTCGGAGAGGGACACCTTGAGGGCGGTGGCGACCTGGCGGGCCACCTCGGCCTGCAGGTCGAACAGATCGTCGACCAGTCCATCAAACCGGTCGGCCCAGACGTGGTAGCCGTTCCGGGCGTCGATCAGCTGGGCGGTGACCCGGATCCTGGTCCCCGCCTTCCGCACACTGCCTTCGAGCACGTAGTTCACCCGCAGCGCCTCGCCGACCTGGCGGATGTTCACCTGCTTGCCGCGGAACGGGAGCACGTCGGTCCGCGACACGACACTCAGCTCCTCCAGCTTCGAGAGGTCGGTGAGGATATCCTCGGTGATCCCGGCGCAGTAGTACTCGCCCTCCTGGTCGGCGCTCATGTTCTCGAAGTACAGCACGGCGACGGACTTGGCCGGGGCCTCCGTGGCCACGGCGGGCGGGTCGTTGTGCCGGAGCGCGGCGGCCACGTCGGCCGCGGTCTCCGGCCGCTTGGCCGGCTCCTTCTCGAGCAGGCGGTGAATGAGCCGGCGGAGGGAGCCGGGCGCATCGGGCCGGAGCTCGTCCAGTGAGGCCGGCTCCCGGTTGAGGATCTCGTACATGAGCGCGGCGCCATACTCCTGGCGGAACGGCACCCGCCCCACCAGCAGTTCGTAGAGCACCAAGCCGAGGGACCAGAGGTCGCTCCGGTGGTCCACGCGGCCGCCCAGGATCTGCTCCGGGGACATGTAACTGAGCGTGCCCAGCACGACGCCGGTCTGGGTCAAGGAGGAGTCGCCCTGCTGCGCGATCCCGAAGTCCATGATCTTGATCGTGCCATCGGGCGTCACCAGCAGGTTTTCGGGCTTGATGTCGCGGTGGACGATGCCCTTGCCATGGGCCGAATGGAGCCCCTCGGCCAGCTGGATGCCCCATGCGATCACCTGCTCGACCGGCAGGGGCCCGGCGGAGAGTCGGGCGCGCAGTGTCTCGCCCTCGACCAGCTCCATGGCGATGAACGACTGCAGGTCGTTCTCTCCAACATCGTACACTATGGCCACGTTGGGATGGCAGAGCGCCGAGGCCGCACGGGCTTCTCGGAGGAACCGCTCGCGTGAGGCCGGTGCCAGGGCGAGCGCTTCTGGGAGGAATTTGAGCGCGACGAAGCGCTGCAGCCGGGTGTCCTGGGCCCTGTACACGATCCCCATCCCGCCCTCACCGAGCTTGCTGAGGATGAGGTAATGGGACACGGTGGTTCCGATCATCAGACCATCCCGGCCAGTGGACCGCCAGCAGGCACGCCCGCCACGCCTCCACGGACGGCGACCGGGTGGTTCCACGCCTCAACGAATGTTGAGCAGCGAACTCGGGAAAGATACCGCCCGGCCCCGGCAGGTGGAAGGCGAGGCCTGGATCGGTGGGATTCGACCCCACGTGAAGCGTTCGCGGCTGAAGCCGCGGCTCGGCCAAGGGTGGTGGCTGAAGCCACCGGGGCTCAAACACACAAAGGCCACCATCATCGGCGGCCGTGTCCGTGTACCATCGGGACGGCGGGATTCAACCCGTCCGGAACGTTGTGGGGGGCGCCTCAGGCGCGCCCCCTACTTCTTCGCGTCCGCCACGATCTTCTTGGCAATGGCACCGGATTCCCGGTCGTCCATCACTGGCGCCACCTGGATGTCCATGTACGGCGACCATTGCCCGAGGTACCGGTTCAGGGCTCCCAAGTCGTTGGTGTCTGCAATCAAGACTCCACACCCAGCGGCCATGTCATGCCAGCGGCCAATGAATTTGACCCCTCGGCCGAGGTCGGAACGCTTTGCGGCCGGAATTGAGCCCCAGACGCTTAGCACCTCCTGCCGAGTCTCCGGATGCAGCTGCCACGTCACCATGAACTTCACGGAACCTCCTGGATCATGCTGCCGTCGGGCGGTATCCTAAATGGGAAGGGGCGGCGGCAGTGAACACCCCGACTTCGGAACATACCCCCAAAGTCGGAGTGCGCTAGGCGGCCCTGCTGCTCAGATGGCCGTTTGGTGGCATCGGGACGGCGGGATTTGACCCCGCGTGAAGCGTTCGCGGCTGAAGCCGCGGCCCTGTCCCGAACGCAGTGAGGGATCGGCCAATCGCCTGCGTTTCCCCGCCCCATTGTGCACGATTCTGGTTACCACCTCTGGCCGCCCAGCCCCGATATTGGGCGATGCCTTGCCAACCCTCAACCGCCGAGCCGATACTATGGGCATGCCTGCGCGGCACTACTACACTGCGGCGGATCTGCTCGCCATGCCGGAAGACGGCAACAAATACGAGGTGGTGCACGGGGAGCTCCTCGTGACACCGGCGCCGCGGCTTGCTCACCAGCTCGTGCTGAGTCGCCTCATTGACCGGCTCAGCCCCTATCTGGCACGCCACCCGGTGGGCCAGTGGCTGCCTGGTGGCGACCTGAGCTGGTCGTCGGACTCCCTAGTCGTGCCAGACCTCTTCGTGGTTGACCGGTCCGAGGCCAAGGCCACGAGCTGGGAGGAGGTGAAGACGCTCTTGCTGGTGGTGGAGATCCTCAGCCCGTCCACAACCCGCAACGACCGCTTCACCAAGCGGCGGCTCTATCAGGAGGTTGGGATCCCCCTGTACTGGCTGGTGGACGCCGACGCCCAGGTGGTGGAGGTCTGGACTCCTGACGCGCAGTTCCCGGTGACCGAGCAGGAGGAGATCCGCTGGCACCCGGCGGGGGCGGCGGAGCCGCTGGTGATCCGGCTCGGGGAGTTGTTCCGGGAGGTGTAGGGGCGCGACTCAGTCGCGCCTCTCCCCCACGCGTTTTCCCGCCCCACTGTGCACGATTCTGGTTACCACCCCCGGGGGCCCGGGCCCGATATTGGGCCATGCCTTGCCAACCCCTTCCCGCCGAGCCGATACTATGGGCATGCCAGCGTGGCGCTATTACACTGTGGCCGACCTTCAGGGGATGCCGGAGGACGGCAACAAGTACGAGGTGGTGCACGGGGAACTGCTGGTGAGCCCGGGCCCCCGCAAGCTCCACCAGCGGATCCTCGGCCGCCTGTTTCGACGACTTGGGGACTACCTCGACCGGTTTCCGGTGGGCGAGGTGTATCCAGGGGGGGATGTCCAGCACGGTCCCGACAACCTGGTGATTCCCGACCTCCTGGTGGAGGACCTCGAGTCGGCCCGGATCGCGACGTGGGAATCCGGTCGGCCGCCGCTTCTGGTTGTGGAGATCCTGAGCCCTTCCACGGCGAGGAACGACCGGTTCACCAAACGCCGGCTGTACCAGGAGTTTCAGATTCCCCTGTACTGGCTGGTGGACCTCGACGCGACGGTCGTTGAGGTCTGGACCCCCGACGCGCATTTCCCGGTGACCGAGCAGGAGGAGATCCGCTGGCACCCGGAGGGTGCAGAGGAGCCGTTGGTGATCCGGCTTGGGGAATTGTTTCGGGAGGTGTAGGGGCGTGCCTCAGGGCGCCCCCTACCACCCCCCACATTCGGATGCCGCAGGGGCGCGCCGATGGGCGCGCCCCTACTGCTTCGCGTCCGCCACGATCTTCTTGGCAATAGCACCGGATTCCCGGTCGTCCATCACAGGCGCCACCTGGATGTCCATGTACGGCGCCCATTGCCCGAGGTACCGGTTCAGGGCTCCCAGGTCGTTGGTGTCTGCAATCAAGACTCCACACCCAGCGGCCATGTCATGCCAGCGGCCAATGAATTTGACCCCTCGGC
>JBHEPH010000051.1:0-17835 GCA_046260395.1 Gemmatimonadales bacterium
CCCCCGCACCCCGAAAGCCATGCCCCGAACCATCACCGTTGCCCACAGCCCCGACTCCGACGACGCGTTCATGTTCTATGCGCTGGCGGAGGGCAAGATTGACACCGAGGGGCTGGAGTATCGCCACGAGTTGCAGGATATCCAGTCGCTCAATGAGCGTGCCATGCGCGGCGAGCTGGAGGTCACCGCCGTGTCGGTGCATGCCTACGCCTACCTGGCCGACCAGTATGCGTTCCTGAGCAGCGGTTCCTCGATGGGTGACGGGTACGGGCCCCGGCTGGTGGCCCTGGAGCCGGCACCGGCCGACCCGCGAACGGCGCTGCGAGGCCTGCGGGTGGCGATTCCCGGCCGGTTGACGACGGCCTTCCTGGCCCTCAAACTGTACCAGCCGGACGTGGTTGAGGTGGTGGTGCCGTTCGATCAGGTGCAGGACGCCGTCCGCCGGGGCGAGGCGGACGTGGCACTGGTGATCCACGAGGGACAGCTGACCTTCGCCGACGACGGCTTCCACCTCTGGACCGACCTCGGCGCCTGGTGGCTGGCCGACACCGGCCTTCCCTTGCCGCTGGGTGGCAACGTGGCCCGCCGTGACCTGGGCCCGGAGCTGCTGGACCAGGTGGCCCGTCACCTCAAGGCGAGCATCGTGTATGCCCTGGACCACCGGGAGGCCGCGCTGGCGCACGCCGAGCAGTTCAACCGGGGGATCGGGCACGAGCGCACCGATGCCTTTGTGGGGATGTACGTCAACGACTGGACCGTCGATTACGGCCCGCGAGGGCGGGAGGCGGTGCAGTTGCTGCTGGATCGAGCCGCCGGGGCCGGGCTGATCCCCAGCACGGTACAGGTCGAGTTCGTAGGATAGCTGGAGATTGACGCCCAACGGCCTGACCGGATAGCTTCGAGCAGCATGTCTCCCTTCCCAGGACCTGCCGTGGATCATCGTACCAGCGGAGCGCATGTGCTCCGGGCCCAACCCCGGGGCCCCACGACCATCCTTGTGGTGGACGATGAGGAGCCGATCCGGTCCGCGCTGACACGCTTCCTGACCCAACAGGGGCATGAGGTGGCGACCGCGGGAAGCGGCCAGGCCGCCCTGGAGATCCTCCAGCGGCAGAAGATCGCCTGTGTCCTGCTGGATGTTCGCATGCCGGACATGAACGGGATTGACCTGGTCCCGCAGGTGCTTGAACTTGAGCCGCACGCCGCCATCCTGATGCTCTCGGCGGTGAACGACGCCGCCAGCGCCGCCCAGTGCATGCAGCGCGGGGCGATGGACTACCTGACCAAGCCGGTGGACCTGCCCGACCTGGCCCGGGCCATCCAGCGTGCGCTGCGCCGCCGCGACACCCATATCGAGAACCAGCAGATCAACCACTGGCTCAAGGAGGAGGTGGCGGTCCGCACCGCCGAGCTGCGCATGGAGCGCGCGCACCTGGAGCGGATCTCGGTGGCCACCCTCGAGTCCCTCGTGAACGCGCTGGAGGCCAAGGATCCGTATTCCCGCGGCCACTCGGCGCGGGTGGCCGACCTGGCCGCCACGATCGCGGCGGAGATGGACCGCTCCGACGAGGAAGTGGAGAACGTTCGCACCGCCGGGCGGCTCCACGACATCGGCAAGATCGCGATCCGCGAGGAGATCCTCAACAAACAGGGCCCGCTGACCGACGAGGAGTTCGAGCACGTCAAGACGCACCCGGTCGCGGGTGCGCAGATCCTGGCACCCCTGACTCACCTGGATGACGTGATCCGTTTCGTGCGGAGCCACCATGAGCGATGGGACGGCAAGGGCTATCCCGACAAGCTGGCCGGGGAACAGATCCCGCTCGGTGCGCGGATCATCGGCGCCGTGGAGATCTTCGATGCCCTGACCACCTCCCGGCCCTACCAGGAACGGATGGCGCCGGAACTCGCCGTGGAGCGCATGCGCGACCTGGTCGGCACGACCCTCGACAGCAATGTCCTCGAGGCGCTCGGCCGGGCGGTGGCGCGACGGGAGGCGCTGGTGTTCCTCGACGAGAGCGGCGGGGAGGGATCGGGGAGGGATGTCAGGGAGGAGTGAGAAGTGAGAAGTGAGAAGTGAGAAGTGAGAGGCGAGACGAGAGCAGTGGCATGAGGGAGGGGCGAGGACTTCTCGCTTCTCCCTTCTTGCTTCTCGCTACCCGCGTGGCTCCCCCACCAGCCGCGCCAGCTCCTGGCGGATCTGGTCATCCTTGGCGCGCTGGGCCGGCTCGGCGTGGTTGCGGCCCCGCAAATAAAGCTGCCATTCCCTGATCGCCATGGTGGTATCACCCGCCAGCAGTGACTGGCGGGCCCGCTCGTCGAGCAGCCTCGCCGAGACGAGGGGATCAAACTGGTGCCATCTCCGTGCGGCGGCCGCCGCCGAGGCATGGTCACCCGCCTGACCGAGTGCGCGAGCCACCAGGAGATTGGCCAGGCTCCATTCCAGGGCACCAAGGATTGGGCCAGGGCGCAGGATGGCCTCGAGCGCGAGCGCGCGGCGCCTCAGCTCGGCGGGTTCAGTGGTGATCAACAGCTCAATCACGTCCGCGCCGATGGTGGCGCGAGTTCGCACGCCCCTGGTGGGAGCCTGGCCCGCCCAGCCGCGCATCCGGCCCGCCAGTTCGCGCGCTCCGGCCGAGTCGCCCTGGCTGGCCCGCCAGATGCCGACGTGCCACGCCGCATTGATATCTTCAAGCCGGGGCCCCTCTCCACCCACACCAGCCACGATCCGTTCCAGGACTTCCACCGAGGCCGCGGCGGCCGCCGGATCACCGTCGTAGAGGAGCGCGGCCACCACCTGCCTGGCGTGGTCGCCCAGCTGAAGCGGTTCCGCCTGCACACCGAGCTCCGATGCCATGCGGGCGGCCAGCGCCGGCCGGCCGCTCCCCCAGGCCAGGTTACGCGCCTGATCGAGTGACGAGGTGCGCTCCTGCGCGCTCGTCGCCATCTGGACGCGCCGGCGAAGCAGCCGCATGGCACCCTCACTGTCGCCGAACATGGCGGCAAATCCAGACAGGCCGAAAAGCTCTGCGGCATCCCCGGTCTCCTCCACGTGACGGATCGCGGCGGAGTCCCGAAAGGCAAACGCCGCCAGGCCCGTCAGGAACCGCTCCCCGCCCACCGAGGGGTGCTCGGCCTGGGCCCGGCGGAACGCGGCGCTGTCCACCTCCGGAAACAGGTGACGATCCACCGCGTGGGTCAGGATCGGGCCAAAGCCTGGATCAAGAGCCAGCCCTCGATCGAATGCGGCCCAGGCCCGCTCCGTTTGTTCCGTTTCGCTGAGCCCGGCAAGTTGCCCATAGTGGTAGATGTAATCGCCGAGGAGGTACCATGCCTCGGCCCGGTCGGAGAGCGCGGCGGCAGCCCGCTCGCGGTTGGCGATGCGTCCTTCGATGGTGGAATCGACGGGGAGGAGGACGCCGGCCAGGATGCGATCCCGTTCGCCGAGCCGGTGAAGGTTGGCGCGCGCGATGTCCGGACCGGGAGAATCCGGACTGCCCAGGTTCCACCCCGCCGCCAGCGAGTGGTAGAGCCCTGCCAGCGCAAAGGTGGAGTCGGCGGCAAGCGCTCGGCTGAATCCGTCGTATGCTTCCGCCCACCGCCCTGCCCGCCAGCCACGCTGCCCATCCAGGTAGGCCTGCAACGCCTGGGGCGGAACATCCGCCAGCGAATTGGCTCGGCCGGCTTCCTCGCCCGCCTGAAGGCTCAGTAGTTGGCTGACCAGGCGACCCACCAGCACCAGCGTGCTGTCTGCCGGTCCTTCCACCCGTCCCTGCAGGCTCCGCCCCCCGCCCACCGGGGTAAGCGTGCCCGCCAGCACGAACCCGGCGCCCTGCTGCACGATGCTCCCGGTCAGCACCGCGGCTGCACCGAGGCCACGGGCGAGTTCGGCAGCATCGCCGTCGGCGAGGTCGGCCTCGGCGCCACCCCCTGCCCGGCGCCACGCGCCGATGGCCGTCTGCGCCGCCACCACCCGCGGCCCAGTGCTGCCGCCGAGCGTGGCCTGCAAAATGTCTACGATCCCTTCGCGCAGGTTCTGGATCTCCGGCGAGGTGGCGGTGACGCGGAAGGGCAGCGCCAAGACCAGGTCATCGTCCAATGCGGCGTTGGTGCCGCCTCGGGTCGTCAACCAGGCCACCAGGCCCGCCACCGGCAGGAGCAGCAGCAACCAGGCGAATCCCGGGATCCGTCGGCGAGAAGCAGGAGCCGCTGGTGCCATCGCGGTCGGGGTGTTGGCCCCGCTGACCGGCAGGTTCTCCAACTGCGCCACCAGCTCTTCGGCGGACTGCCACCGGTCCGCCGCGCGCTTCTCCAGGCAGCGCATCACCAGCGCCTCGAGCGCCGGCGGCACCGATGCCCGGTGCACCGTGAGGCGCTCGGGTGGCGTGGTGACGTGCGCGGCAATCAGCCCCTGCATGGTGGCGTGCTGGAACGGCGGCCGGCCCGCGAGCATCTCGTAGGCCAGCACCCCGAACGCGTAGAGATCCGCCCGGTGGTCGAGTGACGGGTCTGCCGTGGCCTGCTCGGGCGCCATATAGGCTGGCGTGCCGAGCGCGATCCCGGTGCCGGTCAGGCTGGAGGAATCGGCCGCCTCGGAGACCGCCTTGGCCACGCCGAAATCGGCCACCAGGGCGTGGCGGCCGGAGAGCATCACATTCTCGGGCTTGATGTCGCGGTGCACCACGCCGTGCCGGTGCGCTTCGGCCAGGGCATCGGCCACGTCGCGCATGATGCGGACCGCGTCGGATATCGGGAGCGCGCCCTCGCGGGCGATCCTCTCCCGTAGCGAGGCGCCCTCCACGAACGGCATGACGTAGTAGAGGAACTCGCCCGCCTGGCCCGAGTCGTACAGGGGCAGGATGTGCGGATGCTGCAGCGCGGCGGCGATGCCGATCTCGCGCAGGAACCGTTCGGCGCCCATCGAGGCCGCGAGGTCGCCCTTCAGGACCTTCACCGCCACCTTGCGGTGGTGGCGCAGATCCTCGGCCAGATACACGGTGGCCATGCCGCCGGCGCCGGCTTCGCGCTCGATGCGGTAGCGGCCTTCCAGCGCCTGGTTCAGACGGGCGACGGTGTCGGACAGGATGAACTCCGGGTTTTCAGGGAACCCCGCAATCTACGATGGAGAGGGAACAGGGAACAGGGAACGGGGTTCGGGGGCGAAAAGGGGTGTCATCCCGAGTGAGGACCGGCAGGTCCGAGCGAGGGAACTTGCCGGCGGCGCTGGTGGCTCGTTCAACATCGAGGTTCCGGCCCGCATCCGCCTATCCGCCCGCCCGCCTCTCCGCCTGTCCGCCTATATTCCTCCATGCCCGCCACCTTTGCCGCCCTCGGGGTGACCCCCGTCCTGGTCGAAGCCCTGACCGCCCTCGGCTACGAAGAGCCAACCCCCATTCAGGAGCAGGCAATCCCCCCGCTGCTGGCCGGCCGCGACATCCTGGCCCAGGCCGCCACCGGCACCGGCAAAACCGCCGCCTTTGCCCTGCCCCTCCTGCAGCGGCTGCCATCGAAGCCACCCACCCCTTCACGCCCCGCGGTGCTGGTTCTGGTACCCACCCGCGAGCTCGCCGTGCAGGTGGCGGAGGCGTTCCACCGCTACGGCCGAGCCCTCGGCGCCCTGACCGTTCCGATCTACGGCGGCCAGGAGTTCAGCCAGCAGATCAAGGTCCTGCGACGCGGGGTGCACGTGGTCGTGGCCACACCAGGGCGAGCGCTGGACCACCTGCGCCGAGGTACGCTGGATCTCGAGGGCCTGGCCGCCGTCGTGTTGGACGAAGCGGATGAGATGCTCGACATGGGGTTCGCCGAGGAGCTCGATGGAATCCTCGAGCTGGCACCCGCCGAGCGGCAGACGGCGCTTTTCTCGGCCACCATGGCACCCAGAATCGCCAAGATCGCTGAACGGCACCTGCGGGATCCGGCCAAGGTGCTGGTGGCGCAGGAGAAGACGGCAGCGGGCAAGCTCCCCAAGGTCCGGCAGACCGCCTATGTCGTGAACCGCGCCCAGAAGGTGGCGGCGCTCGGCCGCGTCCTGGACCTCGAGGCGCCAACCCTGGCCCTGGTCTTCTGCCGGACGCGTCACGAGGTGGACAGTCTGGCCGAGAGCCTGGGGGGCCACGGCTATCGGGTGCAGGCGCTGCACGGCGGGATGACGCAGGATCAGCGGACCCGCGTGATGAAGCGCACGCGGGCCGGCACGGTGGACATCCTCGTGGCCACGGACGTGGCGGCGCGCGGGCTGGATATCGAACAGATCAGCCACGTGGTGAATTTCGACGTGCCACAGTCACCGGCGGCGTATATCCATCGCATCGGCCGCACGGGGCGGGCCGGCCGCGAAGGAGTGGCGATTACCTTCGCCGAGCCGCGTGAGCACCGGATGCTCAAGAGCATCGAACAGCTGACCCGGCAGAAGATCGAGATGGCCAAGCTGCCCACGGTGCTCGACGTGCGCGCCAAGCAGTTGGAGATCACCCGCGGCTCGATTCAGGAGGCGATTTTGGCCGGCGAGCTGGAGGGATACCGGGTGGTCGTCGAGGCGTTGGCCGCGGAGCATGACGTGATGGACATCGCCACGGCCGCGGTGAAACTGGCGCACCTGGCAGGAGGCGGCGTGGATGGCTCGGCGGAGCCCGAGTTCGAAGCGCCGGCGCTGCCAACCGCTGGAGCGAAGAAAAAGAAGGTGGCGGGCAAGGATGCCGAGCCGTCCGGACCACCGCGCAAACAGGCGGCGGGCATGGCACGGATCTACATCGGCTCCGGCCGCAAGGACAAGATGCGCCCGGCCGACCTGGTGGGAGCGATCGCCAACGAGGCGCAGATTCCCGCCGCGCAGATCGGCGCCATCGAGATTACCGACAACTTCTCGCTGGTGGAGCTGCCCGAGGAGCTGGTGCAGCCGGTGATCGCGGCGCTGCGGGCCACCAAGATCAAGGGGAAGCGGCAGACGGTGCGGCGGGATCAGGCGGGGCGGCGGACGGGCGGGTAGGCGAACACGGGGGGGGCGCACCAACAGTGGCCCCCCTCGCCGGTCATCGAAAGTCAGGGTTTGGTCATGGCCAGACCGGAGACCGTCAGCTCAAGGTTGTGGCTGACACGGATACCATAGATGCCATCGGTTGACTTGAGCTTGTCCGCGCCGACCAGGTCACTCTTCTGGAAGGTGTGGACCGCCGTGCCGTTCACCACGCAGGATGCGGTGTTGCCCTGCACCCGCCAGCCGATGGTGTTGGTGGCCTCGCCGTTGGCGTCGGCCTTGACCAGCGCGTCATGCGCGGCGCGGTCCACCAGGGTGGTCACGTTGTCGCCGTGGAAGGTCTTGACCGAGAAGGTGCCGTTGCCGTAGGCAATGCAGTAGGCCAGCGTCTCGGTATCTGATTGGAGATCCGCCCCGCCGATGAAGATCCCGTACGAGTGCGGGTGCGACGCGGCCATCTTGTGTTCCTTGAAGGTGCCCGTGACCTGGTAGTCGCCGCTGGCAGTGTGGGCGGGGTTCCAGAAATTTCCCGCCGGCCCGACCGACAACCGGAGATTGCTCCCCTCGGCCACCAGCCGCGAGTCGTTGATCGTCTTCCCCTGCGTCGTCGGGCGGCGGTCCACCCGGCCCTGCCAGCCACTGATCTTGATACCGCCGTCAGCAACGGAGCGGTCGGCGTCCTGGGCCAGGGCCGTGCCGGCCATCAGGGTGGAAAGGAGAGCAATTGTCAGGGTGCGCATGGCGGGCTCCGGTCATGGGTTGACCTTGATAGTGGGCCCGGATGGGCAGGATGGCAAGGACAGGCGGTCAAGAAAAGATCCCGTAGGGGCGAGGCCTGCCTTGCCCGCATCCGGTGACCCGGTTGGCAGCTGGCCTGCCGCGCCCGAATCCGAGCGTGACAATCCGCAGGTTACGCGGATTCTGCGGATGGGACCGGCGGGAGCTGGGTAGCCCCCCGGGGAGGCTTGTCCCTGCTGCTGAGGGCGAATGGTCGTAGCGGCCGGCCGATCTGTGGGGTAGGTTTGCATTTGGCGCCGAGGGGCGGTGGCGGGATGGTCACGTTCTTGGGGGAGATTGGGCTCGCCGGGCCGCCGGCACGCTTCGGGGCGGAGGCTGGAATCGGGGCCTCGTCGAGGGTGACGGCGGGCTGAATTGTCTCAGCGCCTTGCAGCATAAATCCGACATGTTGCAGCCCGGCAGCCGAAGCCGGCAGGGCTGCAGAGTTGAACCCTGGCGCGGGCCATTAGTCGTGTCGCTGCAGGGTTGTGGCCGACGAAGCGGCCGGGCACACGAGTGCGGCGCGGCGCGCGATTCGCCCGGGGCTCGGGCGACGGTTTGGTCTGCAAGTCGGTGCCGGCATTGGCGGAGGCGGTGGACCGCGCCTGCAGTGTTTCGGCGTTTTGCTGCGAGCCGTGCACGGATTGGGCGCTGGGTAGGGGTGGGAGAGATAGATAAACATGTTAGAGCGCGCGGCACCGATTCACCGAGCGCCTGTTTCTCGAGAGGCAAATCAATGACAACCCGTGAAGTCTGGCTTCGTTTCCAGCTCGGTGTCGCAGTCGGCGTCTCCCTCATCCTCGGCTCGACCCCGGGGTCGGCCCAAACGGGCGGTAGCGACCTGGCGCTGCGCGGGGCGACTATCTACGCTGATGCGCAGAGCCCGCCGATGCTCAACGGCGTTGTCATCATTCGGAATGGCCGAATCGCTGCCATTGGCGCACGGTCCGAGGTCAACATTCCCGCGGGGATGCGAGTTCTTGACCTCAACGGCAAGACGCTGGTCCCGGGATTTTGGAACAATCATGTCCATTTCACTGGACGGCCCTTTCGGGGGGCGGACACAGCTGATGCAACGCGTCTTACGATGGCGGTGCGCGAGATGCTCACAGGATGGGGCTTCACAACCGTGTTTGAGACCGGCGGGAATCTGGCCAATACGACTGCGTTGCGAACCCGGATAAATTCCGGTGAGGTGCCAGGCCCCAAGATCTTCACTACTGGTCCAATCCTCTTCCCGCGCGGAGCGAACGGTGGCACAATGGAGATCGCCACCAAAGCGGAAGCCATCTCCGCGGTCGACAACGCGATCAATCACCATGTCGACGCAATCAAGGTGTACGCCCAAGCATGGTGGGATCTCAGCCTTCAACTTTCACCGGACGTGCTGGCGTCGGTGGTCGCCGAGGCACATCGCCATGGGCTGCAGGTGTTCGCCCACCCCAGCAACGCCGACGGGCTCCACAACGCTGTGAATGCCGGTGTCGATCAGTTAATGCATACCACCCCACAGATTGGACCCTGGGGAGCAGCCATGGCAGGACAAATGAAGGCGGCCAACATTGCGCTTGTCCCTACGCTAAAGCTATGGCAATTCGAGTTGCAACGGGATACAACTCCTCTTCCGGACTCAATCGTCAACGCCTTCACACAACGGGGTGTCAGTCAGCTGGCCGAGTACTTCTCAGCCGGTGGACCGATCCTTTTTGGAACCGACGTCGGATACATGACTGACTACAGCACGCTCGCGGAGTTCGAGCTGATGGCTGAGGCAGGAATGGGGTTCCGAGACATACTTGCATCCCTTACGACCGCACCAAGCGCGCGGCGCGGGCTGTCAGCGAGCACCGGGCGCATTGCGGTAGGTTTCGATGCGGACCTTGTTGTGCTGCGCACGGATCCTGCCGCGGACATCGGGGCTTACGCGAACGTACTCTACACCATTCGAGCAGGCCGCATCATCTTCGGTCCTGGGTCACTCTGAGCCTCCTTGCAGCGGCAATCGGCGCGGTCAGTACGGATGCTGTGTCCGTCGCCGCCGCTGGCCTGTTTTCCCTTCGCGTGTCCTGCCGTTGGAGGCCCTCGCCGCTGCACCTTCGCTCTGTGGAGGGCCCGTGAATCGCCTGCTCTTGCTCCTCCTGCTCGCCCTCGTGGGCGGGTGTGCGCCCGTCCGCAGTGGCTCGGTTCCCGTGGCTGCCGATCTCGCTCTTACGCATGTGAACGTGGTGGACGTGGAGAGCGGACGCGTGCTCCCGGACCAGACGGTTCTGATTGCGGGCAACCGCATCCAGGCGGTGGGGCCGAGCTCAAAGGTTGGCGTTCCCGCGGGAGCGCGGGTGGTGGACGCCACGGGCAAGCACCTGATCCCCGGCCTCTGGGACATGCACGTCCACCTGTTCAATCAGATTAGCCGCCGTCCACCCAATCCCTGGTATTTCCCGCTCTTCGTGGCGAACGGCGTCACCGGCGTCCGGGAAATGTGGGTGAAGGAGCCGGACGTCCCCATGCTCCAAGATTGGCGCGAGCAAATAGCCGCCGGGACGCTGCTCGGCCCCCGCATCGCGGCAGCGGGTGCACTTGTGGACGGGGGGGGATCGATCTGGCCGACAACAGACCAGGTGACCACGCCGGAGGAGGCCCGGCAATTCGTTCGCGAGAGCCACCGTCTCGGTCTGGACTTCATCAAGACCTATTACAACGTCTCCCCGGAAGCCTACCAAGCGATCGCGGAGGAGGCCCGCAGCCTGGGGATCCCCGTCGCCGGCCATATTCCGATGCTGGTGCGCGCCGCTGATGCCGGCGCCGCGGGCCACCGAAGCAACGAGCACCTGACCCAGGTACGTGAGGCCTGCTCCACGCAGGAGCAGCAGATCCTGCTTGAGCGTCAGCGGCTCGACTCCGGGCCGCACACGGTGGCCCAGGCCGATTCTCTCTGGTCCCGCCACGAATGGCTCCGGACCCAGACCTACGATCCTGGGACGTGCAAGGCCGTGGCCCGGCAACTCGCCGCGGCCCCCATGTGGCAGGTGCCGACACTCCTGAATGAACGGGGGTACTTCGTCGGTCCTCCGGATAGCGCGGAGCATGATCCCCGCCTCGCCTACATACCCGGCGAGGAGCGGCGAGTCTGGAGCGAAGGGCTCAGGCAGTTTGGCGCCGAGCACGCCGCGAAAGCGCAGGGCGCGGCCGAAGCGCGGACGGCGCAGTGGAGAGCAACGCTGGCGCTGGTGCGAACACTTGCCCGTGAAGGAGTGCCGTTCCTGGCGGGGACGGATCTAGGCGGCGGCTACATCTTTCCCGGCTCCGGGCTCCACGACGAACTGGCCCTGATGGTCGAGGCTGGGCTCTCGCCTTTCGAGGCCCTCCGCGCCGCCACCCTGGAGCCCGCCCGCTACCTCGGCGCGACCGACTCCCTCGGCACTATCGCCCTGGGTAAGCTCGCGGACCTGGTGCTGCTCAGTGCCAACCCGCTGGAGGACATCCGCAACACGCAACAGATCGAGGCCGTGGTGCTCAACGGGCGCTATCTAGACCGGCGGGCGCTGGACGGACTCCTCACGGAGGCCGAAGGCGCAGCCAATCGGTGGCTACCGCGCGGTCTAACGAAGGGATGAAGGCGACGAAAGGCCGGCCATGGGTTCGCTCGTTCCGCAGGCATGGTGCACCGGCCCGTCGCGCCATATCTTGGAGCGTTATGCGGCATAGATGATGGTGGTCGAGAGGCTCTCAATGGGAGGGATACGATGTGGACTCGGTCTCCTCTCAGCGTGCTATTCCTGTTCCTGTTGTTCGGCGTGGCAACGGGTGCGGAGGCGCAAGTCGATCCGCAGATCGCGAAGCGCTATTTCGATGAAATCAACAAGCTCTGCGAGCGAGACGCGGGTCGGCTGTGGGGTGTGTCGCTCTGTGGCCCAATGGTGATCTTTGACCAGGCGACCGGAACGCGCGCCACAAGCCAGCCGGAACCGGAGGGGCCACTCCCTCGCTTTCCGGGTCAAGCTGATGGACCCGTTTCCTGGGGTGGGTTGCTTTGGTTCGCGATGCCGTTGTGGATACTTCCGGAGAACGATGCCGATGCACGCCAGCAGAATATGCTTCACGGACTGTTCCATCGCATTCAGCCCGAGCTGGGATTCATAACGGACGACGGCGCCAACGAGCATCTCGATACGTTTGAAGGGCGCCTCTGGATGCAGCTTGAATGGCGCGCGCTGCGCCGGGCGGTTGAGTCGAGCGGGGGCGACCAGGCCGAGGCGATCGCTGATGCGCTGGCTTTCAGGCGCGAACGCCGCCGCCTGTTTCCCGGCGCGGCGGACAATGAACGACGCGACGAGATTCGCGAAGGGCTTGCCTCCTACACCGGTATCGCGGTTTGGGCCGATTCTCCGGCGGATGCCCGCCGTGCCGCAGCGGCAGCACTAGCAGCAGGTGAAGCGCAGGGGTCCTTCGTCGGAAATTTCGAGGCCGCGTCCGGACCCGCCTACGGTGTGCTGTTGGACGATCTCATACCGGAATGGCGCCGGCAGCTTCGTAGTACATCGGACCTTGGAGACTTGCTCGCCTCAGCAAGGAACAAACCACCGACGACGGAGATTGCCTTGGCAGCGGCGAGCTACGATGGCGCAACGCTGCGAACCGCGGAGGAGGCGCGCGATCGGGCGCAGCAGGTCCGCGTCGGCGAGTTACGCCAACGCTTCGTTGATGGGCCCGTGCTGACGATGCCTGCCGGGGGCAGCGGCACCTCTGACACCAGAGGCAGCGTCGGCATTCCAGGCGTCGGGACGGTGTTGTTCAACATCTTTACCCTTTCCGCGCAGTGGGGCCGCCTCAACGCTGACAGCGGCGTCCTGCGCGCCGCCGATGGGAGGACATTGTCCGTGCCGGTTACCGGGCCGCTCGAAGGGACTACCCTGCAGGGGGACGGCTGGCGCGCCACGCTGAACCCCGGGTGGGTGGTGCGACCGGCGGCGCGACCTGGCTCTTTTGCTGTCGTTCGCGAACAATAATCTGTGCCGCGCATGATGACGGCGTTGAGCAACCGGGAAGATAGGTGACACTTTCGGTTGAGCATGACCCCCAGTCCCGGATGATCGTCTCGCGCTCGGCGACCTTTGCGAGCAGGCGCCGAACGCAGGGGGACATCAAGGGCCCCTGAAAGGTGGTCGGCCCCCCAATGCTTCAGTGCCTAGTCCCTCTTTCCCATCCCCAATCGCCGCCTGAAAAACTCGGCCGTCGCCTCCCCCACGCGCACCCAGTTGGTGTGGCGCATGAAGTGGTGGGTGTCATCCACGATCACCAGCGTCTCGTGCGGGATGCCGCGCTGCTCGAGCCGGCGCACCAGGTCGGTGCTCTGGCTGAAGCGGACGTTGCGATCGTCGTCGGCGTGGATGACCAGCACCGGTGAGGTCCACCCGTCCATGAACGCCACGGGCGACGATGCCCACGCCACCTCCAGCGCCCGCTCCGCATCGGGGGCGCGCTCGTACGTGTCGGGGCGGATGAGTGAACCACGCCCGGCGGTGCGTTCGTGGACACCATGGATGTCCACACCGGCGGCGAAGAGCCGCGAGTCGCGGCCCAGCGCCATGGCCGTGAGGTAGCCGCCGTAGGAGCCGCCATAGACGCCGATGCGCGCGGCATCAATGTCGGGCTGGCGGGCCAGCCACTCGCCCGCGGCCTTGATGTCGAGGTACTCCGACGCGCCGTTGGTGCCGGCGTCGGGCGCCTGGTGGAACTCGTAGCCGTAGCCGATGCCGAGCCGGTAGTTCACCGAGAGCACCACGAAGCCCTGGCTGGCCAGGTACTGGTTGGTGGCGTAGGCGTTGGCGTAGTAATCGGAGTAGTGCCAGCCAAGGAGCATCTGGCGGGGCGGGCCGCCATGAATGTAGATGATGGCCGGCTTGCGGGCGGGCCCGCCGGGTGGGTCGAAGCGCTGGGCGTGCACAGTCACCCCGTCGGAGGACTGGAAGACCACCTGCCGGGGCGTGACCAGTGACGCGGTCGGATATCCGGTTGGGATCCGGTCGGCGGCGAGGAGTCGTGGCGTGCCGCCGCTGAACGACATCACCGCCGGGAGCGGCGGCCGCTGCGCCGTGGCGCTGATGTGCACCAGCGTGGCGCCGTCGCCGGTCACCACGGGCATCCACTCGAGGCCCGTCCCCGGCGTCACCACCTCGGGTGCCGCGCGGTCCACCGGCGCCTTCACCACGTGGCGGCGGTCGATGTCCAACGGGTCGCTGCCGGCATTGGCCGAGAAGACCAGGTGGCGCCCGTCCGGGGTGAGCGCAATGTGTTCCGCCATCCAGTTGCCGGGGGTCAGGAGCAGCGGGGTTCCGCCCCCGGCGGGCACCGAGTAGAGGTGGGGCCAGCCGTCGTGGTAGGACAGGAAGACGATGCGGTCGCCCGCGGCCCAGTGGAGGTTGGTGCTGCCGTGGGTGGTGGGCACTGAACCGGCGAGGGTCTTGGGGGCCAGCCAGAGCTGGCGCGCCTGGCCGCTCGCCACGTCCACGGTCCAGACCGCCCACGGGTTGTGGCGGCGCACCAGAATGGAGTCGGGCGGGCCGCCGGCGCCGGGCCGGCGAATGAACGCGATCCGCGCCCCGTCTGGCGACCAGCGCGGAGAGCCGTCGCGGGTGAAGGCGGGGGCGAGCCACTGGATCGGGGCGACGGAGTCCGTGAAGACGCCGACATAGCTGTGGTCGCCCCGGCTGGAGACGAAGGCCAGCCTTGCGCCGTCCGGCGACCAGCGCGGCTCGCCGTTGCTGCCACGGGCGGTGAAGAGCTGGCGGGCGGGATGCGACCCATCAATCGGCGCCAGCCAGAGCTGGCCCCCGCGCACAAAGGCTACGCGGTCGCCGCGCGGCGAGATGACCGGATTGATCCCCTCGCCCAAGACGCGCGGTTCGCCCCCGGCAAACGGCAGGCTCCAGATCTGGACGCGAGGCGGGACCGGATCGAAGGTCGGGTTGACGGGGACGTCGCGCTCCCAGTTGGAGCCGAAGTCGCCGCCGCGGATGTAGACCACCCAGCGCCCGTCGCTCGAGAGCGAGACGGCCGAGAGTTCCTGGCCGTCATCGCGCAGGTAGCTGGTCAGGCGCCTGGGGGTGAAGGCCGGTCCTTCGGCGCCATACAGGTTGCGCTGGCCCTGCTCGTTCATGGCCCAGACGATCCGCGCGCCGGTGGCCGCGGCGGCGAGCTCGTTGGGGAACGGGTAGGCCTTGACCTGGGCGAAGGTGAGGGGCGCGGCGGGCTGGGCAGCCAGCGCACCGCCCGCGCCTGGCCAGAGCAGGACGGCGGCGATGAGGATGGGTCGAAGCATGGTCGGCTCCAGGGGAGAGGCGGAGGCGGCGCAGGGCGGACCACGGTCCGCCCCTACGGGATCACGTCATTCCAGTTCATGACCGCGTTGAAGATCATGTTGAACTCGCCATGGTTCTGCCAGCGGTAGATCGGGTTGTTCGAGAACATGATCACCCGGCCCTTGCCACGGTACGCCTCCGGGATGTCCACCGCAAACGGCCGCTCCTTCAGGCCATCGCCGCCGGTCATCAGCCCTGAAAGGATCGAGGCGTCACCACCCACATAGCGCGCCAGCACACTCGCCTCATGGGCCACGCCCACCCGGAACGGCTGCCCGCCCACGTACTTCACCGGGATCGTCTTGCCCGCATAGCCGTAGAACACCGGATGGTCGGTCTTGACGATCTCGGCCTGCAGCAGCGGCCGCTGGGTGATCAGCCCCTGCACCGGGGTCCTCTCCACCGTGCCGGCCCAGCCGAACTCGATCGGCAGCCGCGCCGCGTCCCCCGTGGCGATCAAGGTGCCGCCCCCCTCCAGGAACGCCGCGAACGCATCCACCCCGGCCTGCCCGAACCCGCCGGTGATGTCTGCGGATTCGCCGTACATGCCAAGGAACTGATACCTGTCACTGCGCTGGTAGGGCACCGGCTTTTCGTTCGGTTCCTGCATCACCGTCTGCTTGCTGAGGTTCTGCTCGGCGACGAGGATGACGTCGTAGTCGCGGCGCAGGTCACCCTGCACCACCCGCTCTTTGTAGATCAGGTCGAACGGCACGCCGAAGAGGTCGAAGGTCATCCGGTACCAGCCCAGGCTCTGCGTCCCGCTCCACTGGGTGTAGATGGCCACGCGCGGCAGGTCGGCTTCGTGCATCCGGATGGCGGGCCAGTTCGAGAGGGTGGCCGCGGTCAACCCCAGCTCCTCCACCGCGGCACGCACCGCCGGCGCGTGCGCGGCGTTCGCCACCAGGAACGATCCCGCCGGGAATTCAATGCCCTCGGCCGTGAAAGCCTCCTGCGCCACCTGCATCGGCACCTCGCGGAGCCGGTAGCGCAGGGTGATCATCTGATTGGAGCCGAGGTGCGCCACGGCCAGACCGGCCGTGCCCGTCCCCGTCATCGAGCCGCGCGCCACGGCCTGTTCCACCGGGGTCGTGGCCACCGCGAGGACGCCGGGATCCTTGATCTCGGTGACGTCCACGTTCCAGGCATGGCCCATCGACCAGCCGCTGTCGTCATAGGTATTGAGGCGCCCGTCCGGAAAGCGCTGGATCTCGAGGAGGTTCTTGGCCAGGCGGCCGTACGGCTGGTTGAGCTTGATGACATACGACCCCGCGGGGTACTCCTTGCCACCGGCGCTGAAGGCGCGGCTGGCCTGTCCCACCTCGATGCGCTGGACGCGAAGGATGTTGACGAGGTCGGCGGCGCGGGTCATGTCGCGCTGCACCGGAATCACGTACGCGTATGGCGCCGAGCGGGTGCCCGCGTCGATGGAGTTGCGGGTGCGGAGGTAGAAGTTCTCGAGCACCAGGGTCGGGAAACTTGCCGCAAACTGCAGCCCGGAGAGCACGCCGGTCTGCATGTAGTTGGTGTTGGCGCGGCGGGTAAAGAGCGCGCTGTCCAGCGGACCGATCGGGATGCCGCGATACCACTCCCGCGCCTGTGCCCCGCCCCGGCCGGTGGGCACTACCCCACCCCGGCCGCTGTTTCCGGGCTGGAACAGCGGCGCAGTGGAGTCCGGCGCCAGTTGTGGGCGGGCCAGGACCGCGGCGATCTGGTCGGCATCGAGATCGCGGCCCGACTGGGTCTCGTACATCCGCATGATGCCGTTGTGGTTGTAGGAAATGGAACCCAGGTAGCCGGGCGACCAGCCATCCATGAACGCGTGGGTATACACCCCTGCCATCCCGTAGCGGGTCAGCTGGGCCAGCTCGAAGTTGGCGAACAGCGGCAGCTCGGTGAAGAGCAGCGGATCGAGGTTCGGGTTCTGCGGCGGCCCGCCGCTGTAGGTATACAGCAGCGGCAGCGACTCGTGCAGGTCATGCATGATCGGCGGATGGGCGGTGAAGTACCAGTCCGCCAGCGCCCGCATCTGCACCAGGCTCAGGTTGATGTCGCGGTTGTTGTCGTGGTAGGCATAGCGGCCCCAGTACGGCACACCGGGCACGTTGCGGCGCGCCGCGCCGGCGGTGTCGCCCGGCGGCCGGGGAGGCTGGATCAGGCCGAGCTCATGGTTCTGGAAGAACCAGTCGAGGTTGCGATCGCGACCGTCGGCATCGGCCACCGGAGTAATCGAGACGTAGAGGTTTTCGCGGATGCTGGTGATGATCGGCGAGGTCTCAGTGGCCAGCCGGTACACCAGCTCCATGAGCATCTCGGGGGGGCCAAGCTCGCCGCTGTGCAACCCGCCCATCAGGTGGTAGTGCGGCTTGGTGTTCCGGATGACCTCGGCGATCTCGGCGTCGGTCCGTCCGCGCGGGTCGGCAATCTGTTTCAGGTTGGCGCGGTTCCGGTCCAGCGCGGCCATGTTGGCATCGGAAGTGACCCAGACCACCACCAGCTCGCGTCCCTCGTCGGAGCGGCCGATGGTCTCCACCCGCACCCGCGGCGTGGCGGCGGCCAGCGCTCGGTAGTAGCGGAGCTGGTCGGCGTAGTAGGTCAGGGTCTTCGGCGCGCCGATGTGATAGCCGAGCACGTCCTTCGGGGTCGGGATCCCGGGCACCAGCGGCAGGTGGTCCACCAGCGGGCTGCCCAGCCGCGGGTTAGGGAGCCACTCACGGTAGATCC
>JBHEPH010000052.1:0-365 GCA_046260395.1 Gemmatimonadales bacterium
GTGCCAGAGATAGTCGGCCCGGGTCAGGAACGCCATGTCATTGGCCTCGAACCCGCCGCTGCGGACGTTGAGGGCGGTCTCCCATTGCCAGTCGCCGGCCTGCTTGGCCACCCGGGCGTAGCCTCCCCATCCCCACAACGAGGTGAGCTCAGGGTCATAGGCGCCGCCCTTCCGGTCGGGGCGCTGGAAGTACCGCGCGCTGGAGCGCTGGATCCGGTCGATGGCGGTGGCCTCACCGGCCACGTTCGTGGCCGCCATGTTCCCCATGAACGAGTAGGCGCGCCCTCTCCACCGGTAGTGCCAGTCCACACCGACCGCCTCCGCGTGAGAGGTCAGGCGGGAGGTGAGCATCGGCTCGGCGGTGG
>JBHEPH010000052.1:375-17322 GCA_046260395.1 Gemmatimonadales bacterium
GTCACGATGCCGCCGATGGACAGGTCGCGCCCCAGGGCGTTGTCCCGCCGCATCCGGCCGACGAAGTAGTTGGTGAGCGGCTCCACCTCGTGCGTGCCCGGGGCGCCACCGAGGACGACCTGCGCGTGCTGCCGCGCGGTCACGGCGTTCAGGACTCCCAGCGTCCAGCCCCCCGGGGTTCGGCCGGTCAGCTTGGCAGCGCCAATGATGCTGGACGCGTCCGGGCGATGGGAGTACTCCGTGCCCGCGGGGAGGTCGCCCTGCGGGGCCCGCCCGATCCGGCGGGAGTAGAAAAGCGACATGCTCGACACGTTGCTGCAGAAGTTGCAGTTGAAGTTGCCGAAGCCGAAGACCCCGCTGCCCTCGATGAAGAAGGGCCGGCGCTCCGGGAAGAAGGTCTCGAAGGCGCTCAGGTTCACCACCGCTGGATCGACCTCCACCTGGCCGAAATCGGGGTTGACGGTGGCGGCGAGCGTCAGGTTGGAGGAGAGATTGTACTTGAGGTCCGCCCCGACCCGGCTGTCCGCGCTCCGCTGGTCGAAGAACGGATCGGCGGGGGTGCCAGGCCGCAGGAACTGGCCGCGGCCCACGACGTAGGGCATCACCTCGAGGCGCCGGCTGTCACCGGTCAGCACGAGCCCATCCAGATGTCCAAAGCGCTGGGGACCACCGGGCTCATCGCGCATCCAATGTGCCCACATCGAGACTTCGTTGGTCCGACTGGCCACCCGGAAGAGTTGGAGGCCCCAGGTCTGGATCGAATCGGTCGGAAAGCGGAGCTGGGAGAGTGGAATCCGGATCTCGGCGGTCCAGCCCAACGAATCAATGAGGGTCTTGGCTTCCCAGATCGGGTCCCAGGAGGGGTCGGCGAACTCCGACGCCTGGCCGGCGTCGCGCTTGACGCCCGAGGGGTTCACGGCAAAGACCGTACGGCCCACGTGATCATGGAAGGTGTCGAAGGTCACTTCGAGCCAGTCTGATTCGGTCTGCTGGTCCCGGCGGACCAATCGGGTCCGCACGCCGGCCGCCCCCTCGGTGTCATGCATTCGGGCGGCGATGTACAGCGCGTCCGCGTCGAACAGGATGCGGACTTCAGTGCGCTGGGTGGCCGGCTGGCCGTCGTGCGGTTCGCGCTGGATGAAGTCACTGGAGGGAGCGACCTCGGCCCAGGCCGCATCGTCGAGACGCCCGTCCAGGACGATCGGCAGGCGCCGGAGGGCGGTGGTGGCCAGCCGAGTGGCGCTGGCATGCCCGTGCGTGGGTTCCGGCGCGGCGGATGTGGGGCCGCCGTTCTGGGCGGTGGCGCTGGTGGCAGGCAGTGCGGCGAGGACCAGGCTGAGGACGAGACTGCATCTATATATACACGCCGACATTGTTGCTCCGTCAGGCTGAGGGGTGGTCACTCTGGCTTCGGGGGGTTAGACACCCCGATCCCGGATTCCGTTGGATGCGGGGAAACCGGCCCCGGAAACGACATCGCGGCTGGACGGCAGCGCACTTTGGCGGCATACTTGAATACGACACGCCTTCCCCAGCCCACTGAGGTCGCCATGCTCCACCGCTCCCTGCTCCTCTGTTGTACCTGCCTGCTGGCACCGGCCGCCGGCAGCGCCCAGGCGGCGGATCCCCGCGCGGAGGTGACGGCGGTCATCACGCGCCTGATCGACGGGATGCGGGAAAGCGACAGCACCAAGGTGCGCTCGGCCTTCCACGCGGCTGCGCGGCTGGGCAGCGCGCTGATGCGCGATGGCGTGCCGAGCTATCGGCCCGATGGCGTGGACGGCTTCGTGCGGGCCGTGGGTACGCCGAAGGAGATCATGTGGGATGAACGGATCCGCCACCTTCGCCTGGAGGTGGACGGGCCACTGGCCACGGCCTGGATGGAATACCGGTTCTACGCCGGCGAGCGCTTCAGCCATTGCGGGGTGAACGCGATGCAGTTGGTGCGGGGGGCGGACGGTTGGCAGATCGCCTCGCTGATTGACACGCGTCGCCAGCCGGCGGAGTGCGAACCGTGGCCATGAACGGCTGTTACCGGCGCGTCACCGCCGCCGAGCTTGAGGGGCTGCGCGCGGAGCCGTTGGCGCTGTCGGCCTTCCTCGCCCCGCCCGATGAGTTCGCCCCGCCCGTCAGCCGCCATCTGGACATCGGCGGCGCCTGGCAGGCCATCCATTTCCTCCTGACGGGGCACCCGTGGGCGGGCGGACCGCCGTTCGCCAATGCCGTGCTCGGGGGCGAGCCGATCAGCGACGAGGATTTCGGCTACGGCCCCATCCGGTATCTCGAGGTGGACCAGGTGGCCGCGGTGGCCGCCGCCTTGGAGACCGTGACCGCGGACGAACTGCTGTCCCGCTTCGATCCCGAGGCCCTCAACGCCGCCGAGGTCTACCCCGGGGGTTGGACCGATGACGCCGCGTGGCGCGCGCACCTGGCCGAGACCTACGGGGGAGTCCGTGATCTGTTTGCCAACGCGGCCAGCGAAGGTGACGGGATGCTGCTGTACCTGGCCTGACCCACGCTCGCCCGCGGTCCGGACAGTCGCACCTGAGGGATAGAACCACGGTCACTCTTCCGCTATTTTCCCTGCTTCGCGCCGGTTGGAGGAGCCCATTGACTGGCTGCGGCGCCCTTCCTTCAGGGCTGGCGCCTTCGTCATGGCCTATGCTGGTGGAGCGTTGTGAACGAAACTGGCACGGAGCAGCGGGTCGACACCATCATCATCGGCAGCGGGTTCGGCGGCGCGGGGGTGGCGCATGAGCTGGTGGCGGCGGGACAGCGGGTGCTGATGCTCGAGCGCGGGGACCGGGTGGCGCGGGGACCGCACAACTGGCATGCCGGGAGCGCCGGCATGCTGACGCCACACTACAGCTACGAGACGTCCATCCGCACCGACACCGACTGTGGCATCCGCGAGCAGGGCGGCTACTACATGGTCGGCGGGCCCTCGGTGTTCTACGGGGGGGTCTCCCTGCGGTTTCGCGAGGGCGACTTCAACCCACCGGCCGACCTGCTGGCCGATTCCGGGGGGGAATGGCCGATCCGCTACGCCGATCTGGAGCCGTGGTATTCCCGGGCAGAGCACCTGCTGGGCGTGGCAGGAAGTACTGGGGAAGACCCGACCGAGCCACCACGCGGCGCGCCCTTTCCGCAGGCGCCCGGCCGCCTGGCCCCGATCTCGGTTCGGCTGGCCGCGGCGGCGCGGTCCCTGTCGCTGAACCCCTTCCGCCTGCCGCTGGCCATCAATCAGGTGGCGGGGAGTCGCCCGGCCTGCGTGGCGTGCCCAACCTGCGATGGGTTTGCCTGTGCCATTTCGGCCAAGGGCGACCTCGCCACGACGGTGCTGCCGGCGCTCGAGGCGCAAGGCATGACCCTGCTCCCCAATGTGGTGGTCACCCGACTGGTGGTCGAGGGCGCCAGGATCATCGGGGTCGAAGGGGTGAACCGCTTGAGTGGCGAACGGCACGCGTGGCAGGCCCGGCAGGTGGTGCTCTCGGCGGGGGCGCTGGCCTCGCCACACCTGTTGCTGGCCAGCGGGCTCGAGACGCGGAACCCGGCCGGGGTCCATGTGGGTCGCTACCTCCAGCGACATCGCAATGCCATCATGTTCGGACTGTTTCCCACACGGCCCGATCCCGTCGGTGAGTTCCACAAGCAGCTCGGCATTCACGACTATTACTTTGGTGCCCCCGATGGCCGTGGCCCTGCCGGCAAGCTCGGCAGCCTGCAGCAGTTGGTGACCCCGCCCGTCGAACTGGTGCGGGCCAACGTGCCCAGGGCGATCGGCGCCGTGGCGGGCCCGCTCGTGGGCCGACTGACGGGCCTGCTGGCCATGGCAGAGGACCAGCCGCAGTACACCAACCGTGTCATGCTCGATCCGGCCCGGACGGACCGGTTTGGGCTCCCCGGCATGGTGCTGCACCACCGCTATAGCCGGCGCGACCTGGCGGCGGAGCGGGTGCTCAGTCGGCTGGCCCGCCGGATCCTCCGGCGCGCAGGCGGATTGGTCTTCTATCGCCACGTCATTGATACCTTCAGCCACGCGGCCGGCACGGTGCGCATGGGGCACGACCCCACGCTCGCCCCGCTGGACCCCGACTGCCGGTTCCGCGGCATCGAGAATCTTCACGTCGTGGACGCCAGCTTCATGCCGACTTCGGCGGCGGTGAATCCGAGCCTGACGATCCTGGCGAATGCCCTGCGCGTTGGCCGGACCATGGCGGAGGCCGCGTGACGAGCCATCCGGTATCGCTGGCCTTCCTTGGCTGCGGCAACATCACCCGGCAGCATAGCGGGACGGTTGCGAAGGTGGCGCCGGAGGTGCCCCGGTACTTTGCGAGCCGCACGCGCGAGACGGCCGACCGCTACGCCAGGGAGTTGCGCGGGGCAGGGGCCTTCGGCAGCTATGCGGATGCCTGTAACAGCCCAGCAGTGACCGTGGTGATGGTGTGCACGCCGCCGGACAGTCACCTCGAGCTGACGCTGGCCGCGCTGGCGGCCGGCAAGGACGTGATTGTCGAGAAACCGGCGTTCTTCCGCGCCGCGGACGTGGATCAGGTGACGGCCGCGATGCGGACCAGCGGGCGCCGGGTATTCGTGGCCGAGAATTACTACTACAAGCCGTTGCGGGCCGCGGTGGCGGCGGTGATCGCCTCCGGTGACCTGGGCGAAATCCGGTTTGTGCACCTCAACGCCATGAAGCACCAGACGGTGGCAGGCTGGCGGGGTGATCCCACGATGGCGGGGGGCGGTGCGCTGTTCGAGGGCGGGGTCCACTGGATCAATTTCATGGCCAACATCGGTCTCACCCTCACCGAGGTCCACGGATTCCGCCCCGGGGATCATGCTGGCCCGGAGCGGAGCACGCTGGTGGTTGGCCGGTACGCCGAAGGGGCGGTGGGGACGCTGCACCACAGTTGGGAGGTGCCCTCCCTGCTGAAGGGGTTGCGATTGTCGCGGCTGACCGGCACGCTCGGGTCGGCCACCTTCGAGTCGAACGGGCTGGTGCTGTTCCAGCGGGCGAAGCGCATGCGGCTGCGGTTTCCGGGTTTCCGCGACATTCGCGGCATGCAGGGGATGTTCCGCGATTTCCTCGGCGCGCTGCGCGACGGCCGCGAGCCGGCCATGACCCTGGCGATGGCGCGCCGCGACCTGGACTGGCTCGAAGCCGCTGGGGAGCGTCTGACTGGCGCCTCCCGTCGGACTGATTAGCCTTTAACGCGGCCGGGGCCCCCGGGGTGTCCGGCCGGTCTTCACTCTCCCTCTTCCAGGATAGGCATGCCGAGCACCACACCGCTCCTCCTCAGCGTGATCATCGGGCTGGTGGCCGGCCTGCATTCCTCCACCTGGGGGATGTACAAGGATGCCCCCCACGAGGGATTTTCCTGGTTCAAGTTTTTCCGCAGTACCCTCATCGCGGGGCTGATCGCCGGGCCCATCTTTGCGGTGACCGGTTATGATCCGACCACGGCGGGCGGCGCCCTGATGATCTTCGGGTTGGTCTACGCGATCGAACGGGCGATCGCGGAGACCTACAAGACCTTCTTCCGGCAACAGGACCAGTCCAAGTACACCATTCCGATGCAGCTGGCGGTCCTCGGCAAGCCGGTGGAAAGCCGCGGGGCGCGGTACCTGGTGGGGCTGGTGTACGCGGGGATCATGGTCGGCGGCGTGTACGGACTGGTGCAGGCACAGGCCGCCTGGCCGGAATTGGGGACCCGGACCTGGATCGTGGTCCTGGGCAGCCTGGGTGGCTGGTTCAGCGCCTTCGGCGGGGCCTGGAAGGACGCGCCGATCGAGGGATTCCAGATCTTCAAGTTCTTCCGCAGCCCGCTGATGGCCGCCGGCTACGCGCTGATCCTCAGCTTCATCACCGACAACGTGGCCGCGGTGGTGATCGCCGCCGAGGGCTTCGTCATCGCCACGACCGAGACGTACAAGACCTTTTTCTTCCCGAGCAAGCCGCGCGGGAAGTTCGCGGACAAGCCGATCCTGTTCCCCGAGATGCTGCAGCGCCGGCGGTACTTCGTACCGATGTATGTGGCCACCTGGGCCGTGCTTCTGGTGGGGTTTGCCATGGTGCTGCTGAATCCGGTCCGGTAGGCTGTCCCGCCACCATTACGGAGGTCCCTGATGCACCGCCTGGTCGCTCGATCCTGTCTCCTCGTGCTGTGCGTTGCCGGCGCGGCCCCCGCCCAGGCCCAGCTCCCCGCCATCGCGGACAAGGTGCGCGGGATGCAGGTGATGGATGGGTTCATCCCGCTGTACTGGGAGGCCGCCACGGGAAAGATCTGGCTGGAGATCCCCCGCCTCGACGAGGAGATGATCTGGGTCGTCTCGATGCCGGCCGGCCTCGGCTCCAACGACATCGGGCTCGACCGGGGTCAGCTCGGCGGCACCCGGATCGTCAAGTTCCAGCGGGTTGGACCCCGGGTCATGATGGTGCAGCCGAACTATCGCTTCCGGGCCGAGCAGGGGGAGCAGGACGAGCGGCGTGCGGTGGAGGAATCGTTTGCCCCGTCGGTGCTCTGGGGGTTCACCGCGGCCGCTGAAACCGACGGCCGCGTGCTCGTGGACGCCACCGATTTCGCCCTGCGCGATGTGCACGGCGTGGTTTCGAGCCTGGCCGGCACCCGGCAGGGGACCTGGCGGCTCGACCCCACCCGGAGTGCCATCTATCTGGACCGCACCAAGGCGTTCCCGCGGAATACCGAGATCGAGGCGACGCTGACCTTCACCGGCGAGCAGGCGGGCGGCTTCGTGCGCTCGGTGGCGGCATCGGGGGAGGCGATCACCGTCCGCCAGCGCTTTTCCTTCGTGGCGCTCCCCGAGGCGGGCTACCGCCCGCGGGAGCTGGATCCGCGCGCGGGGTTCTTCGGCGTCAGCTTCACGGACTACTCGGTGCCGATCGCCGAGCCGATCACGAGACGCTACATCTCCCGGCATCGACTCGAGAAGCGCGACCCGAGCGCCGCCATCAGCGAGCCGGTGGAGCCGATCGTGTACCACCTCGACCGGGGCACGCCCGAGCCGATCCGCACCGCGCTGCTGGAGGGCGGCCGCTGGTGGAACGAGGCGTTCGAGGCGGCCGGGTTCCGCAATGCCTTCCGGGTGGAGATCATGCCGGAGGGCGCCGATCCGATGGACGTCCGGTACAACGTGATCCAGTGGGTTCACCGGTCCACCCGCGGCTGGAGCTACGGCTCCTCGGTGACCGACCCGCGCACCGGGGAGATCATCAAGGGGCACGTCAGCCTGGGCTCGCTTCGGGTGCGCCAGGACTATCTCCTCGCGGAGGGGCTCCTCTCACCCTACCTCACGGGGACGGAGCGGCCCCCGGAACTCGAGGCGATGGCCCTGGCGCGGCTGCGACAGCTTTCCGCGCACGAAATCGGCCACACGATCGGGATCGCCCACAACTACATCTCGAGTGTCGCCGGACGCGCCAGCGTCATGGATTATCCGCACCCGTTTGTCCAGTTGCGTCCGGATGGCACGATTGACCTCTCAGAGGCCTACGTGGACGGTATCGGTGCCTGGGACAAGGAAGCGGTGCGGTATGGCTACAGCCAGTTCGCGCCCGGCCAGGATGAGCGCACCGAGCTCGAACGGCTCCTCACCGAGGCGCGTGCGGCCGACCTGCATTTCCTGACCGACCAGGACGCACGCCCGACCGGGTCGGCCCACCCCGAGAGCCATCTGTGGGACAACGGCACCGATGCGGCCGCGGAGCTGGACCGGATGATGCAGGTGCGGCGCGCGGCGCTGGATCGCTTCGGCGAGGCGTCGATCCCGGCCGGCCGCCCGCTCGCGACGCTCGAGGAGGTGCTGGTGCCGCTCTACCTGCATCATCGCTATCAGGTGGAGGCCGCCAGCAAGCTGGTGGCTGGCCAGTTCTATACCTATGCGATGCGGGGCGATGGGCAGGTGCCCGTGCGGGCGGTGCCCGCGGCGGACCAGCGCCGTGCGCTGGAGTCCCTGCTGGCCACCCTCCGTCCTGCTGAGCTGGCGATGCCGCGCGGTGTGCTCGCCCTGATTCCACCGCGGCCGAGCGGGTACCCGTCGCACCGCGAGCTCTTCGCGCGGCGCACCTGGGTTTTCGATGCCATCGCCCCCGCGGCGGCGGCCGCCGACCTGACCGTCTCGCTGATCCTCCAGCCAGAGCGGGCGGCGCGCCTGGTGCAGCAGGCGGCCCTCGACCCGCAGCTTCCCTCCCTCGACGCGGTGATTGACCGCCTGGTGGCCGGCACCTATGGCCCGCTGCCGGCCGATGCCTACCACGCCGAACTGGGTCGCGCGGTCCAGCGGGTGGTGGCCGATCGCCTGATGCTGCTGGTGAGCGGGGCCCCCACGTCACAGGTGCGGGCCATGGCCACCCTGAAGCTCGACGGGCTCCGGCAGCGGATGGCCCAGGCCGGTGCCACGCCTGGCGCCGTGGCGCAGCGCGCCCACCAGAGCCAGCTGGCACGGGACATCGCCGGATTCTTCGAGGGCAAGTACGATCCGGCCCGCCTGGTGACCGAGTCGCGAGAGCTGCCCCCCGGCGCGCCCATTGGTGACCAGGGCACGGAATGGCTGACATGGCGGAACTGAACCGCACCCGCATCAGTTCGGGCACGCCGTGGGAGCCGGTATTCGGCTATTCGCGGGCCCTTCGCGTCGGCAACGTCGTCCACGTGTCGGGCACGACCGCAACCGGTCCCGACGGCCGGATTGTCAGTGAGGGCGACATGTATGCCCAGACCGTCCAGACGCTCGACAACATCCGGCGTGCGCTGGAGCGGGCCGGAGCCCGGGTGGAGGATGTGGTCCGTACCCGGATCTACGTGACGGACATCAGCCGCTACGACGAGGTCGCGCGCGCACACGGTGAGGTCTTCGGTGAGATTCGGCCGGCCTCGGCCCTGGTCGCGGTGACGGCACTGGTGGACCCCGCGATGCTCGTGGAGATCGAGGCCGATGCCGTGATTCCGGACGGCGAGTGACCCCGACCGGCAGCTCCTGCCGCGGTTGCCCTCACCCGTGCAGTCCATGATAATTCGGGGATCATGACCTCCCACCTGCCCGCCTCGGTGCGCACGCTGCTCACCGAGGCCATCGACTATGCCGGCCTCTTCCCGCCCGCCGCCCTGCGGATGCCCGACGCGGTGGCGGCGTACCAGCGCCATCGTGGCGAGCCGGACCACTGGGCGCTGGGTCGTTTCGTGGTGCCCGCCGCCCGCATCGAGGAGTTCCTGGCCGCGGCGCTCGAGGCCGGCCTGCTGCCGGCCCCGGCGGACCACCCGGTGACGCTTGCCGTGCTCGCCACTGGTGACCTCCCGGCCGGACTGGAGGCGGTCGCGCGCTTGCAGGTGAGGGCCCCGGACCTCGGCGTGGTCGTGGCGGCGATCGAGACGCGTGCGGCCCAACCCGCCGAGGCGCGGGCGGCGGCACGGATGATTCCGAAAGAATACGAGGGGTGGGTCGAGGTGCCACTCGGCCCACCTGCCGGGCCCATGATCGAGGCGGTGCTCGGTGGGGGAGGGCGTCCCAAGATTCGCACCGGTGGGGTCTCAGCCGAGTTGTTCCCGTCCGCGGATGATATCGTGGAGTTCCTGGCGGAGGCCGTTCGCCGCGAGACCGCCGTCAAGGCCACCGCCGGGTTGCACCATCCGCTCCGCGGCGTCTATCCATATACCTACCAGCCCGAGAGCGCCAGCGGCCCGATGTTCGGGTACCTCAACCTGCTGGTGGCCACCGCCCTGCTGATGGAGGAGCAGCCCGCCGATGAGGCACGCCGCGCGCTGCTCGACGAGGACCCGGAGGCCTTCGCGTTTGCCGAGGCGGGCCTGACCTGGCGCGGACGCCGGCTCGACCTGGCCGCGCTGGCCCGCCTTCGGCAGGACGGCCTGCGATCCATCGGTTCCTGCTCCTTCGGCGACCCGATGCGTGAACTCCAGCCCCTGTTGCCCACATGAGCCGACCGATTGACGGCACCCACCTGCCCACGCTCCGCTCCTGGGTGGCCTCGGCCAACGCGCCGGACACGGACTTCCCGATCCAGAACCTCCCATTCGGCGTCTTTGCCCGCCGGGGTGGTGGGCAGCGCCGGGTGGGTGTGGCCATCGGCGATCACCTCCTTGACCTTGGAAACTGTGCCGATCGCGGCCAGCTCGAAGGGGTGGGTGCCCAGATCCACCGCGCCTGCCGCGCGGATTCGCTGGGCACCCTCCTGGCCCTGGGGCCGACCGAATGGGGGGCGCTGCGCACCAAGGTATCGGAGTTGCTGCGCGAGTCCACGCCCGCCGCCGCGCGTCCCGTTTCGTCGGTGATCCCGATGACCGAGGTGACGATGGCGCTCCCGACCGAGATCGGTGACTACACCGACTTCTACGCCTCGGTGCACCACGCCACGAATGTCGGCTCGATGTTTCGGCCCGACCAGCCGCTGATGCCCAACTACAAGTGGCTCCCCGTGGGCTATCATGGACGGGCCTCGTCCATCGTGCCGAGCGGAACGGCGATCCGTCGCCCGGTGGGCCAGACGCGGCCCGATGACGGTGCTCCACCAGTGGTCGGCCCGAGCCGGGGCCTCGATTATGAGATGGAGATTGGCGCGCTGGTCGGCACGGGCAACACACTTGGCACGCCGATCCCCCTGGCGACGGCCGAACGGCACCTGTTCGGACTCTGCCTGGTGAACGACTGGTCGGCCAGGGACATCCAGCGGTGGGAGTACCAACCACTGGGTCCGTTCCTCGGGAAGAGCTTTGCCACCAGCATTTCACCCTGGCTGGTGACGCTCGAGGCGTTGGCGCCCTTCCGCGCCCCGCGCGCCTCGCGTGCCGATGGGGATCCGTCTCCATTGCCCTACCTGGACGATGACGGGGACCGGGCGGCCGGTGGCTTCGATGTGACGGTCGAGGTGCTGCTTGCCTCCGCGACAATGCGCGAGGCGGGAACCGCGCCCGTCCGGGTGAGCCTGGGGTCGATGCGCGACCTCTATTGGACGATGGCCCAGATGCTGGCGCACCATGCCAGCAACGGCTGCAACCTTCGCCCCGGCGACCTCTTTGCCAGCGGGACGATCTCTGGCCCGACACCGGAGAGCCGCGGCTGCCTCCTGGAACGCACCTGGCGCGGCGAGGAACCGTTCGAATTACCGGGGGGCGAGACCCGGCGGTTCCTCGAAGATGGCGATGAAGTCGTCCTGCGCGCCTGGTGCGAGCGCGACGGCAGGGTGCGGATCGGTTTCGGGGAGTGCCGCGGCATGGTCCTTCCCGCTGGTGGTGGGGAGACGGCATGAGCGACCTGGCGGCGCTTCGGCGCGAGTACGCACGCGCCGCCCTGGACCTTTCGGACACCAATCCGGATCCCTTCGTCCAGTTCACCCGGTGGCTGGATGAGGCCCGGGAGGTTGAAAGTCGCGAGCCGACCGGCATGACCCTGGCCACCAGTGATGCGACCGGCCGGCCGGACGCCCGCATCGTGCTGTTGAAGGGCGTGGACGCATCCGGGTTTGTCTTCTATACCGACCGGCGAAGCGCCAAGGGTCGGCAGCTCGCGGAGCATCCCCTGGCGACGTTGTGCTTCTGGTGGGCGGAGGTGGAGCGACAGGTGCGGATTGCCGGTCGTGTCGAGCAGACCAGCGATGCGGAGAGCGACGCGTACTTCCGGACGCGGCCCCGCGAGAGCCAGTTGAGCGCCTGGACCTCCCACCAGAGCACGGCGGTGGCCGACCGCGCCACGCTGGACGCCGCGTGGGTGGAGATCGAGGCTCGCTTCGAGGATGGCGAGGTCCCCCGTCCACCACACTGGGGTGGGTACCGCGTGGTTCCCTCGGAGTTCGAGTTCTGGCAGGGGCGGCCAGGCAGGTTTCATGATCGCATTCACTATGTCCGCGAGCCGGACGGCTCGTGGCGCCGGGAAAGGCTGTCACCATGATCGTGCGTCGGGTTCGCTGGATGCTCTCGCTCCTCCTCGCGTGTATCGTGTCACCCGACGCCGCGGCACAGGGGGGCCGATTCGATCTCTCGGTGCAGAACATCATGCGCGGCCCCGAACTGGTGGGCCGGGAGCCGGGCAACATCCGCTGGACGCCGGACAGCCGTTTCATCTACTTCCAGTGGCTGCCACCGGGCACCGACTGGCGGGAACCCACCCGTCCGTACCGGGTGCGCGCCGCCGGCAGCGCCCAGCCCGAGGCGGTGACCGTCGAGCACGCGGATTCGATGGCCCCTGTGCTGGCCGATGGCTCCTTGAGCCGGGATCGACGGCGCAAGGTTGTGGCCACCCGCGGAGACCTGTGGCTGGTGGAACTCCCCTCCGGGAACCTTCGCCAGTTGACCCGCACGATCGAGAACGAGAGCAACCCGGAGTTCGACCGCGACGGCCGCCGGGTGTTCTTCCGACGCGGCATGAACCTCTTTGCCCTCGAGCTGGCCACCGGTGCCACGACCCAGCTCACCGACATCCGCAGCGGCCCGGCCCCCAGTGACCCGAGGACCCCCGCCACCCAGCGGCAATGGCTCTCGGCGGAAGAGCGGCGGCTGGTGGGCGCCATTGACGATCGACTGGTGCGCGATTCCGTGCAGCGGGTGGAGCGGGAGGCACGGGAGGCGCTGGCGCCGAAGACCCTCTACCTCCAGAACCGGGAAAACGTGGGGCAGCTGCTCCCCTCGCCCGACGGGGGCCACGTCTTCGTAATGCTGGCGACGCCGCCGCAGGATGTACAGAACACCCTGGTGCCGAACTACGTCGCCACGACCGGCTTCACCGAAAACCTGAATTCACGGTCCAAGGTGGGCGACGAGCAGTTCCGGCAGCGCGTCGGGATGCTCGACGTCGCCACCGGTGAGGTGGCCTGGTTGCAGCCGATCGCGGGAGACAGTACCCGCCAGTTCGGTTCACTGTTCACGCGCGGATGGAATGACGCCGGTACCAGTCTCCTGCTGGCCGCCACCGGTGCCGATTTCAAGGCGCGGCACCTGGTGCGGGTGGATGCCCCGGACGGTGCGGTGACGTCGCTGGACATCCTGCGCGACACCGCCTGGGTGGCCGGACCGTGCTTCGGCTGTGCCGGCTGGTTGCCCGGCAACGACGGTGCCTGGTTCGTGTCCGAGGCCGATGGCTGGGCGCAGCTCTACAGCGTGTCCCCGGACGGGAGCGCCCGCGTGCAGCGCACCCGCGGTGCCTATGAGGTGCTGCAGGCGGAGCTCACCCCCGACCGCAGCCGCTGGCTCCTGCATACCAGCGAGCCGTCGGTATACGAGCGGCACGCCTACTACCTCCCGGTTGGCGGCGGTAGCTCGACGCGGTTGACCGGCCCAGTGGGTGGCCACTCCGTCACCGTCTCGCCCGATGGCCGCTGGCTGGCCAACGTCTACTCCGAGGGCAACCGGCCGCCCGAGCTGTTCCTGCAACAGCCCCGCGCCAACGCCAGCATGAGCCAGCTGACGCTCTCGCCAACGGCGGAGTGGTTGGCGGGCCCCTGGATGACCCCGCCGATCATCACCATCCCCGGATCGGATGGCGTGCCGGTGCCTGCGCGGATCTACCGGCCGGAGGATCTCGGCGCCGAGCCCAACGGGGCAGGGGTGATCTTCGTCCACGGCGCCGGCTACCTGCACAACGTGCACAACTATTGGTCCAGCTACTTCCGCGAGTACATGTTCCACCACCTGCTGGCCTCGCGCGGCTACGTGGTGCTCGACATCGACTTCCGCGCGTCGGCGGGCTACGGCCGTGACTGGCGGACCGCCATCTACCGGCACATGGGTGGCCGCGACCTGCAGGACCAGGTGGATGGCTCGCGCTACCTCCGCGACCAGTACGGCATTGAGCCGGAGCGGGTGGGGATCTACGGCGGAAGTTACGGCGGGTTCATCACCCTCATGGCGCTGTTCAATGAACCGCAGCATTTCGGCGCCGGGGCGGCGCTCCGCTCGGTCACGGACTGGGCCCACTACAATCACGGCTATACTGCGCGCATCCTGAACCAGCCCCAGGATGACTCGGTGGCCTACCGCCGCTCGTCCCCGATCTATTTCGCCGAGGGGCTTGACGACCCGCTGCTCATTGCCCACGGCATGGTGGACGTCAACGTGCACTTTCAGGATGTGGTGCGCCTGGCGCAGCGGCTGATTGAGCTTGGCAAGACCGATTGGGAGATGGCCGTCTACCCGGTCGAGGATCACGCGTTTGTGCGCCCCGAGTCGTGGACAGATGAGTACCGCCGCATCCTGGAGCTCTTCGACCGGCACCTGCCGGTGCGCGGGGCCGCGCCACGATAGGGGCGCGAGGCCAATGGCGACCGCGCGCCGGGCCGTCCCCGCGTGCGGCGCCCGACTCCACGCACGTCTCCACTCTTATGGTCCCTTCCGAGTCGCCATGAGTCTCGACGATCGGTTTGCCGCGCGGCTGGCCAGCCTCGGGGTCGAGCCCGGGGTGGCCCTGGTCGGTGTGAGCGGCGGTGCCGACTCGCTGGCGCTGCTGGCGCTGCTGCACCGGAGCGCTCCGGCCCACGGGCTGGAGCTGGTGGTGGCGCACGCCGACCACGGGGTGCACCCCGCGAGCGGCGAGGTGGCCCAGCGTGTCGCCACGATCGCCCGCCAGGTCGGCCTCCCCTTCGAGCGGGGCAACCTCCAGCTTGGCCCAGGCGCCAGCGAGGCCACGGCGCGCCGGGCGCGGTATCGCTGGTTCGCGAAACGATTCGGCGCACCGGTGCCCGCTACCTCTTCCTGGCCCACCATCGTGAGGACCAGGCCGAGACCATCCTGATGCGGGTCCTGGCGGGGTCGGGACCTGCCGGCCTGGCCGGAATGGCGCCGGTGCGCGGGCGCATCGTCCGGCCGCTGCTGGAGCTCGGCCGCGCCGAGCTGCGCGCCGCACTGGAGCCAACGGGCTGGGAACCCTGGGAGGATCCTGCCAACCGCGATCCCCGGCACACCCGGTCGTGGTTGCGCCACCAGATCCTGCCGTTGCTGGAAGCGAGGGATCCGGAGGCGGTCGCCCGGCTGCTTCGTGTGGGGACTCACGCGGCGGCCGACCGGCGAGCGTGGGACGCGGTGCTGGGGCAGCTGCCAGGACTCGATCTTAGGATGGTACACGGCGCAGTTTCCGTTGCTGTGACCCCCCTGACGGGGTATGATTCGGAGTTGGCGCAGAGTGTGCTGCGGGCGCTCCTGCGTCGTGTCGGCGCGGTGGCGAGCCCAGGGGGCCTGCAGCGACTCGTCCGACTGGTGCGCGAGGGTTCCAGCGGCTCCTGGGTGCCGCTCGGCGGTCGGTGGCGGGGTGAGCTGGCCTTTGGCCGCCTCCGCATCGCGGCCGAGCCGGCGCCTTGGGAGCCGCTTTCACTGGCCCTCGGCGACCCGCCGGACGGGGTTGTGCGAGTCGGTTCGTGGACCGTTCGCTGGCAGCACGGGCCAGGGCACGAATTGCTGCGCCGCGACGGATGGACCACGCGGGTCATCCCCGGGGTATATGCGTTGCGACCCTGGCAACCCGGCGATCGCATTCGCCCCCTGGGTGGCCCCGGTTCCCGGCTGGTGGTGCGCTGCATGCAGGATCAAAAGCTGCCGCGCTCCGAACGTGCCGGCTGGCCGGTCCTGCTCGGTGAAGGGCGCGAGGTGGTGTGGGTACCGGGTGTCTGCCGGGCTGCCGGGCAGGTACCCTCGAATGGTGAGGAAGGAGTCCGCGTTGACGTTGAGCAGTCCTGAGGTCCTCCGCCGCACCGGCGGCAAGGAGATCAAGGCGGTGGTGTTCGACGCCGACCAGATCGCCGCGCGCGTGGCGGAGCTGGGGGCGGAGTTGACACGCGCCTATCCCGAGGGAGACCTGCTCCTGATCGGGCTGCTCAAGGGCAGCTTCCTCTTCCTGGCCGACCTCGTGCGCCAGGTGGAGCGGACGGTCACCGTGGACTTCATCGTGGCCAGTTCCTACGGTGACGGGACCACCTCCAGCGGCAACGTCCGCCTCCTGTACGACCCCGAGATTGACCTGGCCGGCCGCCATGTCGTCCTCGTCGAGGATATCGTCGACTCGGGCAACACCCTCCGCCGCCTGCTGGCCCTGCTGCAGAGCCGGGCGCCGGCGAGCCTGGCGGTCTGCGCCCTGCTCGACAAGGTGCACATGCACGCCCCCTTCGCGGAACTGCGGTTCGTGGGCTTCGAGGCCCCGAACGCCTTCCTGGTGGGCTACGGACTTGATCATGCCGAGCATTACCGGCATCTCCCCTTTATCGCGGATTTGATGTAGATGACGAAACCTCCCTCCACGCCCCCTCCGGCCCCCAACTGGGGCGGGCTCAGCAAGAACTTCGCGCTCATGGCGCTGGTGGTGCTCATTGGCCTGGCCTTGTTCCAGGTCATGAACCGCCAGGACAGCACCATGCGCGAGTTCGTCTATACCGACTTCGAGAAGCAGTTGGAGTCCGGCAACATCGCCAAGATCACGATCAGCGACGGAGTGGCCGCCAAGGGCGAGTTCCGCACCCCCGTGGTGCGCAACGGCAGCGTGCCGGCGCGTGAGTTCACCGTGACCCTGCCGCCGGCGGCCAGTGCGCCGTTCGGTGACGTGGCGACGCGGCTGCGTGAGGCCGGGGCGGAGATCGAGTACCGGCAGAACCGGCCCGGCTTCACCCAGATCCTGATCGGCGCCCTCCCCTGGATCCTGATCATCGGGCTCTGGCTGTTCTTCATGCGGCAGATGCAGGCCGGCGGCAACCGCGCCTTCTCGTTCGGGAAGTCCAAGGCAAAGCTGCTCTCGGGCGACACGCCGAAGGTCACCTTCGCGGACGTCGCGGGCGCCGATGAGGCCAAGGTGGAGCTGCAGGAGATCATCGAGTTCCTCAAGGACCCGCAGAAGTTCACCCGGCTGGGCGGCCGGCTGCCCAAGGGCGCCCTGCTGATCGGGCCGCCGGGCACCGGCAAGACCTTGCTGGCCAAGGCGGTGGCGGGTGAGGCGGCGAGGCCG